>NZ_PDJK01000001.1:0-337171 GCF_002564045.1 Amycolatopsis sulphurea | reverse complement strand
CGTCGATGTCGAACAAGTACGACAGCTCGGCGGTGTGCGGCGAACCGAGCGGGAACGGTGTGGACACTTCCTTCGCACCCGGTGGGGCCGGGTCCGCGAACTCGTACGTCGATGTGGACGGCAGGGCGGCGGCCATCCGAGCGGCCGGGCAGGCGAAGACGGAGTCGGTGACGGTCGCCGCATAGGCGAGGGAAGCGTTGCCGCTGAACGCGTCCACCGGATATTCGGCGACCACCGCCGCCGCGTCCGGGAAGACCCGGCGCAGAGCCTCGGGATAACCGTGCCGGGTGATCGGCTGCCCGCTGGAGGCGGTCTCTTCGGCGAGGAAGTAGGTGAACTCGTCGTGCGTCGTGCCCAGCAGCACCGGTACCGGGGCGGCTGCGCCGTGGCGGATGCCCTCCGGCGGCGCTTGCGGCAGGACGGAGCCGCCGGTGACCGGTCCGGGAAGCTCGATCCCGGCGAGGGAGGCGTACCGGGGCGCGTCGAGCAGCTTCCCGGGCGGCAGCGCGCGCAGGCAGGCCGCTGCGGTGGCCCGGTCCCGGCAGCCGTGCGCAGCCGCGTACGCGACGCTCGTCCTTTCCGCGTCCGCCAGCGTCGCCTGCTGCCCACAGGGTCCACTTTGGATGATCGCGGCGCGAAACAGCCCGCGCGAACCCGGGGCCACCAGGTGATCGCACACCGACATCCCGCCCGCGGACTCCCCGGCGATGGTCACCGCGGCCGGGTCCCCGCCGAAGGCCGCGATGTTGTCGCGCACCCAGAGCAAGGCCTGCTGCTGGTCGAGGAACCCGTAGTTGCCCGGCTGGGTGTCGAGCGCCGGATCGGCGAGGAAGCCGAGCGCGCCCAGCCGGTAGTTGACCGTGACCACGACCTCGTCGCCGCGGGTCGACAGGCGCCGCGCGTCGTAGCGGTCGCCACCGCCGTTGACGAACGCGCCGCCGTGCAGCCAGACCAGCACCGGACGGGCGGTGGCTCCGGCGGCCGGGGTCCAGACGTTCACGGTGAGGCAGTCCTCGCTCGTCGCCGTGGCCCCGGCCGGTGCCTGGGGACAGCGCGGGCCGGGTTTCGCCGCGTCCCGCTCCCCCGGCCACGCCGCGGCGGGCGCCGGCGGCTGCCACCGCCGCTCGCCGACCGGCGGAGCGGCGTAGGGAATGCCTTGGAACAGGCGGTGATCCGGGGCGACCGTGCCCCGCACAAGTCCCGAGGCCGTGCGCACCACGTCGCCGACCCGCCCGACGGCCGCGTCCGAGGCAACGCAGGCCGAGGCGGCCAGCGCCAGCACGAGCCCCAGTACCGCCGGCAGGCCTCGCCGTGCCGCGCCGAAAACCGCCTCCACCACCGGCGGGACGATACCGGGCCGGTTCACCCGGCCGGGCGAGGGGCAGCGGGGGCGAGGGATCAGGAGAGGTCAACCGCGGCGGTACGGATCGTTGACCGGCTTCGCGGTGACGAAGACTTCTTCACGCGTCAAGCGGGACTGCCGACAGCCCGCCTCCGCCCCAGTGCGGGCGACGCCCGCCAGGGGGCCGAAAGGCCGGAAACCGGCCGCGGAATGCACACGCCTTTGTTCGGCCCGACCTGCGGAACGCTGGACCGTCCCGTCAGTCATTCCCGCGAACTCACCCGGTCGCCACAGGGCCGGAAACCCCGCGCGGCCGGAGTCGCATCTCGGGCGAATGGTCAGTCGCGCATAGCCAGTTTCGACAGTTCCCGGTCGAAGTCGAACCAGAGTGCCTCGTCGCCGAAGGGCACCTCGTCGTAGGTACGGTCGAGGAAATCGGCCAGCTCGGCCGCCTCGGCCTCCAGCACGGCAGACCCGTCCGGCGCGTTCAGCTCCACCAGGACCTGGCTCTCGTCGGCGGCGGGCCGCACCCGGACGTCGCCGTCCCCGGCAGGCGCCAGCAGGCCGTCGGCGAGCAGATCCCGCCCGAACAGCCAGCGCACCACCCCGGCGCCGGCGTGGTAGCCGACGGACACGGCGTACGGGTCCGCCGCGTCGTACTCCAGGTCGGCACGCACCGGGAGCGGAACCGCCCCGAACGTACGCAGTCCGAAAATGACCGTCGCGCGGACGACCGGTGGCTCGATACCCACGTCCGCCACCTCCTTCGCATGCACCGGTTTACTTATGAGTTTCTCCTTTCATAGGTAACCCCACGTGAGAGAAGAAGCTGCACCGCTCGCGATCTTTCACCCCTTTGGTGGAGACAGATCTCTCAGATGGTCACCGGGAGGGCAACTAAAACGACACGAACGGGCAAACGCGCGAGCGGTGCGCCGGCGGTGCGCCGGCCCGGAGGGCGGCTACCTGCGCCATTCTTCCAGCCGCACGCCGATCCGGGCGGCCGCCACGCGCACCTCCCGCCGCCGGTCGCCGGGCACCGCGTGCACG
Organism: Amycolatopsis sulphurea; assembly: GCF_002564045.1. Lineage (NCBI taxonomy): Bacteria > Bacillati > Actinomycetota > Actinomycetes > Pseudonocardiales > Pseudonocardiaceae > Amycolatopsis > Amycolatopsis sulphurea. The sequence goes on along the minus strand of NZ_PDJK01000001.1, from coordinate 334,779 downwards.
TGGTTGGCGCCGAAACCGGACAGAAAGGTGGCCGCGGGCACGTCGAGCCGCGCGAACGCGTGCGGCCATTCCGGAGTGGACCGCGAGACCAGCTCGGCGGTGGTGGATTCGTCGAACCGCTCGAACTCGCCGAGCATCAGCTGCAGCCGGTATTCGCCGTCGAGCCGGCTCAGCCGGGCCAGCGTCATTTCGCCCGGCGCGGCGATGTGCTGGACCGAGGCCCCGCCCGCCGGGAAGAAGAACACCTCCGGATAGAGGTGCACCTTCGCCAGGTTCTCCGCCGGGTCGTCGCTGCGCGCGGCGAACCAGGTCGCGTGCTGACCGGAGTTGCACAGGTCCCACACGTCCCGGTCCGGGTGGTAGTGCCGCACGTCCGCGAACAGCACCGGTGTCCCGGTAATCAGGTGCAGCAGCTGCATGGTGAGCGCGCCGTCCATGTCCGCCTCGGTGGCCGTGACGTGCACGGGCTTGGGACCGTTCCAGTCGTACGGGTCGTTGAGCAGGGCCTCGGCGACGTCGGCGGTGGCGAAGTGCTCGGTCAGCTCCGGCTGCGCCTTGATCCCGGAGAAGTCCAGGTGGCGTTCAGCCGCCACGTCGCGCACCGCGAGGTAGAGCCGCAGCTGCCGCTCCAGCAGCTCGGGAGTGAGCCGGTCGCCGTCGTAGTGCACCGTGGCGTACCGCTCCAGCCATTCCCGCCCGCGCCCGGCCTCCTTGGCGAGGTCGCCGGACTCCGCGCGGCGCACCAGCTCGTATTGATCGATCTCCTCGACGTCCACGCCGAACGTGCGCATCCACTGGTCGGTGTTGGCGACCGCGGTGTTCATCCCCATCGGACGCCCGCCGAACCGGCCGAACGTCGACCCGTGCAGCGCGGCCACCGCGGCCGCGGCCCGCGCCTGCGCGCCGACGTCCTCGATCAGCCCGGCATCGCCGGGAGCGCCCCACAACCGGGTGTGCGCCCGGCCGATCTGGTCCAGTGCGCCGCCCGCGGCGAGCATCCCGACCAGGCCCGGTTCCGCCGGATCGGTACTCGCGACCAGCAGCAGCGGCCCCGGCGTCGCGTCCGCGGCGAGCATGGTGAACTGCGGGAACGCCCAGACCGCGTAGTAGAGCACGGTGAGCTCGACGCCTGCCGCGGCGACCGAACGGGCCGCGGTGGTGGCGGTGGTGTTCGCGGCCACCAGCCCGCCGGCGACCACCTCGTGCCCGGCCGCGGCGAGCGCTGCCGCGAAAGCGTCCATTTTGGACTGGATGAATCCGGTGTTGCGACGGTGCACGTGCTCCCGCCCGTCCGAGACGGCGATCAGGCCGATTCGCGCCATGGTGCTCAGCTCCGGTTCAAGTCGGTGTAGACCTGGGCCGCGTCGGCGCGGGTGACCAGGCGAGTGGGCAGGGTCTGCTGTTTCGGCACCTGCCGGCAATCGAGCAGGAGCTTCTTCGCCGCGGCGATCGCCTCGGCGCCGCCGGTCGGGTAGACGAAGGTGGCCGAGAGCCGTCCGGCTTCCACGGCCTTGATCCCGCCCTCGGGCACGGGCAGGCCGTCGATCCCGGTGATCGGCAGATCGGCCCGCCCGGCGTTCTGCGCGGCGATCCGCGCGCCCTCGGCCATCGGGTCGTTCGCGGAGAACAACGCCTGCGCGTCCGGATGCGCCTTCAGCAGCGCGTCGGCCTGCTGCTGTCCCTTGTCCCGCAACCAATCCGCGTCCGCGGTGCCGGCCACGGTGATGCCGTGCCCGGCGATACCCTGGTCGAAACCGGCACTGCGTTCCTTGGCCGGAGTGGACCCGGCGAGCCCCCTCAGCTCCACCACTTTCCCGCCGTGGGGCAGCAGGGTGTCCGCGAAGAACCGGCCTGCCTGACGGCCGATGTCCACGTTGTCCGCGCCGATGAACGAGGTGTAGCCCTCGCCGTCCACCTTGCGGTCCAGCACCAGTACCGGAATACCCTGCGCGTAAGCCTTGTGCACCACCGCGGTCAGCGGCGTGGCCTCGTTCGGGCTGATGATCAGCAGATCGATGTTCTGGGTGAGGAAGGTGTTGACCTGCTCGACCTGTTTCGCGTTGTCCTGCGCGGCATCGGCGAAGTGCACGGTGAACTGGCCGACGCCGGCCGCGGCACGGCGGATGTCGTCGTCCATCCGGACCCGGTAGGGCTCGGAGAGGTTCGCCTGGCTCATCCCGATGGTGTACTTGCCGCCGGTGCCCTGGCAGGCCCGGGCCGGCGGGGCGCCCGCCGAAGCCGCGCCGGGCGCGTTCTCGTGCGTGGTGCCGCAGGCGGCGAGGGCCGAGACGAGGACCAGTCCGGCGACGGCCGCCCCGTGGCGGGTGGTTGCGGACATGCGTTCCCCTTTCCGACGCGTGCTCACGCGATGGCCGGGCGCAGCCGTTGCACACCCGCGGCGAGCACGATCACCACGCCGACCACGATCAGCTGCACGTTCGAGTCGATGTCGTTGAGCTGGAGGATGTTGTCGAGCACGCCGACCAGCAGCGCGCCGGCCACGGTGCCGGACACCGAGCCGCGCCCGCCGGTGAGGCTGGTGCCGCCGATCACCACGGCGGCGATCGCGTTCAGCTCGTAGCCGGTGCCGTCGTTCGGGCCGCCGAAGTTGAGCTGCCCGGCGTGCACGATGCCGGCCACCGCGGCGAGCAGGCCGCACAGCCCGAAGACCAGGATCTTCACCCGGGTGACCGGCACCCCGGACAGCACGGCGGCCTTTTCGTTGCCGCCGATCGCATACACGTGCCGGGCGAACGCACTGGACCGCAACAGCAGCACGGCAAGCGCGGCGATGGCGGCGAAGATCAGCGCCGGGATCGGCACCACGCCGCCGAAAGTGCGCTCGCCCAGCAGCGAGAACGGCACCGGTGCCTGGCCTGGCCCGTCGCCGTAGGTGATCGACACGCCCTCCCCGCCGGACCACATCCGGGCCAGGCCCCGCGCGATCTGCATCCCGGCGAGCGTGACGATGAACGCCTGGATCCGGAACCGCGCGCTCGCGATCCCCTGCACCACCCCGAAGACCAGGCCCACCGCGAGGATCGTCAGCACCCCGGGCACCAGACCCCAGCCGGAGGTGAGCAGCTCGGCGGCACCCACGCTGGCCAGCCCGACGACCGAGCCGACCGACAGGTCGATCCCGCCGACCAGGATCACCAGCGTCATGCCGACCGCGATGATGCCGATCTCGGAGATCGCGCGCACCACGTTGAACAGGTTCTGGCTGTCCAGGAACACCAGATCCCCGCCCCGGCGCGGGGAGAACACAATCGCCGCGGCGAATACGATTACCAGCCCGAAGACGCTTTGTAACCGGAACACCACGGCCAGCACGCCCCGCGCGGTCATTTCGGCCCTCCCGCCGGTATCTCGCCCATCGAGGCGGCGAGCAGATCCGCCTCGCCGGCCGTCGCCGTGTCCAGTTCGGCCACGCTGCGTCCATCGCGCAGCACCACTACCCGGTCGCACACACCGACCAGCTCGGCAGGTTCGGACGACGCGAGCAGCACGCCGACGCCGGTCCGCGCGGTCTCGCCGAGCAACCGGTAGATCTCCGCCTTCGCGCCCACGTCCACGCCGCGGGTCGGCTCGTCGAGCAACAGCAGCGCGGGCTCGGTCAGCAACGCCCGGCCCAGCACGACCTTCTGCTGATTCCCGCCGGACAACGAGCCGACCGGGACGGACAGCGAATCCGCGCGCACCCCCAGCCGGTCCGCCGCGCGCTTCGCCGCATCGCGCTCGCGGCGAGCGGACACCAGCCCGAACCGGGCCAGCCTGTCCACAATGGACAGCACGGTGCCCGCCACCACGGAATGCTCCAGCGCGAGCCCGGCGATCCGCCGGTCCTCGGGCACGAACGCCAGCCCGGCGCGCAGCGCGCGACGCGGCGACCGTGGCCGAAATTCCTTGCCACGCACGAAGATCCGTCCTCGCACCGGGATCGAGCCAGACGCCCCGTACAAGGCTTCGAGCAGCTCCGTGCGCCCCGCGCCGAGCAATCCGGCGAGCCCGACGATCTCCCCGGCCTTCACCGACAACGTGATCCCGTCCGGCTCGCGACGCCCCGGTCGCGCGCGCACGGCGAAATCCTCCACCCGCAGCACGTCCGCGGTACCCACGCCGGACCCGCCGGAGGCACGGAACATCTGGTCCACCGGCCGGCCCACCATCGCCTCCGCCGCCCGTTCCGCGGTCAGCTCCCCGGCCGCGAACTCGGCGACCACCGCGCCGTTGCGCAGCACGGTGGCCCGGTCCGCGATCCGGCCGATCTCGTCCATCCGGTGCGACACGTAGACGATCGCCACCCCGTCCCGGCGGAGCTGCCCGACCACCGCGAACAACCGGTCGACCTCACGCGGCGAAAGCGCCGAGGTGGGCTCGTCCATGAGCAGGATCCGGGCGTCCAGCGAGACCGCCTTGGCGATGGTGACCAGCTGCTGCTCACCGGTGCGCAGCCGGTCCACCGGGACCCGCGGATCGAGATCCACCCCGCACCGGGCGAGCACCCGCCGGGTCCGCGCGGCCATCCGCGGCCGGTCCAGCGTGCCCCGGCGGGTGTGCGGCTCCCGGCCGAGGAACACGTTCTCCGCCACGGAAAGCGCGGGCACCAGGTCCAGTTCCTGGTGGATCATCGCGACCCCGGCGCGGCGCGCGTGCCCGGGGCGGGTGAACCGGACCGGCCTGCCGCCGATCCGGACCACCCCGGACCCGGGCGCGACCTGCCCGGAGAGGATCTTCAGCAGGGTGGACTTGCCCGCCCCGTTCTCCCCGAGCAGGGCGTGCACCTCCCCCTCGCGCACGGTGAGGTCCACCGAGCGCAGCGCACGCACCCCGCCGTAGGTCCGCCCGACACCGGCCAGCTCGACCAGCACTCCGCCGTCGCCCATGACCAGCCCCCCGGCCGTGCCCGCGTCGGGAAATCGATTACCGACGTAAGGTAGGGGTGCCCCGATGGTGTGTCAAGGGTCACAAGGAAGTGTGACCGGCGGAGCCCGCGCCGACTGGGCCGCCCGGACCGCTCCCGCGACCGCCGGACATCGGGGATTCAGCCGATCGTCAGGCGCTCGCCGCGCCATGGTTCATACCAGCGTGATTTGTGGCATACCGCGCGTGAAACGGGCTTGCGGGCCGGTGTCCGCAGGAGGATTTGGCGGGTTCCTACAATCCGGCAGGCGCGGCATGCGTCATCCGGAACAGTGCGCCGAGCGGTGCCCTAGGAGCAGTGTGTAAGACGGCACAGGCGGTGGTCCGGCAAGCCCGGCGCCGCCGCCGCGCGTGGTGTTCCGGGGTTATTTTGGGAGGCTCAGTCCGTGTTCAATCGTGTCGCCATCGTCAACCGCGGGGAGGCCGCGATGCGGCTGATCCATGCGGTCCGGGATCTCTCCGCGGAGACCGGTGAGCGGATCGAGACGATCGCGCTCTACACCGACGCGGACGCCACCGCGACGTTCGTGCGTGAGGCCGACGTCGCCTATCCGCTCGGGCCCGCGTCCGCCCGCCCGTACCTGGATCTGGCCAAGCTGGAGACCGCGCTGGCCGAGACCCGGGCCGACGCGGCCTGGGTCGGCTGGGGCTTCGTGGCCGAGGACCCGGCGTTCGCGCAGCTGTGCGAGAAGCTCGGGATCACCTTCGTCGGGCCGAGCGCGGACGCGATGCGCCGGCTCGGGGACAAGATCGGCGCCAAGCTGATCGCCGAGGAGGTCGGCGTCCCGGTCGCGCCGTGGAGCGGGGGCGAGGTGGCCACGCTCCAGGAGGCGCTGCGCGCCGGCGAGCGGATCGGCTACCCGCTGATGCTCAAGGCCACCGCGGGCGGGGGCGGGCGCGGCATCCGCAAGGTGTCCTCGGGCGAGGAGCTGGCCGAGGCCTACGAACGCACCAGCCAGGAGGCGCTGCGCGCGTTCGGCAGCGGCGTGGTGTTCCTGGAGCGGCTCGTCACCGGCGCGCGGCACGTCGAGGTCCAGGTGATCTCCGACGGCGAGACGGCGTGGGCGCTCGGCGTCCGCGACTGCTCCGTGCAGCGCCGCAACCAGAAGATCATCGAGGAGTCCTCCTCGCCGGTGCTCGCCCCGGCGCAGACCGCGGAGCTGAAGGCCTCCGCCGAGCGGCTCGCGGTCGCGGTCGGCTACCGCGGCGCGTGCACCGTGGAATTCCTCTACCACCCGGGCGAGAAGCTGTTCGCCTTCCTGGAGGTCAACACCCGTCTCCAGGTGGAGCACCCGATCACCGAGCTGACCACCGGCACCGACCTGGTCCGGCTGCAGCTGCACGTGGCCGGCGGCGGGAAGCTGACCGGCCCGCAGCCGGCCGAGGCCGGGCACGCGGTGGAGGCCCGGCTCAACGCCGAGGACCCGGACCGCGACTTCGCCCCCTCCCCCGGCCGGATCGCGCGGCTGCTGCTGCCCGCCGGGCCGGGCATCCGCGTGGACACCGGGGTGAGCGAGGGCGACACCATCCCGGCCGACTTCGACTCGATGATCGCCAAGATCATCGCCTACGGCGCCGACCGGGACCAGGCGCTGGCGCGGCTGCGCCGGGCGATGCGCGAGACCTCCGTGCTGATCGAGGGCGGTGCGACCAACAAGAGCTTCGTGCTGGACCTGCTCGACCAGCCCGCGGTGCTCGACGCGAGCGCGGACACCGGCTGGATCGACCGCGTCCGCGGCGAGGGCGGGCTGGTCACCACCCGGCATTCGGCGGTGGCGCTGGCCGCCGCGGCGATCGAGGCCTACCAGGACGAGGAGGAGGCCGGCCTGCAGCGGCTGCTGTCCACCGCGCGCGGCGGCCGTCCGCAGGCGCGGCACGAGAGCGGCCGTCCGCTGGACCTCAAGCTGCGCGGCGTGTCCTACCGGGTCACCGTGGCCCGCATCGGGCCGAAGCGGTTCCGGGTCGGCCTCAGCGGCGGCGGCGAGGTGCACCCGGCCGACGTCGAGATCGAGCGCTTCGACGAGCACAGCGGCCAGATCACCGTGAACGGCACGCGGTTCCGGCTGGTCACCGGCACGCACGGGCCGACCCACCTGGTCGAGGTCGACGGCGTGACGCACCGCGTCAGCCTCGACGAGGGCGGCGTGGTCCGCTCCCCCGCCCCCGCGCTGGTGGTCGCCACCCCGCTCGCGGCGGGCGACGAGGTCGAGGCGGGCGCCCCGGTGCTCGTGCTGGAGAGCATGAAGATGGAGACGGTGCTGCGCGCGCCGTTCCGCGCCCGGGTCAAGGAGCTGCCGGTGTCGGTGGGCAGCCAGGTGGAGACCGGCGCCCCGCTGCTTCGGCTCGAACCGCTGGCCGAGGACGACGCGGCCGAAACCGTGGAGCACGCCCAGATCGCGGAGATCGACCTGCCCGCCGAACCCGCCGTGACCGCGCGGGTCCGGGCCGAGCGCGGCCGGGGGGATCTGGCCGGGCTGCTGCTCGGCTTCGACGCGGATCCGCATGACGAGGGCCGCGTGCTCGCCGGGTACCTGGCCGCGCGTGCCGAGCCGGACGCAGGCCCCGCGATCGAGCACGAAGTGGTGCTGCTGCGGATGTTCGCCGATCTGTCCGAGCTGAGCCGCACCAAGCCCGCGGCCGACGATCTCGGCGGGACCGGCCACGTGCACAGCTCGCGCGAGTACTTCCACACCTACCTGCAGAGCCTCGACGTGGAGCGGGCCGGGCTGCCGGAGAAGTTCCAGGCCCGGCTGCGCCGCGTGCTCGCCCACTACGGCGTCGGCGAGCTGGATCGCACGCAGGCGCTGGAGGAGGCGGTCTTCCGCATCTTCCTGGCCCAGCAGCGTTCGGCCGGCGACGTCGCGATCGTGTCCGCCCTGCTGCGGGCCTGGCTGACCGAGGCCCCGCCTACCGGCGCGCTGCGCGAGGAGGCGGGCCTGGCGCTGGAGCACCTGGTCGCGGCCACCCAGCTGCGGTTCCCAGCGGTCAGCGACCTCGCCCGTGGGGTGGTTTTCCGCTGGTTCGCGCAGCCGATGCTGCGCCGGGCGCGCGCGGAGGTGTACGCGGACGTACGCGGGCATCTGCGGCACCTGGACAGCAACCCGGACGCGGCGGACCGCGCGGAGCGGATCGCCGCCATGGTGGCCAGCTCCGAGCCGCTGGTCCGGCTGCTCGGCCAGCGCATCGGACGGCCCGGCGCCGATCCGGCGCCGCTGCTGGAGGTGCTGACCCGGCGCTACTACGGCAACAAGACCCTGTCCGAGGTGCGCGGCCGCACGGTGGCCGGCTGCGCGTTCGTCACCGCCGAGCACAGTGAGCCGGCGCGGGTGCTCACCACCGCGGTCGACTTCCCGCAGCTGCCCGACGCGATGCGGGCGCTGGCCGAGCTGTCCGCGGACGCGACCGGCCCGGTCGTCGCGGACGTCTACCTGCGCTGGGCCGACCAGCCCGACGGCGACGCGATGGCCGCGCGGCTGGAAGCGGCGCTCGCCGCGCAGCCGCTGCCCGCGCACCTCGGCCGGATCACCGCCACGGTGGCCGGTGGCGGCGGCGCGGTGATGCACCACCACTTCACCTTCCGCCGCACCGCCGAGGGCGCCTTCGCCGAGGACCGGCTGATCCGCGGGCTGCACCCGCGGGTGGCCGAGCGGATGCAGCTGGAGCGGCTGCAGGAGTTCGACCTGACCCGGCTGCCGTCGGCGGACGAGGAGGTGTACCTGTTCAACTGCGCCGCGAAGACCAACCCGGCCGACGAGCGGCTGGTCGCGATGGCGCAGGTGCGCGACCTCACCCCGTTGCGTGAGACGGACGGGCGGCTGGTGGCGCTGCCCGCGGCCGAGGACGTGCTGGCCGCGTGCCTCACCGCGATCCGTTCCGTGCAGTCGCAGCGCCCGGCGCGGAAACGCTTCGACACCAACCGGATCGTGGTCTACGTGTGGCCGCCGAGCGAGCTGACCACCGAGGAGCTGCACCTGCTCGCCTCGCGGGTGCTGCCCACCACCGCGGGCGCCGGGCTGGAGGAAATCCTGTTCCTGGCGCGCCGGCGGAACCCGGAGACCGGGGAGCTGGCCGACGTCGCGGTGACCATCCGCAACGAGGTCGGCTCGGGTGCGCGGCTCACCGTCGGCACCCCCGATCCGGAGCCGGTGCAGCCGCTGGACGACTACCGGCAGAAGGTGCTGCGGGCCGCCCGGCGGGACACCGTCTACCCGTACGAGCTGACCGAACTGCTCGCCGGCGCGGGCGGCTTCGCCGAGCACGATCTCGACGACACCGGCGCGCTGGTGCCGGTGGACCGGCCGAAGGGCCGCAACACGGCGGGCATCGTCGCCGGGGTGGTCAGCACGCCGACCGCACGGGTGCCCGAGGGCGTCCGGCGGGTGGTGCTGCTCGGTGACCCGACGAAGGCACTGGGCGCGCTCGCCGAGCCCGAGTGCGCGCGGATCATCGGCGCCCTCGACCTCGCCGAGCGGCTGCGGGTGCCGGTGGAGTGGTTCGCGCTCTCGGCCGGGGCGAAGATCTCCATGGACTCCGGGGTGGAGAACATGGACTGGATCGCCGCCGCGCTCAAGCGGATCGTCGAGTTCACCCAGGACGGCGGCGAGATCAACATCGTCATCTCCGGGATCACCGTGGGTGGCCAGCCGTACTGGAACGCCGAGGCGACGATGCTCATGCACACCAAGGGCATCCTGGTGATGACGCCGGACTCGGCGATGGTGCTGACCGGCAAGCAGTCCCTGGACTTCTCCGGTGGCGTCTCCGCGGAGGACAACTTCGGCATCGGCGGGTACGACCGCGTGATGGGCCCGAACGGGCAGGCGCAGTACTGGGCGCCCGACCTGGCCGGGGCCCGCGACGTGCTGATGGCGCACTACGATCACGCCTACGTCGTGCCCGGCGAGACCGGCCCGCGCCAGGCCGTCACGAACGACCCGGTGACCCGGGACATGTCGGCCTACCCGCACGCGATCCCCGGCAGCGAGTTCACCTGCGTCGGCGAGATCTTCTCGGCCGAGCACAACCCGGACCGGAAGAAGCCGTTCGACATCCGCACCGTGCTGCGCGCACTGTCCGATCAGGACCATCCGGTGCTGGAACGCTGGGCGGGCATGGCGGACGCGGACACCGCGGCGGTGCAGGACGCGCACATCGGCGGACGGCCGGTCTGCCTGGTGGGCATCGAGTCGAAGCCGGTCCCGCGACGCGGGTTCCCGCCCAACGACGGGCCGGACACCTACACCGCGGGCACGCTGTTCCCGCGCTCCTCGAAGAAGGTGGCGCGCGCGATCAACGCGGCCAGCGGCAACCGTCCGCTGGTGGTGCTGGCGAACCTGTCGGGCTTCGACGGCTCGCCGGAGTCGATGCGGAAACTGCAGCTGGAGTACGGTGCGGAAATCGGCCGCGCGGTCGTGAACTTCCGGGGCCCGATCGTGTTCACCGTGATCTCCCGCTACCACGGCGGTGCGTTCGTGGTGTTCTCCAAGGCACTCAACCCGAACATGACGGTGCTGGCGCTGGAAGGCTCGTTCGCCTCGGTGCTGGGCGGTGCCCCGGCCGCCGCGGTGGTGTTCGCCGGTGAGGTCACCACCCGCACCGCGACCGACCCGCGGGTGAGCGAACTGCAGGCCCTCGTCGCCGAGGCGGGCGGCGCCGAACGGGCCGCCCGCGCGGCCGAGCTGGCCGAGGTGCGGGCCACTGTCCGCGCCGAGAAGCTCGGCGAGGTGGCCGCGGAGTTCGACCGGGTGCACAGCATCGAGCGCGCCGTGGAGGTCGGCTCGGTGGACGCGATCGTGAGCGTGGCCCAGCTGCGGCCGCGGATCATCGAGGCGATCGAGCACGGCCTGAAGAGCTGACCCGGTCGCCGGCGAAGCTGTGAAGGGCCTCTTCACGGACTCAGAGTGGCCCCGGCAAAGTTGGTCGAGGGCCCGTGATCAGCAGAGAGAGCCGTGGCTGCCCGGCCGGTTTCGGGTCCGTGAAGGGGCCCTTCACAGCCCTCCTCAACTGCGCAGGGCCCTCCACACCGACTTTGCCGACACCCTGGACGCAGAGTCCGTGAAGGGGCCCTTCACGGACATCGGTCAGAGTTCGGCGTGCGCGCGGACCCCGTGTCCGACGTCCCGGGCCCACGCCCGGATCCGGTCCCAGTCCCGGAAATCGCCGGCCCGCCGGCCCATGGCCAGCAGCCGGCCGAAGCCGCGGGCGGTGGCGGGATCCAGCCGGCCGCCGAAGGTCGCGGTGCGTTCGGCGTCGATCGCGGCGGCCAGCAGGGCGACCCGCGCGGGCAGGCTGACCCGGGCCGGCTGCGCACCGGGGCCGCACGGGCCGCTGTGGAACAGCCAGACCGGACGCTCCCGCAACGCCTCGGTGTGCTCCTCCAGCAGCCGCACCGCCTCCGGCCGCCAGCGCCAGTAGTAGAGCGCGCTGCCCACCACCACCGCGCGGTACGGCGTCACCTCGCAGACCTCGCCCGCGGACCGCAGGTCCACGCTCAGCCCGAACTCCCGAAGCTCGCCGGCGATCGCCTCGGCGATCCCGCGCGTGCCGCCGTTCTTCCCGGCGTGCGCGACGAGTATTGCGGTCATGCCCGCCATTCTCCGCCTTCGAGACCGGTCCCGTCCCGGCCATTCCTCCGAATGAGGGCAGGATAGGCTCGACGGCCGGTGCGGAGGAGGGGCCAAGTGCGCAGGCAGCGGATTCCGGTGGTGCTGATCACGGGCTTCCTCGGGGCGGGCAAGACCACCTTGCTCAACCATCTGCTCGCGAACCGCCAGGGCGCCCGGATCGGCGTGGTGGTCAACGATTTCGGCCGGGTGAACGTCGACGCGCTCGCGGTCGCCGGGCAGGTCGACACCATGGTCTCGCTCGGCAACGGCTGCCTGTGCTGCGCGGTCGATGCGAGCGGGCTGGACGCCATGCTGGGCAGGCTTTCCCGGCCGGAGGCGGGCATCGACGTGATCGTGGTCGAGGCGAGCGGCATCGCCGAACCCCGCGACCTGCTGCGGCTGATGATCGCCAGCGAGAACCCGGACATCCGCTACGGCGGGCTCGCCGCCGTCGTCGACGCGGCGGAGTTCGAGGCGCGCCGCACCCGCCACCCGGAACTCGCCGACCACCTGCGCCTGGCCGACCTGGTGATCCTCAACAAGGCCGATCGCGCCGACGCGGACGCGCTGGCCAGGGTCCGCACCGTCGCCGAGGAGTTCGCACCGGGCGTCCCCCTGCTGGTGACCGACCACGGCCGGGTCGACCCGCAGCTGTTCTTCGACCCGCGCCCGCGGGAGACCTACGGCCAGCTGTCCTTCGACGACCTGCGCGCGGACGATCACCACGACCACTCGCAGCATCTGCACACCCAGTACGAGAGCATCACGTTCACCTCGGCAGAACCGTTGTCCCCACGGCGTTTCCTGGCGTTTCTGGAGCACCGCCCGCCCGGCTTGTACCGGGTGAAGGGGACGCTGGACCTCGGCTCGGCGGACCCGCGGGCCCGGTTCGGCCTGCACACCGTCGGCTCGTTCGTCCGGCTCGACCGCTCGGCCTGGCCCGCCGGAGGACGGCGGACCGAGCTGGTCCTGATCGGCGCGGGCCTCGACCGCGCCGAGGTGACCCGGCGCTTGACCGCCTGCCGCGCCGACGATCACACGCCGGACGAACGCGGGCTGCTGCGGATCCTCCGCTACCTCGACGAACCCGCCACCGCCACCTGACCCCGCGGCGCACGACCCCGGCAAGGCTGTGAAGGGGCCCTTCACGGACTCAGCTTGTTGTTTAACCTGTGTGGTTGCGGTGCTGCGCGAGGGTGAGGTCGCGTTTGACGGTTTTGCCGACGTTGTAGCGGGTTGCGGGGTGGTGGTTGGTCGAGCCGGCTGGGCGTCCAGGACCAGGCCGGGAGGGTTTCGGTGCGGCTGCGGGGCGGGTTGTCGTCGCGTGCAGGTTGCGAAACCCCCGCCGAACCCGAGCCGGAGTCAACCGGCGGGGCTCGGTGACTGGTTTCTCCCACGGGCGGCGGTGATCCTCGGCCAGCGGGCGGGCCAGTCGCAGTTGCGTGTGGACGGTCAGGATCAGCCAGGTCCAGCGGTCAGCCGATTCCGGGGCGCGCAGCTTGGGACGGGTCCACCCGAGGGTCTGCTTGAACAGCCGGAAGGTGTGCTCCAGGTCGAAGCGGCGCAGGAACACCTGCCAGAGCAGGTCGACCAGTTCGGCACTGGCGCCGGTGACCGAGGACCACAGCCAGACCGGTTTGGGGTCGCGATCACCGGGCAGATGCTCGACCTGCAGGCGGATCACGGTGCCCTCCACCAGGGGAAGCTCACCGTCGTGGTCCAGCCAGGGGCCGCGACGGGTCAGGCGTGGGTGCAGCCGGTCCCATGCCTGGGCCTGGGCGTGTCCATAGCGGGTGGTGTCGGTGCCGGTGGTGTGCTCGGGGGTGTGCCAACTGGCGGGATCGGCCAACGTGAACACCCCACCGTGCTTGGCCCGGCGGCCGGGCGCGCCCGGCCGCCGGGGCGGTGCGGGCCGCAGCATCACCCGGCCGGAACGGATCCTGCCCACCACCTCGACGGGCAGATCAGCCAGCACGAACGCCAGCCGGGGCAGGTCGTAGCCGGCATCGGCCACGATCAGAATGCTCGGATCGGCGGGCTGCCAATGGCCGGCGTCGATAATCCGGCCCACGACCGCGCGTAGCTGGGCGGCGGTGACCGCGGTGGCGTCGTCGGCGGGTCCCAGCCGGACCGCGTCCAGGACCGCTGTCCACGAGGTGCGCCCGGTCTCCAGCGCCGCGACGAACGAGTAGGGCCAGCCGGGGATCATCTGGGCCTGGCCCTTGCCGCGGGCGTAGGTGTGGCAGAACAGCCGCTCGGGGCTGCACGCGGCGTCCGGGCGCAGCCAGTGCGACACGTCCACGCCCAATGCGATCCGCCCGCCCGCGGCACGAGGCAGGGGCAGGCGTGCCAGGGTGGTGCGTAACCGGCCGACCTCGATCGTGCCGTGGTTGATCGCGTCGTAGCCGGCGCCGTGCCCGCGCCGATGCTCCGGGACCAGCGACAGTTCGGCCAGGCTGGCGACCGGCCCGTCGGCGCACAGCACCGCGTCGGCCAGGTCGGACAAGGCGTCCGCCCGACTGGTCAGGCACTGGTGGAACCGCTCCCGGAACGCGGACAACTCCCCGAGTGCACCGGCACGGCCGGCGTCGTGCACACTGATCAACTGAGGCCCCTGGTTGTGATCTTCCTTCTGTCGCAAGAAGAATGATCAACCAAGGGCCTCACCCACGATCAACCGGGGTAGCGCGACAACGCAACCGGGTTAAACAACAAGCTCAGAGTCCGTGAAGGGCCCCTTCACAGCTTCAGGTTGAGGGGGATTCGACGCGCCGAGGGAGGGGAAACGCGGCGGTCCGGGCGGCCACCGGCGCACGATGGAGGTGCGCGCAGAACTCGAACCGGTCTCCCCGGAGGAGGAGTTCCATGGTGGAGGCGAGCACGGCCCGGTGGTACCTCGTCGGCGCGCTGCCCGAGGAGCACCCGGTCGCCCATCTGATGACCCGATCCGACGACCTGCGCTACCGCCGGTCCGCGTGCGGCGCACGGGATTCGCGCAGCTGGACCCCGATCGACCTGACCGCGCCGGGTACCGGGCACCTCAGCCCGTGCCCGGCGTGCGCGGCCACGCTGTCCGGCGCGCCCGTTCCGTCCGGCGAGCTGGAGCAGCTGGCGTTCGACCTGCAGCTGGGCTGATGCGACCCGCGCCGGGCCGGCTCGGCCTGCGGGCGCGGGGCGCGGGGCGCGGAAACCCGTTTACGGCTTGGGTTCCTTCTTCGCCCGGCTCGGCGCGACCCGCGGCGGTTCGTTCGGCATCTTCGGGTACACCGGCGGCCACGGCGCGTCCATCAGGCCGTTCGCCAGATCCGCGGCCGACAGCTCCAGCAGCGGTTCGATCGATTGTGGACGGTCGTTCGCCCCGGCCCACGGGTCGCCGTGGTCGGCGAGCCGCGCCGGGACGGTGGCCAGCGTCAGCGTGTCCGGGTCGACGGTCGCGAGTTCGTCCCAGCCGATCGGGGTGGACACCTGGCCGCCCGCGCGCGGACGCACGCACCAGGCACCGAACACGGTCTTGTGCGGCGCGTTCTGGTTGAAGTCCACGAACACCCGGCTGCCGCGTTCCTCTTTCCACCACTGTGCGGTGATCAGGTCCGGATGCCGGCGCTCCAGCGCGCGGGCGAGCGCGACGGCCGCGGCCCGGACCTGGTAACCGTCCCACCGCGGTTCGAGGATGGCGTACAGATGCAGGCCACGGGAGCCGGACGTCTTCACCTGCGCCTCGATGCCAAGCCCGGTAAGGAATTCGCGGACCAGCACCGCCGCCTCACGCAGTTCGGCGAACCCGATGCCGGGCGACGGGTCCAGGTCGATCCGCAGCTCGTCGGCGATGTCCGGCGAGTCCGCGCGGTTCGGCCAGACGTGGAAACCGAGGCAGCCCTGGTTGACCGCCCACAGCACGTGCGCGAGGTCGACCGCGACCAGCGCGTCACTGGTCGTGCCGTTCGGGGTGGACACCACCGTCGTGGTCAGCCAGGACGGTGCCGTCTTCGGCACGCGTTTCTGGAACCACGACTTCCCGCCCGCCCCGTCCGGATAACGCTCCAGCAGCAGCGGACGGCCACCCAGCCGGGCGAGCAGCGGACCGGCCACGGCCTGGTAGTAGCGGACGAGGTCCAGCTTCGTCTCCCCGCGCTCGGGGAAGTAGACCTTGTCCGGACTGGAGACGGTCAGCTCGACCCCGTCGACTTCCAGTGCCACCCCGGTCATTTCGCCTCCCCGAACAGGTCCGCCAGCTCGGCGGGCGGTGCTTCGGCCAGCTGGGCGTAGGTGCAGGACTCCGGATCCCGGTCGGGCCGGAACCGGACCAGCCGCCCGCCGTGCCGGAACCGGCCGCCCTGCAGGTGCTCGTACCGCACCTCGGCCACCCGCTCCGGACGCAGCGGCTCCCAGCTGAGATCCTTGCCCGGCGCCCACCGGCTGCTCGCGCCGGGGCGCCGCACGGTTTCCGCCCGGTCCGCCGAGGTGTCCCGTCCCGCGGTCTCGTCCCGCTCCGCCGAGGTGCCGTCCGTGGCGGCGGCGGTTTCCTCCGGCGACGTGCCTTCCGTGGCGGCAGTGGCTTCCTCCGGCGACGTGCCTCCCGCCGCGGCAGCGTCCCGCTCCGCCGAACTGCCATCCGTCGCGGCAGCGGCATCCTCCGGCGACGTACCTCCCACCGCGGCAGCGTCCCGCTCCGCCGAACTGCCATCCGTCGCGGCAGCGGCATCCTCCGGCGACGTACCTCCCACCGCGGCAGCGTCCCGCTCCGCCGAGGTGCCGTCCGTCGCGGCGGCGGTTTCCTCCGGCGACGTACCTCCCACCCCGGCAGCGTCACTCTCCGCCGAGGAGCCTTCCCCCGCCGAGGACGCATCCCGCTCCGTCGACGTGCCTTTCCCCGGCGCCGCATCCGTCGACGTGTTCGCCGCGGCATCCTCCGTCGACGTGTTCTCCCCCGCGCCTTGCCATTCCGCCCAGCTGCGCCACGGATGCCCGTCCAGCGCGTTCTCCCGCCACGGCGCCAGTTCCGCCACCAGCTCGCCGCGCCGGGCCTTGGTGAAACTGCTGGCGACGCCGACGTGGTGCAGCGTCCCGGTGTCGTCGTACAGACCGAGCAGCAGCGAGCCGATGCCCTGGCGGTCCTTGTGCCAGCGGAATCCGGCGACGACGCAGTCCGCGGTGCGCTCGTGCTTGACCTTCCACATGACCCGGCGGTCCTGTTCGTAGGGCTGGTCCGCGGGTTTGGCCATCACGCCGTCGAATCCGGCGCCTTCGAACCGGGTGAACCAGTCCTGCGCGACGTCCGGATCGGTGGTGAGCGGGGTCAGGTGCACCCGCCGCAACCCGGCCCCGGGCGCGCCGAGGATTCCCTCCAGCAGGTCCCGCCGCCGGGCGAACGGTTCCCCGGTGAGGTCGTCGTCGCCGAGGGCGAGCAGATCGAACGCGACGAAGCTGGCGGGGGTCTCCGCGGCGAGCTTGCGCACCCGGCTGGCCGCCGGGTGCAGCCGCAGCTGCAACGCCCCGAAGTCCAGCCCGCGCGAGGTGACCAGCACGATCTCCCCGTCCACCACGCACCGCGGCGGCAACGCCTCGCGCAGCAGCCCGGTCAGCTCCGGGAAGTACCGGGTGAGCGGCCGGTCGTTGCGGGAGCCCAGTTCGACCTCGTCGCCGTCGCGGAACACCACGCAGCGGAACCCGTCCCATTTGGGCTCGTACCGCAGCCCCGCCGCACGCGGCACTTCGCGCACGGCTTTGGCGAGCATCGGCCGCACCGGCGGCATCACAGGCAGCTGCACATCCGCGATCCTAAGCCGGACGGACGCTGACCTGCAGCGTTTTCCCTCCTGACGGGTGGGCCGGCGCCACGGTCACAGATCGGCCAGCACCAGGCCACCGCGGGGTTTCGGGGTGAAGTAGGTGGCCTTGCGCGGCATCCGCCGCCCGGCCGCGTGCACCGCGCGGACCGTCTCGAACGGCACCGGGGCCAGCTGCACCACGGCGTCGGCCTCCTCGGGCACCGGGCGCCCGGCCATCAGCGGACGCAGGTGCGGTCCGTCCACGGGCAGGCCCAGTGCCTGGGCGAACAGCACCCGCTCCACCACTTCGTGGTCGATCACCAGCGGGCCGCCGTCCGGGAGCCGCACGTGCAGGACCGTTTCCCCGGCCAGGACGACCGCGGTACCCGGGACCCGCGGCGGCGTGCGGTCCGCCGAGGACGTGACGGTGAGCCCGGCTTCCTGCCAGGCCTTGGCCAGCTGGTCGGCGGTGAACCCGGTGCCGGTGAGCACCCGGTGGATCGGCTCGATCGCCAGCCGTGGCCCCGCGGTGATCAGGGCCAGCAGCGAACCGGTGGCCTCCGCGGCGGCGACCCGGTGGTTGCCGTCCGCGACCAGCAGGTCCGCCGCGGAAGCCGCCTGCAGCAAGTGTTCCTGCACAGGTCCGGAGGGCACCACCCACACCTCGTGCACCCGTCCGGCGTGGTCCACGGTGCACACGTCGGGGCGGCCGGCCGCGGCAGCGTCGACCGCTTCGGTGAGCGCGACGCCGTCGTTCACCGGGACCAGCAATGCGGCGCTTGTCGCACAGCCCAGCCCGGCGAGCACGGCCGCCCGTTCCGCGACCACCTCCGGGTAGACCTCTTCGGTGTGCCGCACGTGCGCGATGCCCGCGTTGAGCCCACGGATGTCGACCAGGCACTGCAGCCCGGACACAGCGCCCCCGTCGATCCGGTACGCGGCCACGAATCCGCTCAATGCGCGGTAATGCTCGGCGCGTAGCCGGGCGAGCATCGCGCGCGCCTGCGGCACCGCGGCGACCGGATCCAGCCCCGCGGCCAGCGCGGCCGGCGTGCGCGCCGGATGCTGCGCGGCCAGCAGCGTGTCCCCTGCCCCGGCCGGGGAGGCCAGCGCCGCGGTCACCGCGTCCGGTTCAGCGAATTCGTCGACGTCCGGGCCCGGCACTTCGCCGCGCACCACCCACCCGCGGCGGATCGGCCGCACCCACGTGTCCATGCCCCCATCATGGCTGGCGGGCCCCGCGCAATCATCCTGCGCCAGGGCGGCTCTGGGGAATGCCAGCCGCCCCGGCGGGGTTGTCGCCGGACATGGGTTCCCCGGAGATCACCTCGACCCCTGCGGGTCCGGCCGGGCGCAAGAGCGCCGTCGGCCTGCGCTCGGCCCGCGGCCCGGTGCTGATCGCGGTGATGCTGTCCACCGGGCTGGTCGCGCTCGACAGCACGATCATCGCCACGGCGGTGCCCTCGGTGGTCCGCGATCTGGGCGGATTTTCGCAGTTCCCCTGGCTGTTCTCGGTCTATCTGCTGACGCAGGCGGTGACCGTGCCGCTGTACGGGAAATTCGCCGACGTGCTGGGCCGCCGTCCCGTGATGTTCTTCGGCATCGCGGTGTTCTTGCTCGGTTCGGTGCTCTGCGGGGTGGCGTGGAGTATGCCGGTGCTGATCGCCGCCCGCGCCGTGCAGGGTATCGGGGCCGGCGCCGTGCAGCCGATGAGCATGACGATGATCGGTGATCTGTACACCGTCGAAGAGCGCGCGCGGGTGCAGGGTTACGTCGCCGGGGTGTGGGCGGTCGCCTCGGTGATCGGCCCGGCTCTCGGCGGGGTGTTCTCCGAATATCTCAGCTGGCGCTGGATCTTCTTCGTCAACCTGCCGCTCGGCGCGATCGCCGCATGGATGCTGTACCGCAAGTTCACCGAGCGTGTCGAACGCACCCGCCACCGTGTCGACTATCGCGGCGCGGCACTGCTCACCGTCGGCTGCACGCTGCTCATCCTGGCGCTGTTGGAAGGCGGCGTGGCGTGGAGCTGGGAGTCGGTTCCGAGCGTCGCCGCGTTCACGCTGGCGATCGTGCTGCTGGTCGCGTTCGTCTTGGTGGAACGGCGTGCCGCGGAACCGGTGCTGCCCTTGTGGGTGTTCACCCGGCGGACGCTCGTGGGCGGCAATCTGGTGGCCCTCGTGGTGGGCGCGGTACTGCTGGGACTCAGCTCGTTCCTGCCTGCCTACGCGGAGGGCGTACTCGGCACCGACGCCCTGACCGCGGGGTTCGCGCTGGCCGCACTCACCATCGGCTGGCCGATCGCGGCGTCCCTGTCCGGGCGCATCTACCTGCGGATCGGGTTCCGCGACACGGCGTTGATCGGCAGTGGCTTCGCGGTCGCCGGCGCGGTGCTGACCGCTTCGCTCGGCCCGTCGTCGCCGGTGTGGGAGGCGGCGGGCTCGGCCTTCGTCCTCGGCATCGGGCTCGGCTTCATGTCCAGCCCCACCGTCGTCGCGGTGCAGTCCACGGTCGGCTGGGAACGGCGAGGGGTGGTCACGGCGACCAACATGTTCAGCCGTTCGCTCGGCAGCGCGGTCGGCACCGCGGTGTTCGGCGCGATCGCCAACGCCACCCTCGCGTCGCGGTTCGCGGACGCGCCCCGGGACGTGGCCGGGCACCTGCCCTCCGGGGTCGACGCGACCAGCCGCGTGCTGGGCGGGACCCCCGACCATTCCGCGATCGGGAGGTATATGCGGGACTCGCTGGGCGTCGCCACGCACTACGTCTTCCTCGCGATCGTGGGCGTGGCCGCGATCGGCGTGGTCGCGCTGATCCTGATGCCCCGGCGGACCCAGCCGTTGACCTTCCCGGACTGACGCGAGAGGCAGTCCGGCGGGCGGTCGTCTCAGCCGGTCGACCCGGGCGCGGTCGCCTCGATGACCCGGCCGAGCGCGGCGTGCAGCGCCTCCAGCTCGGTGACCTCCATCCCGAGCGTTTCCACCACGCGGTACGGGATCTTCTCGGCCTCGGCCCGCAGCGCGCGCCCCTCGCCGGTGAGGTCCACGGTCAGCTGCCGTTCATCGGCACGGCTGCGCCCACGGGTCACGTACCCGATCGCCTCCAGCCGCTTGAGCAGCGGCGACAGCGTGGCCGGCTCGTGCCGCAACGCCGCACCCAGGTCTTTCACCGAGCGCGGCGCCTTCTCCCACAACGCCAGCATCACCAGGTATTGCGGATGCGTGAGCCCGTACGGCTCCAGCAACGGCCGGTAGATCGCGATCACGCTGCGCGAAGCGACCGAGAGCGCGAAGCACACCTGACGGTCGAGCTTCAGCGGATCCTCGCCCAGGTCGATCTCGGCCACCCGTCCTCCTCCTGCCACCGGGACGCCCACCCTAGCGCGCCCCGCCCGCGGCCTTCACCACACTAATAGTTAGTGTACTAATCATTAGGATACTCTCGCCGCCAGACTCGGCAGATTCGGCAAGCTCGGCACACGTGGAGGAGGCACGATGGACCGTCCCGGAGTGTTCCGCTGGTTCCGGTACGCGGCAGGTGGACGGCTGCCCGAGCGTTACCACGACTGGCTGCTGCACGACACCACATCGAAGCACTGGAAAGCCCGGCACGTGCTGCGCAGCAGCGTGGGCATCGCGCCGCTGTGCCTGGTCTGGCTGCTGCTGCCGGCACCCCTCCCGCTGCGGCTGGCGATCGTGCTGATGGCCGCGCTCGTGGCGTACTTCTACTCCTGCGCGTACATGGAGGAGAGCATCGACCATCGGTTGTCCCGCAACGGTTTCCCGCCCGGCACCGGCAAGCGGATCCGCCGCGAGAAGGCCGCCCAAGCCGACGCCGAGGCGACCACCCGGTACATCGCGACCTACCGTCAGCAGCCCGGCGACTAGACTCGGGAGCCGATGAGACGCAAGCTCCCGCCCCCGATCCCGCCGCGGCATGGCCTCGAACCGGCGCGGCTCCGGCTGCCGGAAGAAGGCCCGTGGACCAGCCTGCTCGACCACCTCGTGCAGCGGCTGCCACGGGTCACCCCGGAGCGGATCGAGCAGATGCTGCGCGAGGAGCGGATCCACGGCGCACACGGGCCACTGGGCGTGGACACGCCGTTTGAACCGGGCACGTTCATCTGGTTCCACCGCGATCTGCCGGACGAGGTGCCCGTGCCGTTCGAGGTGACCGTGCTGCACCGCGACGAGCATCTGCTGGTCGCGGACAAACCGCACTTCCTCGCGACCATCCCGCGCGGACGGCACGTGCTGGAGACGGCATTGGTGCGGTTGCGCCGCGATCTCGGCTTGCCCGCGCTGTCCCCCGCGCACCGGCTGGACCGGGTCACCGCCGGGCTGGTGCTGTTCGTGATCACCCCGTCCGCACGTGGGGCGTACCAGACGATGTTCCGGGATCGTCTGGTACACAAGGAATACGAGGCGATCGCGCGGTACGACCCGGAGCTTTCGCTGCCCCGCACGGTACACAGCCGGATCATCAAGGAGCGCGGCGTACTGGCCGCGCAAGAGGTGGCCGGACCGCCGAACGCGGAGTCCACTGTGGAGCTTCTGGAGCAGCGCGACCGACTCGGCCGGTATCGGCTGCGGCCCGCCACCGGACGCACGCACCAGCTGCGCGTACACCTGAGCGGACTGGGAATCCCCATCCTCGGCGACGATTTCTATCCACAGCTGAGGGAAAAGCCCCTCGACGACTTCACGAAACCGTTGCAGCTGCTGGCCAAAGTGCTCGAATTCACCGACCCGCTGACCGGCGAGCACCGCCGGTTCACCAGCCGCAGACGACTGTCCGCCTGGGATTCACCGGACGAGTGGGCGGCCCCGCCGATGCCGGCTCCGGCACCTGACACCACTCGCACGTAGCAGCCGCGCCCCTCAACCGCCTCGATCAGACCCCGGCCCGTTCTCTCGTCTCTCTCGAACCACAATTACCGTACATGTACGGCAGCAGACCTGGGCCCTTGACGACTTTGTTTGTCACTGCTTGGCTCGAACCATGCGTGACGTCGAAGTGATCGAGGATCCGGCCACCGCGGCGACCGCACTGGATCCGGTCCGGGCCCGGCTGCTCGCGGCGCTCACCGAACCGGCCTCGGCCGCCGCGCTCGCCGCCCGCGTCGGCCTGACCCGGCAGAAAGTGCATTACCACCTGCGGGCGCTGGAATCGCACGGCCTGGTCGAACCGGCCGGCACGCGGCAATGGGGTGGGCTGACCGAGCGGCTCTTCGCCGCGACCGCGACCGGCTACCTCGTCTCCCCCGCCGCCCTCGGCGCCGCGGCCGCGTCCCCGGCGAAGCCCGACCGGCTGTCCTCCGGCTATCTGCTCGCCGTCGCCGGACGGATCCTGCGCGAGGTCTCCGGACTCGCCCGCCGGGCCGCGCGAACCGGGAAGCCCCTGTCGACCCTGACCGTCGACACGGAGATCTCCTTCCGTTCGGCACGCGAACGGGCGGCCTTCACCCACGAGCTGAGCACCCTGGTGACCGACCTCGTTTCGCGCTACCACGACGAATCCGCCCCGGACGCCCGCGCGCACCGGCTCGTCGTGGTGGCCCATCCGAAGCCCGCGGAGTGACATCCGCCGAACAAATGCGTTCCCTGACCTATCGATTTACGATAGATTCCCATCGCAAATCGATGGAGGGCGGATCATGGGCAAGCTGACCGTGCAGGCGCTGCGCGCCGTGCTGGTGCTGGTACTCACCGGCACCGTGTTCGTGCAGGTGTTGATGGCGTGGACGGTGATCAGCGGGAACGACCCGGAAGACGGATCGCTCCCGCTGACCCCGCTGCGCCTGATCACGATCCTCGGCCTGGTGACGGTCGAAGTCACCCTGGTCTGCGTATGGCGACTGGTGACCATGGTGCGACGCGGAACCGTGTTCTCCCCCGCCGCCTTCCGGTACGTGGACATCGTGATCGGCGCGATCGTGGCGGCCGCCCTCGTGTGGTTCGCGGTCACGGCCGTCAATGCTCCGGGTCAGCGGGACGACCCGGGCGTCACCCTGATCATGGGCGGGATCGGCGTGGCCATCCTGGGGGTCGCGCTCATCGTGCTCGTCCTGCGGATGCTGCTCGCCCAGGCCGTCGCGCGCGACGGCGAAGCGGCGCGGATGCGCGCGGAGCTGGACGAGGTGATCTGATGCCGATCGCGGTCGACATCGACGTGATGCTGGCCCGGCGGAAGATGTCCGTAGGCGAACTCGCGGACCGCGTCGGGATCACGCCGGCCAACCTGGCGGTTCTGAAGAACGGCCGTGCCAAGGCGGTGCGCTTCGCGACGCTCGCCGCGCTTTGCGAGGTGCTCGACTGTCAGCCGGGCGAACTGCTGCGCTGGGAAGCCGAGGACACCGGCGAACGGGCGCCACGCTCAGCCTGATCGGGGCGACTGTCGCGCCGGATTCCTTGCCGTGTCGTGTCGAATGCACTGTGGCTCGTTCGTCGAAGATAGGAGAGGCCGGCACCAGGCCGGGCCGCAAGGGGAAGGGACTTCACCATGACGGGCAATTCGACGCGCGAGGTCAGGCCGTTGCGGTTCGGGGTCGTCGCGCCGATCACCGATGGCCTGCCGGCGTGGCGTGATCAGCTCCGCGGGCTGGCCGACAGCGGTTACTCGACGATCTTGATGCCTGATGTGCCGCAGTTGCAGCCGGCACCGGGTCCGGCGCTCGCCGTGGCGGCGACGATCACCGGTCTGCGCGTGGGGACCTGGGTGTACGCATCCCCTGTGCGGCCAGCGTGGATCACGGCGTGGGAGGCGCACTCGCTGTCCGTGCTCACCGAGGGCCGGTTCGAGATGGGCATCGGCACCGGCCGGCCCGGAATCGCCGACCAGCTCCGTGAGCTGGGCCTGCCGGTCACCCCGGTCGGCCAGCGGCCGAGCCAGGTGCGTGACATCGTCGCCGCCCTGCGCGACCTCGACGGCCCGGACCGGCACACCCCGGTGGTCATGGTCGTGGGCGGCCCGAAGGCACAGGCACTCGCCACGGAACTCGCCGACACGGTGACTTTCGTGATGCCCCAGATCGAGACGCGGGCCGCGACAATGCAGCGGGTACAACGCTTCGAGAACCCGCGCGGTGCGGAACTGGCGTTGCACGTACCGGTGGTGGGCGATTCGGTCGCCGCCTTCATGTCCGCCCCCGGCACCGACCCTGCCGCCGTCCGGGCCGCGGACTCGCTGGCCTTCCTGCCCAGTGATCCCTCCGCCGCTGCCGAGGAGATCCAGCGGCGACGGGAGGAGTGCGGCTTCTCCTACTTCGTGGTCGGTGCCGAGGCCGCCGCTACCCTCGCACCCGCCGTCGCCGAACTGTCCGGACGATAGGCCGTGAAGGGAGAGTCCGTGAAGGGGTCCTTCACGGACTCTGAGTCCAGGGTCCCGGCAAAGTCGGTCGGGACCCGTGATCAGCAGAGAGAGCCGTGGCTGCCGCGCATCATCGACGACACCTGCCCTCTTCGTCGATCACGCCCGGCAGCAGGCGAAGCAGAGGTGTCCGAGACGCTCGACCACCTCGTGGTGTGCGCCGGACCTGTCCCGGGTCCGTGAAGGGGCCCTTCACAGACTCAGAGTCCGTGAAGGGCCCCTTCACGACCTCCGCAGTCTGCGCAGGACACCCCGCACCGACTTTGCCGACACCCTGGACTCTGACCCGAAAAATACGCCTCCACGGCGGCCCAGCGCAGCGGCCCGGGTTATTGATCCGCAAATAGGTACCAAATCACCCTCTTGGGGCACGTGGTTCCCATGGGACTGCTGAGGCGCCTATTTGCACCCTGAACCAGGCGCCCCAGCGGGGCACAAAGACTGAGTCCGTGAAGGGTTCCTTCACAGCCTTGCCGACGGGAACTCAGCGACGGGTCTCGTAGCGGGTCAGCAGCACGCCGTCGGGGAACGTCAGGGTCTCCACCAGAGTCAGGTTCACCCAGTTGTCCAGGGCCGTGAAGAACGGGGTGCCGCCGCCCACCAGGACCGGCGCGGTGGCCAGTATGTACTCGTCGATCAGCCCGGATCGCATCGCCGCCGCGGCGAGGGTGGCGCCGCCGATGTCGAGCGGGCCGCCCTCCTCCGCCTTGAGCCGGGTGATCTCGGCGACCGCGTCGCCGGTGACCAGGCGGGCATTCCCGTCGACCGTGCCGATCGTGGAGGAGAACACCGCCTTCGGCATGTCCAGCCAGCGCCGGGCGAACTCGATCTCCGCCGGGGTGACGCCGGGCTGCTGGGCGGCGGTCGGCCAGTGGGAATTCATCGTCTCCCACAGTTTGCGCCCGTACAGCGCCAGGCCGGTCTCCGCGACCCGGTCCGACCACCATTGGAACAGCTCGTCGCTGGGCACGCTCCAGCCGATGTCGTCACCGGGCGCGGCGATGTAGCCGTCCAGGCTCAGGTTCATGCCGAAGGTCAGTTTCCGCATGGCGGCCGCCTCCCGTGAGTCGGTATTCCGGGTACAGGACACCACGGCGCGACAGAATCCGCGGTCAGGCCGGGCCGGGTCGCCCTTACTTGACCAGGACCGGCAGCGAATCGAGCCCGTACACGATCGAGACCTTCCGGAACTCCAGGTCCTGCGGGGCCACCGCCAGGCGCAGGTCCGGGAAACGCCGGACCAGGGCGGGGTAGGCCGCGCGCAGTTCCATCCGGGCCAGTTCGGCGCCGATGCAGCGGTGGATGCCGTAGCCGAAGGCCAGGTGCGAGGTCGGCTCACGAGCCGGGTCGAAGCGGTCCAGGTCGCCCGCGCCCAGGGAGCGGTCGCGGTCGGCGACCGAGAGGGACACCAGCACGATGTCCCCCTCGCCGATGTGGGCGCCGGCGATCTCCAGGTCCTGCTTGGCGAAACGCGGGAAGGCCATCTGCACCACGGTCAGGTACCGGAGCAGCTCCTCCACGAACTTGTGCACCGACTCCTCGTCGCCGCGGACCGCCTCGAAGGCGGCCGGGTCGCGCAGGACCACCAGCGCACCCAGCGCGAGCATGCTGGCAGTCGTCTCCAGGCCACCGGTCAGCACGCCGTCGGCGAGGCCGGCCAGCTCCTCGTCGGAGATCTCGTCGCCGTGGTCCTTGATCAGCATGCCGAGCAGGCCGTCGCCGGGCTCTGCGCGCTGCTTCTTCACGATCTCGCGCAGGTAGACCAGCGATTCCGAGATCGCGCCGAGCGACGCGCCCGCACCGCCGAACAAGTCGAACCGCGCGGTGCTCAGCCGCTGGAAGTCCGCACGGTCCGCATAGGACACTCCGAGCAGCTCGCAGATGGTCAGCGACGGGATGGGCAGCGCGAACGCCTCCCACAGGTCCACCGGCCCGTCCGCGGCGGCCATCGCGTCCAGCTGCTCGGCCACGATCTCGTCGATCCGCGGGGTCAGCCGGGACAGCCGCCGCATGGTGAACTCCGGCGTGAGCAGCTTGCGCAGCCGGGTGTGCACCGGCGGATCGGCGAACCCGAGCCCGCCCGGATCCTGGTCCTCGGTGACCCCGGCGCTGCCGACCAGGTTGGTGAAGTCGTTGCTGAACTCGGTCACCTTGCCGAGTACGGCCTTGGCCTCCTCGTACCCGGTGACCAGCCAAGCGTTCATGCCGAAGGGCAGGTCCAGCTTGCTGATCGGCGCCTCTTCCCGGCGACGGCCCAGCTCGTGTACCGGGTCCAGGCCTTCCCGGCGCAACGGCATGAGCGCGGCGTCCGGCAGCAGCGCCATCTTCTCGAGGTCGAAGCCGCGCTTCTGCTGGCGTGCAAGGTACCGGCGGCCGGCCCAGGCGAGGACACGCGAACGGAGACTCCCCATGGCCGCGACCCTACCGCACTCTCCTTGACCACCTGCCAGCGGCGGAGGCCCTGGTCACGCGGGTGCGGAACGCCACCGACCGGTCTCGCTCGGAGTGCCGGCGGCCGGCCGCGCCACAGTGTAGGCACCGGTGATCGTCTGGGTGATCGCGTTCCCGGCCCGGTTCCGCGCGGTCACCTTCAGCGACGGCGACTTCCCGGCCGGCTCCGGCGGATTCCGCCACGTGGCGCGGTAATCGCCGGACGCGCCGGTGATCTTCGCGGGCTGCCAGGTGGCCCCGTCGTCGAAGGACACCGAGACGGCCGCGGAGTTGATCGGTGCACGGGATCCGGCACCGCTGAACGCCGTATGCCCGATGTGCAGCGCGAGCGCCTGATCGCCCGCTTTCGACGTCGTGGTGAGGTCGGCCGCCGGCCGGTAATCCACGGTCAGCGCCCCGAGAATCCGGCACCTCGTGGTGTGCGCCAGCCCTGTCTCGGGTCCAATGCCAGGAACTTAAGGTCTGGTGGGTGGTGTTGATCACGGTTTGGGTGTGATCGGCGTGGTGGTGTGGATAGGCAACGAGGCTCCGGCTAGAGCTGGTGATTGTCGAGATCATCAGCAAGCCAGGAGCCTCGTTGTCCGTTCATGGTGTCATGCCCTCGGGCTGGTCCTCGCCGGTGGGTCGGTTGTTGTCACAGGCCGGGCTGGGGTTGCTGTCGTGGGTCGTCCCGCCCGCGCTGGTTGATGAGGCGCTGGCCGTCGCCGGCCGGGACGAACGGCGGTTCCGGGCACTGCCGTCGCGGTTGGGCGTGTACTTCGTGCTCGCGTTGTGCCTGCTGCGCACCAAGTCCGGCAACGCGACGATCAGGGCGATGTTCTCGCAGGAGAGTCTGCCCCGGTTGTCCGTGCTGGGCTGGTGGCCGCCGGCCAGCACGGCGCTGACCAAGCTGCGGGACCGGATCGGCGTGGTGCCCTTCCAGTTGTTGTTCGGCGCGCTGGCGCGGGCGGCGCCTACCCGGAACAGGCCGTGGTCGCACGCGTTCGGGCTGGAGGTGTGTGCCTGGGACGGCACCGAGGTCGAGCCGGCCGACACCGCGGCCAACCGTGAACACTTCCCGCCCCATCACCGCACAGGCGTGGCCCGCGGGCCGTCCAAGATCCGGGTGCTGGTGCTGCTGTCGTGTGGCAGCCGCCGTCTGCTCGGCGCGGTCACCGGCCCGCTGAGCCAGGGCGAGCCCACCCTGGCCTATCAGCTGCTGCCCCGGCTGCACGACCGGATGCTGCTGCTGGCCGACCGCTGCTTCCTCGGCTATCCACTGTGGACCGCGGCGCGGGAACGGGGCGCGCATCTGCTGTGGCGGGCCAAGCAGAACACCCCGAAGCTGCCCGTGCAGCACGCGTTGCCGGACGGGTCCTGGCTGTCCACCCTCCACGCCCCGGCCGACGCCCGCCGCTGGGCGCGCAACGTGCGCCGCAACAAGCAACGCGGGCACCGCCCGCCCACGCCCCGCCCGATCAACGGCATCGTCGTCCGGGTGGTCGAAGCACTGATCACCGTCACCGTCGACGGCGTCACCCGCACCGAGAAATACCGGCTGGTCACCAGCCTGCTCGACCCCGCACACGCACCCGCCGGCCAGCTCGTCGCCCTCTACGCCCGCCGCTGGACCGCCGAAACCGGCATCAAAGAGATCAAAACCACGCTGCTGGCCAAGCGGCCCCTGCGCGGCCACACCCCGATCCGCGCCCAGCAGGAACTCTGGGCCACCCTGATCGTCTACCAGGCCATCCGGCTGCTGATCAGCCACGCAGCGCTCACCCAGAACCTCGACCCGTCCCGGATCTCCTTCACCTCCGCCCGCGACGCCGCCGAACACGCGATCACTACCACACCCGCCGACACATCCCGACACCTCCAATGGGTGGCCCAGGACTTATGCCGACAGCTGATCACCGTCCACACCCACCACCGCGTCTACCCCCGAGCACTCAAACGCACCACCACGCGCTACCCCCACCGCAGCAAAACCCCGCAACCGACCAGCACCAAAGCCAGCTACCAGGTCCACATCCTGCCCACAGCAGAAACAACACCACCCACCACAACCAAACCAACACCACACCAACCCAGAACCGACCTAAGTTCCTGGCATTGGTCTCGGGTCTGTGAAGGGGCCCTTCACGGACTCAGAGTCCGTGAAGGGCCCCTTCACAGACCTTCGATCGCCACCGGCATCGTGTCGGCCGGATCGGTGTGCAGCACATCCCGCACGGTCGCGAGTTCGCTTTCCTTGGTGGCGAAGGATTCGCCGGCCGGAATCCCTCCGCGGCGAACGAGAGGCCGACCCGGTGGCGGTCCTCGGCCTTCGGCGCCGCGCCACCCCATTGCACGACGTAGTGCAGCCGCCCGGGCGACGGTTTCGCCACCGGTGTCACGTATTGCGGCGTCGTCGCACCCGCGGAGATCAGTGCGGCGACATCCTCGCCATCCTCGATTCCGGGGCGGCGGTGGACCGGATCTCGCCGCCACCAAGGCCGAAGGCGCCCGCCGCAACCGGCTCGGCGTGGAGCGGGTCGTCGAACGCATCCGCGAGAGCGGGCACGAGGTCGTCCCCCGCGCCGTGGACATCGCCATCGCCTTGATGAGTGACGGCGTGCACGGCAGCCTGGTCACCGAGGCGGGCTGGCCCCCCGGCGAGTACGAATCGTGGCTCGCCGCGGCGCTGGTGGCGAACCTGCTCGCAACTCCGGAAACCTGAAAACGATTCCCCGGGAAGTTTGCGCCGGAAAGCCTTACCAGAGTTACCTCCGGCGCGCGGCGGAGGTGGGTGGTCCGCGGGTTCGCCGACCCCATATCGTTGCCCCGGCAGCCCGGCGGAGGTGGAACGCGAACGTGCCCGACTACTACGCGGTGCTCGGTGTGGGGAAGACGGCGTCGGCCCCGGAGATCAAGGCGGCGTACCGGCGGCTGGCCAAGGCGCGCCATCCGGACGCCGGGGGCAGCGCCGCGACTTTCCAGCTGCTGGGCGAAGCCTACGAAACGCTCGGGGATCCGGGCCGCCGTGCGCAGTACGACGCGGCGGCGCTCAAAGTGCGCGCGCGGCGGCGGTTCAGCGAGGAGCCGGGCTTCGTGCCGGAGCCGCCCGAGCCGGCGCCCGAGGACCTGGCCTGGTGGGGGGCCGCCGGCGAGGATTCGCGAATGCGGCATGGCAGGCGGCGCAGCCCGGGCCACACGCCGGTGGTGGCCGCGGTCGCCGGGCTGGTCCTGGTGTTGCTGCCGCTGCTGACCGGCGTCGAGTTCACTGCTCCGGTGCTGATCGTGTGGCTGACGCTGACCGCGGGGACCGCGCTGCTGGTGCAGCGGCTGGCCCGCGGGTTCCTCCGCGCCCGCCGCGCCCAGCACGAGTACGCCGGGGAGTTCGGCGGCACGACAGTGTTCGGCAGTCCGGGCACCGAGGCCGACGAGCTGGCCGAACGGCTCACCGCGGAGCTGCTTGAACGCTACCTGACCCGGTTTCCCGGCGCGCGGATCTTCCACGGGCTCTCCTGGCCGGGTTCGGTGTTCGCAGACGTGGACCACGCTGTCCTCTGCGGACGGCGGCTGGTGCTGATCGAATCCAAACAGTGGCTCCCCGGGCACTACGAGACCGCCGAGGACGGGCGGCTGCTGCGCAATGGCCGGCTGTTCCGCGGCGGCGGCAGCCGGCTGCCGGAAAGCCTCGACCGGTACCGCGACCTGCTCCCCGGCATCGCGCTGCGCGGGGCGATGATCCTTTATCCCAGCCGCGCCGGCGAGCTGAGCACCGCGGACCCGCACGGCGAACCCGCGCCGCCGCTGACCCCGGTGCAGTTCCTGCACGAGATCGGCGGCTGGCTGTCCGCCGAACCGTCCACTGTGGACCACGAGACGCTGCGGGCGCTGACCGGGCTGGTCACCGGGCAGCCCGAGCGGACGGCCTGACCGGGCTGCCAGGCCACGGCCGTGCACCGGACGGCCCCACGCCCGGAGCCGGCCGGGCGGACGGCTGCGGTCTCGGGCAGCACCGGCACCAGCCCAGCCGACGCCCTCGGTACGACGATCCGTTCCCGGCCCCGGGCACCCCTCGGCGCGTACCTGCTCAGGTGTACACCCGCACCCAGTCGACGTGCACCGCGAGCCGGTCCGGAGTGGACGCGTCCGGCGCCGGGATCCAGCCCGGCGCGCCGTACGGGCCGGGTTCCTGCTGGATCACCAGGTACATCGGGTCCTGCGGGACGACCGGATGCTTCTTGCTGTACCGCGTGTCGTACACGGTCTGCCCGGGAGAAGTGCCCGCGGTTCAAGCAGGCGCGCGGGGTACGAGGCCCCGGTCCCGGACCGGAGAGCAGCAGGCGGTGACCTGATCAGGCCGGTGGTCTTCGCGCGCTTCCGCCGCGTTCCACGGCTGCCGGGCGGAAGGCGCCGGCCGGGGGGACGAGGAGTGTCTGCCACATGAGAAGCCCGAACGGGTCGCCGGGATCATCTTCTGTCGGTCGCGCGTGAAAGCCGAGAATCACAGGCGCGCCGGACCTTGTCGATGACTCGATCTTCGGTGACCCGACGATGGTCGAGACCTTCGCACGCGGCCTTGCCAATCGTCACCAAGATCATCCATACTTCGCCGCCCGCCGTGGCGAATCCCGGCCGTACGGCCGATCCTCGCACCATCCACTGTGGACTGTGCGTACGCCGGGCGGGCGAAGCGCGCTACGGTATCCGGGCGGCGCACCCGCGTCCACAGCGGCCTCGCGGCCGTACTCCCCCCGCGCCGCTCACCCCGAACCCATGCCGCGGCGGCAAGGGTGGGGCCATGGCCACCGTGCCCGCGGACCGCCCCGCACCACCCGCGGAAGGTCTGTGAAGGGGCCCTTCACAGACTCAGAGTCCGTGAAGGGCCCCTTCACAGCCTTGCCGACCGGAGCCGGGGGCCGCCGGACGGGTGAGATCCGCCGGGGTATCGGAGCCGCGCGGGTAGCCGGCCGGAGCAGGCGGGCCGGAGGACCGCACTCGCGTGTCACCCGTAATAAGCGTACGCTTAGTCCGCTGGTGGCGGTACCGGTCCGCCGAAAGCCCTCATCGAGCGCTTTCGGCCGGTCACGCGCACCGGCACGCTGGTTCTCGACGACGATTCCCGAAGATGACGATGATTCTCGAAGACGAGGAGAGCACCGTGACCGATTCCCCCTCCCGCGTAGCCATCGTGACCGGCGCCGGTCGCGGTATCGGTGCCGCGGTCGCGCGCCGGCTCGCCGCCGACGGGTTCGCCGTCGGCCTGCTGGACCTGGACGAGGCGGGCGTGCGCAAGGGCGCCGAGGCGATCATCGCCGACGGCGGCCGCGCGGTGGGCGTCGCGCTCGACGTGAGCGACGCCGAGCAGGTGGACGCCGCGGTGACCCGGGTGGCCGGGGAACTCGGCGCGCCGACCGTGCTGATCAACAACGCCGGCATCACGCGGGACAACCTGCTGTTCAAGATGACCGAGCAGGACTGGGATTCGGTGCTGTCGGTGCACCTGCGCGGCTCGTTTCTGATGACCCGCGCGGTGCAGAAGTACCAGACCGAGCAGAAGTGGGGCCGGATCGTCAACCTGTCCAGCACCTCCGCGCTGGGCAACCGCGGGCAGGCCAACTATGCCGCGGCCAAGGCCGGCATGCAGGGTTTCACCAAGACCCTCGCGATCGAGCTGGGCAAGTTCGGGGTCACCGCGAACGCGATCGCGCCCGGGTTCATCGCCACCGACATGACCGCCGCCACCGCGCAGCGGGTCGGCGTGTCCTTCGACGACTTCAAGACGGCCGCCGCCGGGCAGATCCCGGTCGGCCGCGTGGGCACCCCGGACGACATCGCGAACGTAGCCTCGTTCCTGGTCAGCGACGGCGCGGGCTTCGTGTCCGGCCAGGTGATCTACGTGGCCGGCGGACCGAAGGACTGACCCGATGCGCACGTTCTCCGATCTCTCCGAATTCAGCGCCGCGACCGGCGAGCACCTGGGCGAGAGCGACTGGCACACCGTGACCCAGGAGCAGGTGCAGCAGTTCGCCGACGCCACCGGTGACCATCAGTGGATTCACCTCGACCGGGACAAGGCCGCACAGGGACCGTTCGGCACCACGATCGCGCACGGTTTCCTCACCCTGTCCCTGCTCTCGATGTTCGGCCCGCAGGTGTACCGGGTCGAGGGGCTGCGCCTGGTCGTCAACTACGGGCTCAACAAGGTGCGTTTCCCACAGCCGGTGAAGGTCGGCTCCCGGGTCCGCGGCGGAGCCGACCTGATCGAGATCACCGATGCGCCCGGCGGGAAACAGGCCGTGGTGCGCTGGACGGTCGCGATCGAGGGCGAGGACAAGCCCGCCTGCGTGGCCGAAACGGTCGCCCGGCTGATCGCCTGAACCCCTCGTGCTCGCCCCCATCGACCAGTCGGTACCGCATGTCAGGAGGCCCCGATGACCCGCACCGACCCACCCGGACTCGATCTGTCCCGGCTGCGTGCCCATCTCGACCGCGAGCGGCCCGGACTGGTCGCCGGCGAGCTCACCGCGGAGGTGATCCAGGGCGGCCGGTCCAACCTCACCTACATCGTCGGCGACGGCGTCGGCCGGTGGGTGGTGCGCCGCCCGCCGCTCGGGCACGTCCTGCCCACCGCGCACGACATGGGCCGCGAGTTCCGCGTCATGACCGGGCTCTCCGGCACGCCGGTCCCGGTGCCCGAGACAGTCCTGCTGTGCACCGACCCGGACGTACTCGGCGCGCAGTTCTACGTGATGGAGTTCGTCGAGGGCACGCCGTATCGCTCGGCCGACGAGCTGGCGAAGGTCGGCGAGAAGCGCACGAGGGCGATCGCGGAGGGGCTCGTGGACACCCTGGTCGAGCTGCACGCGGTGGATCCCGAAGCCGCCGGGCTCGGCGATTTCGGCCGTCCGGACGGGTTTCTGGAGCGGCAGCTGCGGCGATGGAAGAAGCAGCTCGACGGTTCCCGCAGCCGGGAGCTGCCCGGGGCCGATCAGCTGCACGACCGGCTGGCCGCGAAACTGCCGCCGTCCGGCCGTCCGTCCATTGTGCACGGTGACTACCGGCTGGACAACGTACTGGTGGGCTCCGGCGACCGGGTCACCGCGGTGCTCGACTGGGAGATGTCCACCCTCGGCGACCCGCTCACCGACGTGGCGCTGCTGATCGCGTACGCCGAGCGCGACACGGTTTCGCTGCAGATGGTGTCCAACGCCAGCTCCGCACCGGGCTACCCAAGCACCGACGAGGTCATTTCCCGTTACGCACAACGGTCCGGGCGGGATGTGTCGGCGCTCAACTGGTACGTCAGCTTCGCCTTCTTCAAGCTCGCCGTGATCTTGGAAGGCATCTACTACCGCCACAGCAAGGGCCAGACCGTTGGCGCGGGTTTCGAGGGCATCGGCGACGGGGTCACCCGCCTGATCGCGTACGGCAACGAGACGCTCAAAGAGGAGAAGTGATGGACTTCGCGTTCGACGCCCGGACCGAGCAGTTGCGCGAACAGCTGCTCGAGTTCATGGATTCGCACATCTACCCCGCCGAACCCGTGTTCCAGCAGCAGATCGCCGAACGCAGCGACCCGTGGACGGCGCCGCCGATCGTCGAGGAACTCAAGGCCGAGGCCCGGAAACGCGGTCTGTGGAACTTCTTCCTGCCCGGCGAGCACGGTGCCGGGCTGACCAATCTCCAGTACGCGCCGCTGGCCGAGATCACCGGCCGCAGCCCGCACCTCGCGCCGGTCGCGCTCAACTGCGCCGCCCCGGACACCGGGAACATGGAAGTCCTCGCCATGTTCGGCAACGAGGCGCAGCGCAAGCAGTGGCTGCGGCCGTTGCTGGACGGGGAGATCCGCTCGGCGTTCGCGATGACCGAGCCGGAGGTCGCCTCCTCCGACGCGCGCAACATCGCCACCAGCATCCGCCGCGAAGGCGACCAGTACGTGATCAACGGCCGCAAGTGGTACATCTCCGGCGCGATGAGCCCGGACTGCGCGATCTTCATCGTGATGGGCAAGACCGATCCCGAAGCCGAGCCGCACCGGCAGCAGAGCATGATCCTCGTCCCGCGGGAGACGCCGGGGCTCACCGTCGAGCGTGGCATGCACGTGTTCGGCTACACCGACGGCGACCACGGCGGCCACGCCGAGGTGCGGTTCGAGGACGTGCGGGTGCCGGTGGACAATCTGCTCGCCGAGGAGGGTTCCGGGTTCGCCATCGCGCAGGCGCGGCTCGGCCCCGGCCGTATCCACCACTGCATGCGCGCGATCGGGATGGCCGAACGCGCGGTGGCGGCCCTGTGCCGGCGCACGCTCACCCGCGAGACGTTCGGCAAGCCGATCGCCGAGGCCGGGGTGGTGCAGGACTGGATCGCCGAATCACGCGTGCGGATCGAGCAGCTGCGGCTGCTCGTGCTCAAGACCGCGTGGCTGATGGACACCGTGGGCAACCGGGGCGCACACACCGAGATCCAGGCGATCAAGATCGCCACCCCGCGCGACGTGGAGTGGATCCTGGACAAGGCGATCCAGGCGCACGGCGCGGGGGGCGTCAGCCAGGACTTCCCGCTCGCCGAGCTGTGGGCGGCCGCGCGCATGCTGCGGCTGGCCGACGGGCCGGACGAAGTACACAAGCGGTCCCTGGCGCACCGGGAGCTGAAGAAGTACCGCGCGGAGGCCGCCCGGTGACCGCTTTACAGGACCAGGTTGCGGAGTTCCTCGCCGCGCACGACCCGAAGACCTTGCCACGCCTGGACTTCCTGCGCGCCCGGTTCGACGCCGGGCTCGCCTGGGTGTATTTCCCACCGGGTCTCGGCGGGCAGGCCGCGCCCCGGGCCGAGCAGGCCGGGGTCGACGCCGCGTTCGCCGAAGCGGGCGCGCCGGACAACCAGCCGGGCCGGAACACGATCGGCCTCGGCATGGCCGGGCCGACGATCCTCGCCTTCGGCACCGACGAGCAGCGCAAGCGCCACCTCCGTCCACTGTGGACCGGCGAGGAGGTCTGGTGCCAGCTGTTCAGCGAGCCCGGCGCGGGCTCGGACCTGGCCGCGCTGGCCACCCGGGCCGTCCGCGACGGCGACGACTGGGTCGTCACCGGGCAGAAAGTGTGGACCTCCGGCGCGCACAACGCGCAGTGGGCCATCCTCGTCACCCGCACCGATCCGGACGTGCCCAAGCACCAGGGCATGACGTACTTCCTGTGCGACATGACCGCGCCGGGGATCGAGGTCCGGCCGTTGCGGCAGATCACCGGCGAGGCCGAGTTCAACGAGGTCTTCCTGACCGAGGTGCGGATCCCCGACGCGCACCGGCTCGGCGCGGTCGGCGAGGGCTGGAAAGTCGCGCAGACCACGCTGATGAACGAGCGGGTCTCGATCGGCGCGGTCGCTCAGCCCCGCGAGGGCGGCATGCTCGGGGTGCTCACCAAGACCTGGCGGGAACGCCCCGAGCTGCGCACCCCACAGCTGCGCGACCGGCTCGTGCAGCTGTGGGTGGAGGCCGAATCACTGCGGCTGGCCGGTGACCGGTTGCGCCAGCAGCTCACCGCCGGCGCGCCCGGACCGGAGGGCTCGGCGATGAAGGTCGCCTTCGCCGAGCTGAACCAGAAGCTGAGCGGGCTGGAAATCGAGCTGCTCGGCGAGGAGGGCCTGCGTTACGACGACTGGACGCTGCGGCGCCCCGAGTCGGTCGACTTCACCGGCCGTGAAGCCGGGTACCGATACTTGCGTGCCAAGGGAAACTCGATCGAAGGCGGCACGTCCGAGGTGCTGCGGAACATCATCTCCGAACGCGTGCTGGGGCTGCCGTCCGAGCCGCGGGTGGACAAGGACGTCGCCTGGAAGGACCTGCCGCGATGAACTCGCCGGACCTGCTTTACTCCGACGTCGAAGAGGATCTGCGCGCGTCCGTGCGTGCGCTGCTGACCGACCGGGCCGATGCCGCGGCCGTGCTCGCGCGAACGGAATCGACCGAGCCGTACGACCTCGGCCTGTGGCGGACACTCGCCGCCGACCTGGGCGCCGCCGGGCTGATGGTGCCCGAATCGCTGGGCGGGCACGGTGCTTCGGCCCGGGAGACCGCCGTCGTGCTCGAAGAACTGGGCCGCAGCGTGGCACCGGTGCCGTTCCTGGGCAGCGCGGTCCTCGCGACCGCGGCCCTGCTGCCCACCGGCGACGAACTCCTGTCCCCGCTGGCCTCCGGAGAGCTGACCGCCGCACTCGCCGTCCCGCTCACCACCGCCCCCGGTTCGCCTTTTCCGGCCACCGTCCGCGCCGACGGCACCCTGACCGGCCAGGTCCGCACCGTGGCCGACGCTTCGGCGGCTGCGACGTTCGTGGTGCCTGCAGTGTCCACTTCGGATGGTCCGGGCCTGTACGCCGTGGACAGTTCCGCAGCGACGGTCACCGAAGTCGTCCCCCTCGACCTCACCCGCCGAATCGCCGACGTGACCTTCTCCGGCGCCACCGCCCGGCCGATCGTCCTCGGCCCCGCCGCCGAGTCCGCTTTGGACAGTGCCCTCTCGACCGCGGCGGGCCTGCTCGCCTCGGAACAGACCGGTTTGGCAGAATGGGCACTGACCGAGACTGTGACGTACTTGAAGGGCCGGTACCAGTTCGGCCGCCCGGTCGGCGGTTTCCAGTCGCTCAAACACCGCTTGGCCAACCTGTACACCGAGCTGGTCAACGCCCGCGCGACCGCCCGCTACGCCGCCGACGCCCTCGCCGGCGGCTACGACGTCCCGATCGCCGTCGCCGTCGCCCAGGCCCGCGCGGCACCGGTCGCCGTGCACGCCACCGAAGAGGCCGTCCAGCTACACGGCGGGATCGGGATGACCTGGGAACACCCCCTGCACCTGTACCTCAAGCGCGCGAAGAGCGACGAGCTGGCCTTCGGCACCCCGGGCCGCCACCGGACACGGCTGGCCGAACTGGTCGACCTGCCTGGGTGAGGGCTGTGAAGGGGCCCTTCACGGACTCTGAGTCCGTGAAGGGCCCCTTCACAGCGCCACAGCGCCGGAGCGGGTCATGCGTCGGGAAGCTGCTCCAGCTTCCGCTGCAGCTTGTTCATGCCGCCGAGCCAGCGATCCGGGTCGGCGGCCCGTGCGGCGTAGTAGTCCGCGACCTCGGGGTGCGGCAGGACCAGGAAGCGGCCTTCCTCGATCGCCGTGAACAGGGCGTCGGCAACCTGGTCCGGTTCGATCGCCGCCGCGCCCATCAGCAGCTCTCCGCGTTCCCCGGCGCTCTCCAGCATGGCGGTGCGCACCCCTTGCGGGCAGATCGCCTGCACGGTGATGCCGCGGTGCCGGTAGGTCGCGGAGAGCCATTCGGCGAACGCCACCGCGCCGTGCTTGGTCACCGAATAGGGCGCCGAGCCCAGGCTGGTCAGCAGCCCGGCGGCGGAGGCGGTG
Source organism: Amycolatopsis sulphurea (assembly GCF_002564045.1). NCBI lineage: Bacteria > Bacillati > Actinomycetota > Actinomycetes > Pseudonocardiales > Pseudonocardiaceae > Amycolatopsis > Amycolatopsis sulphurea. The sequence goes on along the minus strand of NZ_PDJK01000001.1, from coordinate 296,295 downwards.
ACGATGAAATGTCCCGCACCGCGTGCCAGCCACGCGGGCAGCAGCGCACGGGCGGCACGAACGTGCGCCATCACGTTCACGTTCCAGGCAGCCGCCCAGTCGTCCTCGGTCGCGTGCTTCTCGCCGAACGGCGCGACTCCGGCGTTGGCGCAGAAGACGTCGATCTCGCCGAGAGCCTCGCGGGCCGCAGCGACCAGGCGCGCCACGCCGGCTTCGCCGGCCACGTCCCCGCCGAACGCGGTCCCGCCGATCTCCGCGGCCACCTCCGTGGCCCGGTCCCCGTCCAGGTCCGCGACGAGCACCCGCGCCCCGTCCGCGGCGAACCGGCGGGCGATCGCGGCGCCGATCCCGCCCCCGCCGCCGGTGACCACGACACCTGCGCTCACAGGCCACCGCCGAGGGTCAGGCCGCCGTCGAGAACCAAGGTCTGTCCGGTGACCCAGCCGGCCTCCTCGGACAGCAGGAACGCGACCGCCCCCGCGATGTCCTCGGGCACCCCCAGCCGCTTCAGCGGATAAGCCTTGGCGACCTCCTCTTCCCGTCCCTCGTACAGCGCGGTCGCGAACTTGGTCTTGACCACCGCCGGCGCCACCGCGTTCACCCGGATCCGCGGGCCGAGTTCGTCGGCGACCTCCTGGGTCAGCCGGATCAGCGCGGCCTTGCTGACCCCGTAGATGCCGATCCCCGGCGAGGCCCGCAGCCCGGCGACCGAGGCGACGTTGACCACCGACCCGCCGTGCTCGCCCATCCAGGCGTCCCGGGCCAGCCGGATCCACGCCAGCGGCGCGAGCACGTTGACCGCCATGATCTTCGCCGCGGCCGACTCCTCGACGTCCAGCACGGACCCGTGGACCGGGTTGATCCCCGTGTTGTTGACCAGCATGTCGAGCCGCCCGAAGCGGGCGATCGCCTGCGCGATCGCGTCCGCGCGGTGCGCCTCGTCGTCCGCCTTGCCGGGCACCCCGAGGGCGTGCTCGTCCCCGCCCAGCGCGGCCACCGCCTCGGCCAGCGGCTCCGGTTTGCGCGCGGTGACGCACACCCGCGCTCCTCGCGCCACCAGCTCCCTGGCAATACCCAGCCCGATCCCCCGGCTGGCCCCGGTCACCAGGGCCACGCGGTCCTTGAACGAGTTCACGAAACAAGCCTCCTGATCCTGCCGCACACGAGGCGGCTAAGCGGTTGCTTACCCAGCCTATCGGGGGTTCGCCCACACTCAAAACCCTGCCCGCCGCCCGCAACCGGGAAAACACGGAGGGCAACCACGGAAGTCACCTTCCGTGGGCGCGGCCGCGGCCCTGCCGACCTGAGGAGCCGAGCACACCCGACCACCGCCACCCGCAGGAACAGGCCACGCCGAGCCGGACCGACCGGCACCGCCGACGGAAACGATCAACGAGCGGTCGGCGGAGCCCGGCCACGAATGCTGAGTACGCTTTCCCCACACCGCAGCAGATCCCTTCGAGACGCTGCCCTCTCGCACGACCGGAAGAAGCCATGCCGAATTCTTTTCCCCTGTATCTGACCGCGGCAATGCTGGCCGCACCCGCGCTGACCACGCCCGCCTCCGCGTCCACCGCGCCGGACAGCGGACTGAGCTGGGCGCCGTGCCGATCCGTGCACCAGGAGTGGGAGAAGGAGGACGACCGCTCCGAATGCGCGACCGTCACCGTCCCGCTCGACCATGCCAGCCCGGCCGGCCGCACCATCGGCATCGCGGTCAGCCGGATCCGGGCTACCGAACCGCAGCAACGCCGCGGGGTGCTGCTGATGAATCCCGGTGGACCGGGCAACCAGGGTATCGGGATGCCGTGGTCGTTGACCCAGACCACGTTGAAGGACGTGGGCCGCGACCACGACCTCATCGGCTTCGACCCGCGAGGTGTCGGGCTGAGCGGCGGATTCGAATGCCCGAAGGACGCGAGCGACGGCGTCGAACCCGCCCCGGGCACCGGTGCCGAGCAACGCTTCCGGGCCGAATACGAGATCGAAGCACACGCCAACGCCCGCTGCACCGGCTACGACCGTGAACTGATCTCCCGGCTCAACACCCGCGCCGTGGCCGACGACATGGACGACATCCGGGTGGCGCTGGGCGAGAAGAAGATCAGCTTCTTCGGCATTTCCTGGGGAACCGCGCTGGGTGCCGTCTATCGCAGTCACTACGACCGCAACGTCGACCGCATGCTCCTCGACTCGGTGATGCCGCCCGAGTTCTCGGTTGAGACCATGGAACGCGGTACGTCCGCCGCCAAGCAGGCCGGCTACGAGGACTTCGCGGCGTGGGCCGCCGACCGTGACAGCACCTATCACCTCGGCCGGACAAGTCGCGAGGTTCGCGACTTGGCGCTGTCGCTGTGGCGGCGTCTCGGCGAGCACCCGGTCACTGTCAAAGGACCGGACGGCAAAACGCGCGAGTACTCCGACGGCTCGCTTTCGGCGATCCTGTCCTACCAGCGCCCCCACTGGGACGAGGTGGCACGCAGCGTGGCCGCGCTCCGCGACGGCGGTGTACCCCCGCTGACCGGAGAGGAACCCGAACACGACAGCTGGGGACTCCAGCCGAACAGCAGCGGCGGCCTGTTGATGCAGCGCGCGGTGCTCTGCAACGACCAGGGTGCCGCACCCGATGCCGACGCCGCGTGGCGGCTGAAGCAGCACCGTGCGGAGAAATACCCGATGTTCGCCAACGGCGCGGGCTACAGCAACTGGTGCGCCGGCTGGCCACTGACCCACGGCCCCGGCTGGGACCTCCAGCGGGGAACGAGCCCGCTGCAGCTCGTCGGCCACCGCTACGAAGCGATCACGCCCCTGGTGTGGGCCGAGCAGATGAAGCGCCGGATCGGCGGCGAGGTACTCACCGTCGACAATGGTGCGCACGGCTCCCTGGACCTCGTCGACTGCGCGAGCAAAGCGGTGGACTTCATCAGCACCGGCCGGACCAGCAGCGGCTCGTGCCCCGGCGAACCCTCGAAGAGCCTGCCCGGACAACCCGGCTGACGGCGAAACCCCACGGCGCACCGTGACGACCGCCGGGGCACGCCCACAGCTCGTGCTCCGGCAACCCTCCGCGAGCCCGTCCGGGCAAACCGGCCGACAGCGGCAGCCCACGGTGTACCGGGGCCACCACCGGGACACGGCCGCGACGCGCACCCCTGCGAACCCTCCGCAAGCCCGCCCCGGCAAACCGGCCGGCAGCGGCAGCCCCGGTACGTACCGGGGCTGCCGCTGTCCCATAAGCCCCGGTACGCGAGCCGCGCCGGGTGGCCTGCGTGGTCGGGAGTTCCCGGCCGCAGCCGGACAGCGGCACGGAGTAAAACCGCGCTACAAAACGACTTCTACGCCGCCCGAGACCGCGCGGTGACCCGGCACCGGTGGGCCTGGACGGGGTCCCCACGAAGACCGTCTCCCCGGACCCGGGCGACGCCCCACAGGGGTCAGCGGAGCCAGATCAGATACGCCACAACCAGCGCCACGGCGATGACCCCGTTGAGGATCGCATAGTCCCGCAGGATGCCGACGAACTCGCGGATGGTCGCGCTCGGCAGGTAGTACCAGGCGGTGCGCGAGCCGAGTACCTGGCCGTTGATCCGCGCACGGCGGGAGATCAGCGCGGTGCGGAAGGCGTGGTAGTTGTTCGTCACCAGCACCGAGCGGTAGTCCGGCTTGAGGCCGAGCATGATCTCCTTGCTGTACCGCAGGTTCTGCTCGGTCGTGGTGGAGCGGTCCTCCAGCAGGACGCGGTCCTGCGGCACGCCGGCTTCGATCAAGTAGTCCGCCATCGCCCGGGCCTCGGCCAGCTCCTCGTCGGGTCCCTGACCACCCGAGGTGATGAGGATCGGCCGGCCGCCGCGCGCGTTCTCCGAGTCGTACACCCTCCTCGCCCGGTCGAGCCGGCTCGCCAGCAGGGGCGGCACCTTCGCGCGGATCAGCCGGGAACCGTGCACGACGATGAAATCCACCCCGGTCCGGTGCGGGACCAGGCCGTAGACGAGCGAGTAGAGGACGTACACGGCGAACAGGCCGGACAGATAGCCGAGCGGGACCCCGACCGCGGTGATCGTCGTCTCCAGCCAGACCGGGTTGGCCCCTTTGCCCAACGAGATCAGCAGCGGGGCGAAGGCGAAGAGGGCGAGCCCGGCCAGCAGCGACAACAGATTCCCCAGCCGCCGGCCTTCGCGGCGCAGCATCAGGAAACCGTTGCACACCAAGAACAGCGGCAGCAGCAAGAAGACCGCCAGCAGGACGGCGGTCCCGGCGGTCGTGCCGTTGATCACTTCGTGCATCCCGGGGATCTCCTGCAGCAGGGACGTCACGCCCATGCCGAGCAGGAGCAGACCGATCACGAACGGCACGCCGTTGATCAACCGGCGCCGTTCGAGCCTGAAGAGAATCGCGAAGGCCAGGAAGAAAGGCACTGACACCAGCACATAGTCCACCGAACGGAGTATAGGGATCGGGCAACCGGGTCCCGACCCGGATACCCAACACGAATGGGTGAACGTCACCCGCGCGGTGCCGCCCGGCCGGACGAGCAAGCACACGGCTTCCGCACTGTCCACGCGCGACTCTCCCACCCCTCGGAACTCGATCCGGACGGCAATTTGTCCCACGAACAGCCGCTCGACAACGCGAACAATCGTCGAAGAAGCCGACCGCTCCCGTAACAAAATCAGCGGGTCGAATAGAGCCGCGCACGATCGGCGCAACCATCGGTCCCGCATCCTCCAGCACATTCTTGACAGGACGCCATTTCCTGTGATCCGGACTCCTCGCAGAATGTGAATATCCTTGCACATCACCAGAATCCGGCTGCGCATCGTGACGATGACACCCGGCACGCTCACCCGGCCATACCGATCACACCCGATGGAAAACCCGCGAATACCACGCGCCGGGCACTCGGCACGGCCATTCGGATGATCCTGGCAACCGGCACCCGACCTGCGCGAGTGGTGCTTCCCCAAACCGCCAGACGGACACCGGAAAGCTGTTAACCTCGCCTCGATGATCTTCACTGCGCTGTGGAGGACGAATGCGGAGAAAAATCGGGGACGACACTGCCGGCCATCGCGGGGATCGCGCTCTGCTCCGGCGACGTCTCGCCCGCTTCCGCTGCCACCGGCGAGGTCACCGTGTCCGCAACCGAGCTGAGCCCGCTCACGACCTACCACGACCCGGCAGGCTGCTACCGGGTCCCGGTCGCCGCGCACGTCCTGGCCAGCCAGGCCGGCACGCCGGTGCGGATCTACGCCGGTCCGCTGTGCGCCGGGCCGTCGCTGACCGCGCGGCCGGGCGACGGCTCGCATGTGGCGCCCAGTAGCGACAGCTTCTCCGTCCGATGATCAGTGGCACCGCACCGGCACCCGTCTCCCCCGATCTCGAAGCCGCCACCCTCGATCTGGTCGTCGTCGGGATGGGTTACGTGGGCCTGCCCCTCGCCGCGGCCGCCTGCGACGCGGGCCTGTCCGCGCGAACCCGCGCTGACCGGAATCGCGCACCCGGTGGGCGACGTCGAAACCGCGCTGCGGCAGGCAGACGTGACCGTGCTGCTCGTCGGCCACCGCAATTGCCGGACCGGGACCCTGGCCGCGCGAGCGCGCCGGCTGCTCCACACCACCGGACTGGTACCGGGAGAGCAGGTGCAACGGCTCTGACCCCGGGCCTGCTGCACCGCAGGAAGCCTCTTCTTGTCCACTTCCATGTCCAGCTCTACCTGGAAGGATGATCACCGCAATGACCGCAGCAATCCGGAACGACCGGCTGCGCAAGCGTTTCGAGAAGTGGGATGCCGACGGCGACGGCGTGATCGAGCGCAGTGACTACGCGGCCGAGGCGGACCGGATCATCGCGGGGTTCAACGCCTCCCCGACCGAGCCTTCGGCCCGCGCGGTGCGCGACGCGTACGTGGCGATGTTCGACTTCCTCGCGGAGAAGGCCCGGATCGGCGCGAACGGCTCGATGAACCCCGATCAGTTCCAGAAAGTGGTGGAGCAGCAGCTGTTCCAGGAAGGGGACGCGGGTTTCAACCGGGTGCTGCGGCCCACCATCTCGGCCATCGTCGGGCTGTGCGACACCGATGGCGACGGGATGATCGGCCCGGCCGAGTTCCGCACCTGGATGCGCGCCATCGGGGTCGACGAGGCCGCGTCGAAGGACGCGTTCGCCACCATCGACGCGGACGGCGACGGTCGGCTGACCGTGGACGAACTGGTCCAAGCCGTGCGTGACTACCACTTCGGCACCCTGGAAGTACCACTCCTGGGCGCCTGACCGAGCGGGAGGAGGGGGCCGGCGGCAGGCCCCCTCCTCCCGCCTCCCCCAGGGCAGCCGCCCCTGCTCGATCAGGCTTGGCCGACCACGATCCGGTGACCGAGTTCCTCGCCGGTGCGCGACCCGTCGGCGCGGATCAGTACGTTGCTGTGACGGGGAAAGTGGCAGCCGTCGAAGCCGAGCACGGTGCCGATCAGCGTCCCGCCCGCCCAGACTCGGTCCAGCACACCGGCGTTCGTCATTGCGGCGAAGCCGAGAAGGCCGACCGGGCGGTGCGGCTGACGAGCTCCCCCAGTTCGCTCGGCCCGCATCACCGATGCGCTTCGCACGGCCAGCACGAGCCCGCCCAGCCCGCACGAACGTCTCCCCGGCGACGGTGTCAGGTGGACGTTGACCATCACGGCCGGACCGGGCCGCAACACCAGACTCGGCTGGCAGGCAAGAAATCCGCCCCCTCACGGACCAGACCCGCCACAGTACGTTCGGCAGGCCCAGACCGGACCGTCGTGAACCCCAACCTCCCCCGCAGCAGGCTCACGCCTCCCGAATCCGAAGCGGCGCCTCGGCCTCCAACAGACCCACGGTCGGCAACGCAAGCAACCGCTCATGATCAGCTCGCTTCACCGCGCATCCCGCACGGCCAGCACGAGATCCTGCATCGCCCGCACAAACCGCACAAACATCTCCCCGGCGTCCGCGCCCAGCAGGCCGCCGTCGTGGGGGCGAAGCGACAGGCGCGGCTCCACTGACCAGGCCCCGGAGTACCCATTCTCGACCAGCAGCCGCACACAACCGGCCACGTCGGCGGCGCCTTCCCCGGGCAGCCGGAATTCGTGCCGGTCCACCGTCCAGTCCTTGATATGTACGTGTGCGACCTGAGAAACGATTTCCGCCGGCAATTCGCGGGCGGATTACCCGTGCGTGATCCCATTTCCGGTATCGAAGAGCACTTGCACCGAGGGGACGGCCGCGGCCAGGAGTTCGAGTGTCCGCTCGGCGTTCGTGCCCGCCCATCCGGTGCAGTTCTCGTGCAGCAGCACGAGCCCCGCCCACTCGGCGTCTTCCGCCAGAAGAGTGATCCGGGCGTGCACCTCGCGCCGCCATTCGGGCTCGGCCGACCCGTCGTTCACCTATGACATGATTCGGGCGTAACGCGTGCCTGGCCGGGCACATCGCCGCGTGAGGATCGCCAATTCGGCGCGGTCCCGGTCGAACGCACCGGTGATCGGCCGGCTCCAGCGCCGATCCGCGAGGCGGCCGACACGACCGCCGGCCCCTCGGTGGCCGGCGCGCCGGCCACCCGGGCGAACGCATCGTCACTCAGCTCGGCGAGCGGAATCCGGTCCACCGTGCGCAGTTCGACCGCCCGCCGGCCCAGCCGCCGGGTTGCCGCGAGCTGCGCGGGGAGCCGTCGCCCGCCTCGTCGGTGATCCCGCAGAACACCGGCGCGTCAGCCGGCATAGCGCGGGACTCGGCCCCCGGTGATCGGCTCCGCGCAGACGTTCTTCGCCACCGACAGGATCCGCACCACTTCCGAGGACCCGAGCATCCCGCGCGCCGGCGACGCGACCCCGCGCCAGAAGCCGCGATAGGCGCCGATCATCCAGGAGAGCAGGCAATCGTCGCGCAGCACCGCGTGTTCCGTGCGGCCGTTGCGGGTCAGGGTGAGCTGGGCGTGATCGTCGTCCTCGCTGACCGGGTAGTGCCCGACCGCGGTGCCGTGAGTGAACTCGCAGGTGACCCGGCGCTGCCGGATCGGCGAGGTCAGATCGGAGGTGATCCGGCTGCGCACCCCGCTGGTGTGCCGCAGCCCCACCTCGGCCCCGCCCATCCGCGGGACCACCAGATCGTCGAGCACCAGATCGTAGCCGGTGGCATGGGTGACCCGGGCGTTGCCGGCCAGCCGCAGCGCCAGCCCGACCCCGTGCGGCAGCTCCACGTCGAAGGCGTTCTGGCCCGCCGACCCGGACAGCGACCGCCGGAACCGGGGCTTGTCCTGTTCGATCGTGATCGCCCGCAGCTCGCCGAACTCGTTGTCCCGCACCACTTCCGTGAGCCGGTGGGTGAGCGTGCTGGCCAGCCAGGGTTCGACGACCTCCAGCCGCAGCCGGTGCTTGCGGATCAGCCGCTGCATCCGGGCCAGCTCGTCGGTGTCCGGGGCGAGCGGCTTCTCCACCACGAACCGGCGGAACCCGTGCGCGGCCAGCTCGGCCACCACGGCCGTGCGCACATCCGGCGGGGTGCACACGTGCACCACGGTGTCCTTCGGCTCGACGAGGCGACGGGCGTGGTCCAGATCCCGCGCGACGGTGAGCCGGGGGTTCGCCGGCACCGGGCGGCCGGGATCGCACCCCACCACGGGCTCGTCCCCGAACAGGTCCGGCGCCAGGGACCGCGCCTTCGCCAGGACCGGAACGTGCAATCCGGCACCGGCCCGGCCCAGTCCCACGACGAGTGTCTGCACCTGAAAAATCTCCCGCGGTTCCGTCACGATGATACGAAAATGGCAGCCATGGCCGCAGGGAAATATGCGTGCTGCTTTCCTGGTTGTCAACGCCGATCTGTTGACATGACCAAGAAGAGTGAACTCGCGGAAACCGGTGGACGCCCTCCGCACCGGCCACCATAACCTGGATTTCCCTTGCCGCAAAGGAGGTGACGCACCCTGTCCGGCCCCGCAATTCCCTTCTTCCCGCAGACCCGCGCTTTCGCCGAATCCCGGCCGGCCCCGGAAGCGCAGATCGATCAGGTCCGCCGGAACGGCGAATATTCCCACGGCGCCACCATGGCCCGGCCGGAGAATGCACTCGCCGAATACACCGGCGCGAAATACGTCCGGGAGGCCGGCGACGGAACGCACGCAGTGGTGCTCGCGCTGGGCGACGCCGGTGTGGTGCGCACCGACGACCGGGAGCCGGCGGAGACCGCGAGCCCGCTGCCGCACCACGGCCGGTTCGGCGCGACCGGGGGGAACTTCCCGGCCATCTCGACCACGACCTCGCTGCCCGGCCTGAACAGCAGGATGGACGACCTGCGGGCGACCGTGCTGCTGACCCGGCTGGAGCAGGACATCGCCCGTTGCGCCAAGCTCGCCGGGGTCCCAGGGTTCCGGCACACTTGGCCGGGGACCCGGCAGCGGGCGATGCGGAGGCGTGTGCGACCACCTCGTGGCGTGCGCCGACGCGGTTTCGAGTCCGTGAAGGGCCCCTTCACAGACCTCCACACCGACTTTGCCGACACCCTGGCCGGGGTCCTGCGGGGCCGCCGGCGCTGGCTCGGCTTCGGTGCACGCGACATCCTGCGCGCCCGCAAGCCGGGGACGCACCTGCACCGGCTGACCGTGCTGCTGGTGCCGACCGTGGACCTGGTGGTCGTCCGATGAACCCGGACGTGGTGGTGGTCGGGGCGGGGATCGCGGGGCTGACCGCCGCGCGCACCCTCGCCGGAGCGGGCCGCCGGGTCCGGGTGCTGGAGGCGGCCTGCCGGATCGGCGGGCGGATGGCCACCGTCCGGACCGGCGGCTACCTCGTGGACACCGGCGCGGAGCAGATCTCCTCCTCCGGCTACGACACGACCTGGAAACTGGTGCGGGCCTGCGGGCTCGCCCCGCCCGAGCTGCTCCCCCGGCTCGGCGCGGGCGTTTCCCTCTGGCGAGGCGGGCGGGCGCGGTCCGGGGTGACCCGGCTGTCCGCGCTGGTCACCGGTGCCGGGCTCGAACGCGGGGCCCGCCGGGATCTGTTCCGCCTGCTGCGCCAGAGCAGGCGCGGTTTCGACACCGGGCGGCCGGAACGGAGTCCGCTCGGCGAGTGCACCGTGGCCGAACTGGGCGCGCGTCTGCATCCCAGTCTCAGCGCCCATCTGCTGCAGCCCGTCGCGTCCGGTTTCCTCGGCTGGCATCCGGAGCGGTCCACCGCCGCGCCGTTGCTCGCGCTGCTGGCCGCGATCGGCCCGTCGTCGGCCTGGCGGACCTACCGGGATGGCATGGACACGCTCGCCCGGTCCCTGGCGGAAGGCCTGGACGTGCGCATCTCGTGCGAGGTCGATGAAGTGCGGGCGGAAGACGGCGGTGTCCTGGTGCGCACCACCTACGGCGACATCGATGCCCGCGCCGCGATCCTGTGCGTGCCCGCCCCGATCGCCCGTGTGCTGTACCAGAACCCGGATCCCGCGGCCGGCGCGTTCCTCGCGGCCTGTTCCTTTTCGCCGATGCTCAAGGTCAGCTACCTGCTCGACCGGCCGCTCACCCCGCTCGGACGGCCCGCCAGCATGCTGCTCGTCCCGGCGGCGGAGGACAGCACCGTCTCGACGATCCTGGCCGACCACGTCAAGCATCCGGGCCGGGTACCCGCCGGCCACGGGCTGATCTCCGTGCTGGCCGCCCCCGGCCGGGTGCCGGATCTGCTGACCTCACCGGACGAGACCATCGAGCACGTGCTGGGCCAGGCGGCCGAACGGTTCGTGCCCGGCCTTCAGCGGGCCACCGTCGGGACGCTGGTGCACCGGTTCCGTCACGGACACCCCGAGGCCACCCCGGAAGCCCTCCGGACCAGGGCGGCCTTCGAAGCCCGCCTCGGCGCGGCCGTGGACTACGCGGGCGATTGGGTCCGCTTGCAGCCGAACAGCGAAGGAGCCGCCGAGGCGGGCCGGAGCGCGGCCGAACGGGTCCACGCCCGGCTCGGCGCGGGATCGGCGGGTGCGCGATGAAGCCGCACGACGTGGGCAGGCGGTTCGACGAAGTCGCCGAACACCGCGTCCCGATCACCGTGCACCTCGACCGGCCGGTCGGCATCGCGGCCGGATTCGTGCCCACGGCCGGGGATTCGGCGCGGAGGGTGCGCCAGGCGGCAGGCAGACCGGCTGGGGTCCGGCGCGGTGACATGGTCGCGATCGTCAAACGCCATCACTGGGACCACGACCTGCTCGCGGGGCAGCGATCCGCCCGGGCGCGGTGCCCACGCTGCTGTCCGGGCACTTGTCCCCGGACACCCTGGCGGTGCCGCGCGAACGGATGCTGCTGGTCACCGCCGAGGAGCCGCAGCTCGGCTCTCCTGGGCCAGGCGCTGGACGACGTCCGGAACACGCCCGCCGGCACGACAACGAGCCAGTGGTACTCGACCACACTTCCCGCACCACGGGCCCACCGGAACTGGTGGTCCATACCACTGCGACGACAGTCGGCAGGCTCGAAGCGCACCGTGGTACGCCGGATCGCCCGGCGCCGAACTGCTGGCCCCCTGCCCCGCGCGAGGGGCTCTACCCCGCCGGACTGTCCGAAGCGGACCTCTCGGCGGTCCGGGATCTGGTGCGTGATCCCGGTTTCCATGCCTGTTCACCGGTTTTCTCCCCGATTCAAGGACAACGACCGTGATGACTTCCCTACTCGGCCGGGTATCCGCAGGCCTCGGCTGGACCGGACCGCTGGATCTGGTGCTGCGCACCGAAGCCGACATCCAAGCCGCCTGCGGGATCATGCAGGTGCACGGCAGGCGGTCCGGCGCCCCGGCGCTGCTGCCCGTCGACTACTGCGCCACCGTCGGCCGTCAGCTGCTCAAGACCGGCGTCTCGGCGGTCCATTTCGCCCGGCTCCGGGGACTTCAACTGTCCACAGTGTCCACTTCGGTCGCGGAAGCCGCAGTGCTGACCATCTCGCAGTACCTGGCGGCCGCTTCGGCCGGTGATACGCCCGGGGAGCCCGGTGCGGGGCCGCCGTTCGTCTCCGCCGAGGGAACCCGGTTCGAGCTGGAGGCGCTCGACGCCAAGGTCTGGATTCGGTTCTGGGCCGCGCTGAACGTGCCACCGGCCGCGATCCGCGACAGCTGGGCACCGTTCGCCGGCCGGTTCGCGACGGCAACCTGTGCCCTGCCCGCCGAGCTACCGCAGGCCGCTGCGAGCCGGTCCTTCGCCGCGCTGGCCGCTATCGCCGCACTGACCGGGATGTCCCTCGTCACGGTGCAAGCCCAGCCGCTGACCGGGATCCCCGCCTACACCATCACTCCGGGCGTGGGGCGACAGCGGGTCACGGCCCCGACGGCGGGAACGGCGCCGCTGGCCGGGGTCCGGGTGCTGGAATCCACCCGGCGGGTGCACGGGCCGTTCGCAGGGCACCTGTTGCGGCTGCTCGGCGCGGAGGTCGTCCGGATCGAGTCGCCGGGTGGTGATCCGGCGCGTGCGGAACCGCCCTGCGGTGACGGGATCTCAGCGCGTTTCCACGCCTTCGATCACGGCAAGCAGCGGGCAGAGATCGACCTGAACACCCCGGCGGGCCGCATGGAAATGCTTGATCTCGCCCGGACGGCCGACGTCTTCCTGCACGACTGGACGCCCGGCCAGGCCGTCCGCCGCGGGCTCGATTTCCGGGATCTCGCCCGCGCCGCACCAGGGTTGATCTATTCGTCCGCCTCGGGCTGGGGCACCGAGCGCGGAGCACTCGGTGCCCCAGCGACCGATTTCGCCGTCCAGGCCCACAGTGGATTCCCTGCCCCGACGCTGCTGACGGTCGTCGGCCTCTTCGGTGGACTGGTCAACGCGCACGGGATCGTCGAGGCACTGGCGCAGCGGGAAACGACCGGCCGCGGGCAGGTGGTCGAATCGTCGCTGCTGTCCGCGGCCGCCCACCTCAACGCTGTGCTGCGGCCGATCGAAGGCCCTCCCGAGGTGCCCGTCTGCACCGACCTGAACGACCTCGTGCACGATCCCCGGTTCGCCCCGTGCCTGATCCGGGACCGCTGCGTGACGGTCGCTTCCCCTTGGCACTTCGCATGAACGTATGGACTTCACGGGAAGGGCTCGTGCTGCGCGACCTCGTGCCCAGCCAGCTGCGGCGCCGCTGGGTGGACGACGGGTACTGCCCGGACCGGGACCTGTACTCGCTGTTCGCCGAGCAGGCCGCGCGGCACCCGGACCGCCAAGCGGTGGTCGACGACGCGGGCGTCCTGACCTACCGGCAGCTCCGGCAGAAGGTCCGCATGGCGGCGGGCATGCTCGCAGCGGCGGGCCTGGGATGCCAGGACGTGGTCGGTATGCAGCTCGAAAACGGGCGGTACGCGGTGATCGCCGAGCTGGCCGTCGCCGCGGTCGGTGCGGTGTGCCTGCCGATCCCGGCCGGGCAGGGCGAGCACGACCTGCTCGCGCTGCTGATTCGGGCCCGCGCCCGGGCCGTTCTCGTGTCCGATGAGGGAGAGCTCGACGCGCTGCGCGATCGGCTGCCGCATCTCCGGCGGGTCTCGGCCACGCCGTGGATCGGCCTCGATCACGGCCCGCTGCCGACGCCCGAACCCGAAGCGCCGGCCCGTTTCCTGGCCTCGTCCGGTTCCGAGACCGCACCCAAGCTGGTCGCCTACAGCCACAACGCCATGGCCGGCGGACGCGCGAACTATCTGCGCGCGGTGCACGGCGACGTCGAGGTACCGCGTGACCTGGTGTTGGTGCCGCTCTCATCCTCGTACGGTTCGTTCGGTGTACCGGCGACGCTGTGCCGGATGGGCGGCACATTGCTGCTGCCCGGCCGCTTCGACCCGGTCCACGCGATGACCGCCATCGAAGAACTCGGCGCGACCCACGTGTTCGGCGTGCCCACCATGTTCCGCCGCATGGCCACCGCGGAAGTGTCCGCCGATCTGTCAAGCCTGCACGCCGTGGTGTCCAGCGGCGACGCACTGCCCCCGCGGGCGGCGGAAGCGTACCGGCAGCGGTTCGGGGTGCCGGTCGTGAGCGTGTACGGCTCGGCGGACGGGGTCAACTGCCACACCCGGGAACCGGCGCGAGGTGCCGGATTTCCGGACCCCGCGGTCACTTCGATCCGCATCCGGGGCGGCGAGATCCAGGCTCGCGGCCCGATGACCCCGCTCTGTTACGTCGGCGACGAAGCCCTCGACGCCCGGTACCGGCTGCCCGGTGGCTGGGTGCGCACCGGCGACCTCGGCCGGTTCGACCGCGACGGCCGGCTGCACCTGCTCGGCCGCGCCCGGCGGGTGATCCTCCGTGGCGGCCACACCATCAGCGCGGCCGAGGTGGAACGGGAACTGGCCGCGCACCACCTGGTCGCCGAGGTGGCCTGCGTCCCGGTCCCCGATCCGGACCTGGGCGAACGGCTGTGCGCCTGCGTGGTCGCCCAGCCCGGATCCCCCACGCCGCACCTCGGCGAACTCGCCGGATTCCTCATCGGCCGGGGCCTGGAACCGTGGAAACTGCCGGAAAGGCTGATGGTGCTACCGGAACTCCCGCTCGGCGCCACCGGCAAGGTGTGCCTGCACACCCTCTCCCGGCTGGCCCGGGACCAGCACTGACCCCGGCCCGTGCACGCCCCCACGTATCCACTCAGGACGGTGACGCTGTGAAGGGGCCCTTCACGGACTCTGAGTCCGTGAAGGGCCCCTTCACAGCCTTCAGGAGCCCGCGGGTGGACGGTCCCGGCGCGTAGCGGGGGGTTACAGGAGGGCCAGCCGCCCGAGCAGGGTCTCCGCCTGGCCGATTTCGGTGCTGAGCGGGTGATCGGCCATGGTGTGCGGCAGGACCGAGGACGCGAGCTGGAAGGCTTCGCGCAGCGGGGTGTCCGGAAGCGGCGTCTCGGCGAGACGCAAAGCCCTTGTCGCGCCAAGGAGTTCGCAAGCCAGCACGGTCCGGTACGCAGCGGTCGCGGCGACGGTACTGCGGACGGCGTGAGTCGAAAAGCTCGCGTGGTCCTCCAGACCGCGCGAGATCACCGCGGTGCCGAGGGTGACCGGAGAGGCTTCGTGCCGCAGAGTGCCGAGAGCGTCGTGCGCGACGTATTCGAGGATCATGATTCCGGAGCTGCCCGTCGGCCCGTCGGCGAGGAACGGCGGCAGGCCGCTGAGGTCCGGTTCGACGAGATCGCTCAACCGGGCGGCCGACAGCTCCGCGACGTGGTGCAGCGCGGCGCGCAGGTGGTCGAACGCGAGCGCCACGTGTGCGGTGGAGAACTGCCCGTGGTGATACGCCTGTTCGGTCTCGATGTCGATGAACGGATTCTCGGCCGCCGCGTTGAGGTCGATGTCCAGGACGCGTTCCACGTTCGCCGCGGCCTCCAGCGCGGTGCCCTGCACCTGCGGAAACGCCCGCAACCCGAACGGGTCCTGCAGCCGGCGACCGGCGGGCAGGTCGTCCGCGGCGGTGAGCAGGCGGCGCAGCCGCGCGGCACACCGCACCGCGCCCGGGTGCGGCCGGGCCTGGTGCACGCGTTCGGAGTAGGCCTCGGCCGAACCGCCCAGCGCGCAGAACGTCAACGCGGTGACCACGGTGCTCGCGTCCAGCAGCCGTGAGAGGTCGTGCCACGCCAGCACGGCCTGCGCGAGCGTCGCCGCGTTGCTGGAGATGAACGCCAGGGCGTCACCGGGGCTGATCGCGACCGGATCGAGCGCGCCGGCCGCCCACGGCAGTTCCCCGGCCAGCGTCAGCGCGATCTCCGCGAGCGCGGTCAGGTCCCCGGTGCCGATCGCGCCCCGGGAGTGCACGAGCGGCTGAGCCCCCACCCGCAACGCGGTCTCCAGCGCACGCAGCAGCCGCGGGTGCACACCGCTGCCCGCCGCCGCCAGCTGGTTCAGCCGCACGAGCATCGCCGCCCGGACCGCGTCCCCCGGCAGCGGTTCACCGGTGCCGCCGGCGTGACTACGCAGCAACCGCAGCCCATGCTGGTCCACGGACTCCGGATCCACCACGGTATGCCGGTTCGCGCCCACCCCCGTGGTACGGCCGTAGACCGCCCGCTTCGCACCCAGCTCGACGGCGAGTTCGTAACTCTGCTCGGCCCTGGCCATCGCCCCCGGAGCCAGCTCGGCCCACGCACTGAGACGGGCCACCCGCACCGCGTCGGCGCACCGGAGCCCGGTGCCGTTGATCTCGATTCGGCTGCTGTCGGTCATCACGACCCCACTCGACAAGGTTTCCTGCACGCTGCTGGTGATCTGACACTAGGCACGCCCGGACGCGGCGGCCGGCCGGGGTGGCTGGTACGAGCGGAAGCGCCGAGGGTCTTTCGGCCTGCACGCGTTGGGTTTCCGACACCCTGCCCAGCCACGGCAGTTCCGCCGTCGGCGCGCCCGGCCGAGAGCCGGTCAGTCGCGACGACCCTGGTTCCGGCCCACCGCACGGCCGACGAAGAAGCCGATCAGGAGCCCCACGATCAGGCCGATGGCGATGAAGAAGATGATCGTCGCGGCCGCGATCTTGCCGACGGTGCCGAGGAAACCCTTCGCTTCGAGGTCGGCGGCCCATACGGCCGTCTGGGTGAGCGCGTAATGTGTCATGGCTTCAAGCCTGGCATGGCGGGAGCATGCCGCGCAGCCGACCCCTCGCGCAGGTGACCGAGAGCGTCCACATCGGACGGCATGCGCAACGAAGACGGACCCATGCCGAGCGTGCGACTTAATACCAGCACTGCCTTATATAAGCGTGGGCTGGTATAGTCCTGGTTGTGCACGCGTTCGACATCCTCGGCGACCCGGTGCGCCGGCGCATTCTGGAGCTGCTCGCCGACGGTGAGCAGACCTCGGGCGCGATCACGGACGTGATCCGGGCCGAGTTCGGGCTCTCCCAGCCGGGTGTCTCCCAGCATCTGCGCGTGCTGCGTGACAGCGGGTTCGCGTCGGTGCGGGCCGAGGGCGCTCGCCGGTTCTACGCCGTCGAGCCCGCGCCGCTGCGTGAGGTCGACGCATGGTTCGGCCGGTTTCGCCGGTTCTGGGATCAACGCCTCGACGCGCTGGAAACCGAGCTGGCCCGGGGCAAGCGCGCAGCTCGGACGGCTGGCGCCAAGCCCGGCACCGAGGCAGGCAAGACCGATCCCTCAGCGAAAGGCATGTGACATGAAAGACGTCTTGGACGAACTGCCGCCGCCCGCCGGGCTATGGGCAAGGGCAGCGTGCCCGCCGGCGACGCCTACACCATCGAGCTGCGGCGTCGATACTCAGCGCGGATCGACGACGTCTGGGATGCCCTGACCAACCCCGAGCGGCTGCGTCGCTGGTTGAAACCGGTCACCGGGGACCTGCGGCCTGGCGGGAAGTTCGAGCTGGACGGAGGCGAGCATGGCGAGATCCTCCGGTGCGAGCCACCGCGTCTGCTCACAGTGTCCTGGCTCTACGGGCCGGACGCCGACGCGTGGCCCGGGACGAGCGAGGTCCAGGTGCGTCTGGCCCCAGGCCCGGCCGGCGACACCGAATTCGAACTCATCCACGCGGCAGTCGTCGAGGAACCCCTCTTCCCGACCTATGGCCCCGGCGCCGGCGGCGTCGGCTGGGACCTGCATCTCCTCAGCCTGGCCCAGCTGCTGGCCGATGGTGAGGCCGCCGGCCACGAGGAGGTCGCGAAGTCACCCGAAGGGCGCGAGTTCATCCGGCGCAGCGCCGCGGCCTGGGGAGAGGCTCACCTGGCCGCCGGTGGCGAACCGGTGCACGTCGCGGCCGCAGTCGAGGCCACCACCAAGTTCTACGCACCCGACCCGGCCTGACTTCCCGGCAGGAATGTGTGCCACGAAGGACACCAACTCGATCGAGATCGCCCTGCCGCGGGAGAAGGTGGCCCAGCTGCTCGCCGACCCGGCACAGATACCGAAGTGCCTGTGCGGGGTGGTGCTGCACGAGCCGGTGAGCGAGACCCACGGGCAGCCCGGAACCGAGTCGCGGGTCGTGATGCAGTCGGGGAAGCGCAAGATCGAGCGCACCGAAACGATCACCCGCCGGAATCCGGCAGACCTGCACGAGATCCCCACCGAGGTCGTCGTTCACTTCGACCGGGAGATCGCCGGCGCGGGCAGGTGGAGCGCCTTGCGCGATCGGCTGACCGAAGCCGATCCGGAGACGACGCTCTGGGAGAGCGAATACCGATTCGACAGCCTGCCGATACGGCTGATGGGGCAGCTGATGCCCCGCCTTCCGCAAGCAGTCGCAGCACATGCAGGATTCAAGGCGTTCGCCGAACAGGGGAAGAATGTCCGCGAAGGGCGGAACTGATCTGCCGCGCTATGTCGTGTCGCGCAGGCGGGTTGCCGAAGCGGGCTCTCCAGCGCAGACCTCTCCAACGCAAACACGGCGTCGGGTACCGCACCGTCGCCACCGGACAGCTCCGGCAGAGCTCCGCACACCCGGAATGCCCCATCCCCGGCCATCAACTCTCCGGCACCACAATTGACGTACATGTACGGTAATTGTGCAGAACAAGAGCGCGAAGGAGCACTGTGCCCGAGAGCCGGCCGCACCCAGCCCCGCCCCGAAAGCGTGCCCCCCGCGGCACCCTCGACCGAGTGAGAGTGCTCCTCGCCGCGACGGCGATCATGGCCGAGGAAGGCACGGAAGCCGTCACGATCCGCCGGATCGCCGACGAACTCGACGTGCGGCCAATGGCGCTGTACACCTATTTCCGCAGCAAGGACGAGGTCCTCGCCGGAATTTACACACGCCTGCTCGCCGAGATCGATCTGCCCGTGGCAGACGAAGGCCCCGACGGAATCCGAGCCGTCATGCACGCGTACTACGAACTACTGATCGAGCACGCCGCACTGGCCCGGATCCACCTCGCCGCCGACCACTACGGCCAGGGCGACCTCCGCGTCAGCGAAAAGCTGCACGGCTTCCTGCTCGCCCGAGGACTCGACGACCGTGCCGCGACGGAGCTGGTCGCCACGCTCGTGCGGTTCACCATCGGCAGCGCCCTCCTGCGTCCGCTGCCGAACTTGCCGGAAGAGGATCCCCAGGCGTGGCGGAACTCGCAGCGCGACACCCAGGTCGTCTCCGCTTCCGACCGTTCACCGTCGCCTGCGCCCGGGACCGGGCTGCCGGACTTCACCGGAGACGAGTTCTTCGAGCACGGGCTCGACCTGATCCTGGCCGGGGTGCCGCCGAGGAAGTGAAGGTGACCCGGTGACGCCTGCACCGAGACGGGTTCTTGACCTTCCGGATTGGACACACGCCAAAGCACACTGGCCAGTTCGGCGGCGGCGTCGAATACGCCACTGTGAATGCGCCACTGTCGCGACAGCTTCAGCGGTATTGCCGCAACCATCCCGACTGCTACCGCACCAGGCGACCCACCGAGGCTGTCCGGAAGACCCCCACCTGAAGTCCATTAAGGACATTCCCAGACCGATGACCGAACAGCCCGACGAAGTCCTTGCAGCACAACACTTCCAACAAAGACTCAGGACCGCACGCCGCCCAGACGGCCACGCTTGTGACCACAATGGACAGAGCGGGACAGGCGCAGCGCTCAGCCCGACCTCGCCGACGCGAAGCTGACGACCGGGCCGCCAACAAGGGAAGGCTTACCTAAATCACCGGCGACCGGGCACCCGAACCTGCCCGAAAGTACTGCCCGCCCCGGCGGAGCCCGGTCCCACCGGCTGAGCGAGCGCTTACAATCAGCAGCACCCCGGCGGGAGCCGCCTGCGGGGCGCGAGGAGGTTCGCCGGATGACGACGGTTTCCGCGGAGTGGTGGCCGGACGTGCAGCCCGAGGCCGCCCGCCGGCTCATGCTCGCCGGGGTGGAGTCGTTCGCGAAACACGGGTTCCACGCCACGACCACGCGGGACATCGCGGGGGCGGCCGGGATGAGCCCGGCCGCGCTGTACGTGCACTTCCCGTCGAAGGCGGCGCTGCTGTTCGCGATCAGCCGCAGCGGGCACGAGCAGACCCTGGCGCTGGTGGAGAACGTGCTCGCGCGCATCACCGATCCGGTCGAGCGGATGCGGCAGCTGGTCGAGGACTTCGTCGCCTGGCACGCCCGGCGGCACACCATCGCGCGCGTGGTGCAGTACGAGCTGAACGCGTTACCCGAGGAGGAGTACCGGATCGTCGCAAAGTTGCGCCGCCGGATCGCGCAGCTGGTGCGCGAGGTGATCGCGCAAGGCGTGCAGGCGGACGTGTTCACCGTGACGGATCAGCACGTGGCGGCGCGCGCCGTACTTTCGCTGGGCGTCGACGTGGCCCGCTGGTACGGCGACCGCGTGCGGGAGACCCCCGAAGCGCTCGGGCGGGAGTACAGCGAACTCGTGCTGCGGATGCTCGGCACGCACTGACGTCAGCTTTCCGCGACGGCACGGGTGAACCGGCCGGCGATTCGGGCCAGCCGTTCCACCAGGCCCGGCGGCGCTTCCTCCACCACGAAGTCGTAGTCCCACTGCGCGAGGTAACACGGGATGGCGGTGAGATCGTTGGCGCCGGTGCGCAACCGGCACGTGGCGGCGTCGACCGGTTCCACCGCACCGGCGGACGGCGGGATCCGCGCGGCGAGTTCCGCGGCGGACGTCGACACCCGCAACGTCACCTGGTGCGGGTACGGCGCGGCGGAGATGCGTTCGGACACGTAGGCGGCCAGGTCCGCGGCCGGCGGTTCCCGCGGCGTGAACCGGAAACCCGGCACCGGCAGCCCGTCGATGCGGTCCAGCCGGAACGTCCGCCAATCCGCGCGATCACGGTCGTAGGCGACCAGGTACCAGCGCCAGCCGGTGTGCACCAGGCTCAGCGGTTCGACGTCGCGTTCGCCGACCACGCCGTCGCGAGTGCCGTAGGTGAAGCGCAGCCGCTCGTGATCCCGGCAGGCGGCGGCGACCACGGTGAGCAGCTCGGCGTCGATCGCCGGGGCGCCGCCGGGCATCCGGACCAGCGCCGCGTCCATCGCCCGCACCCGGCCCCGCAACCTGGTGGGCAGGACCTGTTCGAGTTTCGCCAGCGCGCGCACGGACGTCTCCTCGATGCCGGACACCGTGCCGTTCGCGGCCGTGCGCAACCCGACCGCCACCGCGACCGCCTCGTCGTCGTCCAGCAGCAACGGCGGCAGCGCGGCACCCGACCCGAGCCGGTATCCGCCCGCCACGCCGGGGGTCGCGTGCACCGGATAGCCGAGCGCGCGCAACCGCTCGACGTCCCGGCGGATCGTGCGGACGTCCACCTCCAGCCGTTCGGCGAGGTCGCGGCCAGGCCAATCGCGGCGGGCCTGCAGCAGCGAGAGCAGCCGCAACAGCCGTTCGGACGTTCCGTACATGCCGAGCACTCTGCCAGAGAATGCGGACATCCCCGGTCCTCGATCCCGCTGGGGTTGCCGACCGCGGTGCCGACCCGGGACAGTGACGCATGCCGATCGACCCGCACCAGCTGCTCGCCGTCGCCCGCGATGAGGCCGAACTGGGCCGAGCGGAGGGCGGCGTCCCGATCGGCGCCGCCCTCTTCGACCGCGACGGCCACCTGCTCGGCCGCGGCCACAACCGCCGCGTCCAGGACGGCGATCCGTCCCTGCACGCCGAAACCGCCGCGTTCCGCAACGCCGGCCGCCGCCCGCACTACCGCGACACGATCATGGTGACCACCCTGTCGCCGTGCTGGTACTGCAGTGGCCTGGTCCGCCAGTTCGGCATCCCGCACCTGGTGATCGGCGAATCCCGCACCTTCACCGGCGGCCACTCCTGGCTGGCCGCCCACGGCGTGCACGTCGACCTGCTCGACGATCCCGCCTGCACGGCCTTGATGACGGCGTTCATCCGGCAACGGCCGGACCTGTGGGCGGAGGACATCGGCGAGCCTCCCGCGCCGGACGAAAGTCCGTGAAGGGGCCCTTCACGGTCTCTGATTCCGTGAAGGGACCCTTCACAGCCTTCTTCTAGCCGCGACAGCGGTGGCGACAGCCGCGACAGTGGCGGTGGCGGTGGCGGTGGCGGTGGCGGTGGCGGTGGCGGTGGCGGTCAAGTCCACAATGGACAGTCCGCCACCCTCCAGCGAGGACGACGCGGCGGTCCACCGGCGCAGCGGGCTGCCCGTCGATCGACACGAGCGGGCGAGATCGTCGGTTCCGCCGTGATCCGGGGCTGTACGCGCAGCCACCACCTCGGACACGCACTCTGGGCGGCCCGGAAGCTGCGGTGACACCGACGAGGAGCAGGGCGTGTCCACCAAGAACGCAGCCGGCTATCAGGGCTGAAGTCCACCGGGTGGCAGGCGCCTGTCACCCGGAAAGATCCCACCCGGTCAAGCGTCACCCACAGTGCACTTGATAGCCCAAACGGGTGAGTCCAGGAATAGTAAGCTGATCAGGCGGCGACCGTGACCGACAGCGCGGCGACACCCGCTTCGGTCAGCTCGGCGACAACCAGGCCGGGCGCGGCCGTGGTGGCGCCGGCCGCCGGGCGGACGTAGCCGCCGCGGGCGAGGGCATGCGCGGTCATCTGGTCGCAGCAAGCGAAACCGTCGATGAAGAGGTCGGGCTCGCAGCTGGTGGACATTTGGGCCCGCTGCTGCGCGACGGCCTTGAGCATGGCCATCGCGCGATGGGACAGCTCGACGGGGGCCTCTTCCTGACCGGGCACCTGAATCGCCTTCTTCCTGAGCAAGCTATTTACTCTATGTTATCGGACATTGGGCCGAATGTGTTACCAACCACACTGTAACCCTTGCCCTTCGCACAGTGGTCAAGGCGCCCCGATTCCGCCCAGCCGGGTCTCCAGGGTGGCCGCCCATTCCCGGACGATCTGCCGGCGGCGGCGGGTGTCGTCGGTCAGCAGGTTGGCCAGGCCGAGCCCGCGGGCGAGGTCGAGCGTGGCCTGTACCAGCTCCCGCACACCGTCGCGGGTCTCGTCCACGCCGAGCAGCCCGACCGTCACCCGGTGCGCTTCCCGCCCCACCCGCGCTTCCAGCGGCACGAGCGCCGCCCGCAACTGCTCGTCGGTGGCCGCCATCGCCCACAGCTGCAGCGCGGCCCGGAACATCGGGCCGGTGTAGAGGTTCAGCACCATCTCGACCACCCGCTCGATCCGCGACGGCCCGACCGGCAGCCCCGCCGCCCGCGTGCGCAGCTCGTCCAGCTGCGCCTCGCCGAGCAGGTCGACGGCCGCGATGACCAGCGCCTCACGCGTGGGGAAGTGATGCTGCGCGGCACCCCGGGAGACCCCCGCCCGCTCCGCGATCACCGCGACGGTCACCCCGTGCCAGCCCTGTTCGCTGAAGCAGTCCATGGCCGCTTCGATCAACCGCCGTCGCGTGGTCCGGCTCCGCTCCTGCTGCGGCTCACGAAGCATCAGGACCACCCGGGAACGGTCGTGGGGACGGTGTGCATGGACGGCTCCTTGCCAACATCGATCGGCCGGGCCGTACTGACCCTGGCCCGAGGATTGAGCGCGCGGCAGCCGGTGCCCGGGGACGGATGGCACCCCCAGACGGACAGCGCGACGAAAGACTGACCACCGAACCAGCGAGTGCACCCGGCCGCGCGTATGCGGGGATCACTCGTGGCCCGACACCCACATCCACAGCCGGCCCCCCACGACGCGCATCCACGCCCCGCCACGGCAGCACCCAGCACCTCACCGAGCCGGCCCTCGGCCCAACCCCGAACCAGCCGCCACCCCACCTACCGCCACCGAACAGCCCTGCACCAACCCAAGCCAAACCCCTGTCGAGCGCCTTACCGATCCAGCCATCGGCCCGGACAGAACCGGCCACCACCCCGGCGACACCACCCCACCCACCACCGAACGACCCCGCACCCGCCCGAGCCGGGGCAGCACCGGGCAACTCATCAAACCAGCCCTCGGCCGAACCCGAACCAGCCGCCGCACCTCCGACACCACCCCGCCCAGCGCCGGACCACCCCGCACCGGCTCACACCTGCGCACCACCCGGCAACTCACCGAACCAGCCCTCGACCCAACCCGAACCAGCCGCCGCCCCACCGACACCACCCCACCCACCATCGAACAACCCCGCACCGATCCGGACCAAGACGCCACCCGACGCCGCATCGACCCCACCGCCGGCTCAGTAGGACTTCGGCAGCCCGAGGCTGTGCTGCCCGACGAAGTTGAGCACCATTTCCCGGCTGATCGGGGCGATCCGGCCCAGCCGGACGGCGGTGACCAGGCTGCCGAGGCCGTATTCGGTGGCAAGGCCGTGGCCGCCATGCGTCTGCACGGCCTGGTCGACCGCGTGGATGGCGGCCTCGGCGGCGGCGTATTTGGCCATGTTGGCCGCTTCGCCGGCGCCGAGGTCGTCGCCGGCGTCGTAGAGCGAGGCAGCCTTCTGGGTCATCAGCCGCGCCAGTTCCAGCTCGATCTTCACCTCGGCCAGCGGGTGCGCCAGTCCCTGATGCGCGCCGATCGGCGTGCCCCAGACCTCGCGTTCGTTCGCGTAGCCGACCGCCTTGCCCAGCGCGTAGCGGGCGAGGCCGAGGGAGAACGAGGCGCCCATGATGCGTTCCGGGTTGAGGCCGGCGAACAGCTGCGCGATCGCCGCGTCCTGCTCCCCCACCAGCGCTTCGGCGGGGAGCCGGACGTCGTCGAGGAACAGCGCGAACTGGTCTTCCGGGGCGACGATGTCCATCGCGATCCGGCGGGCCTCGAACCCCGGCGCGTCGGTGGGCACGAGGTAGAGCGCGGGCTTGAGCCGTCCGGTCTTCGCGTCCTCGGTGCGGCCGACCACGAGCACGGCGTCCGCTTCGTCGACGCCGGAGATGTAGATCTTCCGGCCGGTCAGCAGCCAGTCGCCGCCGTCGCGGCGGGCGGTGGTGGTGATGCGGTGGGAATTGGAGCCGGCGTCCGGTTCGGTGATCGCGAAGACGATTTTCCTGCTGCCGTCAGCCAGTCCGGGCAGCCATTGCCGCTTCTGCGCGGCCGTGCCGAACCGGGACAGGACGGTGCCGACGATGGCCGGGGAGACGACCATCAGCAGCATCGGGGTGCCCGCGGCGGCGAACTCCTCCAGCACTGCGGCGAGATCGGCGATGCCGGCGCCGCCACCGCCGTACTCCTCGGGCAGGTTCACCCCGAGGTAGCCGAGCCGCCCGGCCTCGGCCCACAGCTCGTCGGTCTTCTCACCCGCCCGCGCTTTCCCGGCGTAGTACTCGTGCCCGTACTTGCCGGCCAGGCCGGCGACCGCTTCGCGCAGCGCCACGCGTTCCTCGGGCTCCACGAAATTCATCGCGTTCATGCTCGTTCACCCACCACTGCCAGCACTGCGCCGACTTCGACCTGCTGCCCGACTTCGACGGGGAGCGCGGTGACCACACCGTCCGCCGGTGCCGAGATCCGGTGTTCCATCTTCATCGCTTCGAGCCACAGCAACGGATCCCCCGCCGCCACGACGTCACCGGCGGCCACCGCGAGCCGCACCACCGTGCCCGGCATCGGCGCCACCAGTGAGCCCGCGGCCGGCGCCGCGTCCGGATCGGCGAACCTCGGCTGCCCGGTCAGCGTCACCGAACCCAACGCAGAGTCTACATAGGACTGATCGGACCACCTTCGCACAGTGAACGCCCGGCGGATTCCGGAAACATCCAGTACCACTCGCTCCGGCTCAGCGGACACGAGCGTCACGTCCTCGTATCCCTCGGCTCGCAATCCGTCCCGAGCCAAGGAATAGGCGACCTCGTACCGATTCCCCCCGACGCTGAAGGATTTGCGTTGCGGAGCGGACCGCACGTTGCGCCAGCCGGAGGGCAGCCCGCGCAACACGGTCGCCGACGCGCGGTTCGCTGCAGCGTCAGCGAGAGCCGCGGCCAATGCGGACAACCGCTGAGCGTCCATTGTGGCCAATGGGCGCGCCAGCGTGTCCAGTCCGTGCCGATCGAAGAAGGCCGTATCGGTGTCACCGGCCAGAAAAGCTTCGTGCCGCAGGACTCGGACGAGCAGATCACGATTGGTCACCACACCGTGGATCCGGGCGCCCGCGAGCGCGGCGGCCAGACGGCGGGCAGCCTCGATCCGGGTCGGCGCCCAGGAGATCACTTTGGCCAGCATCGGATCGTAGTGCACGCTGACCACCGAGCCCGGCTCCACACCGGAATCCAGGCGCAGGCCCGCACCGTAGGTGAAGCGACGGTCCACATCGGGCACGTCGAACGCGTGCAGCGTGCCGCTCTGCGGCTGCCAGTCCGCGGCCGGGTCCTCGGCGTACAACCGGACCTCAATGGAATGTCCCTGTGCCAACGGCGGTTCCGGATCGAGGCGCGCACCGTCTGCAATGGACAGCTGCAATCCCACCAGGTCCAGGCCGGTGACGTTCTCGGTGACCGGGTGCTCCACCTGAAGCCGGGTGTTCATCTCCAGGAAGTAGAACCGGCCGTCGGGCGCGGCGAGGAATTCCACCGTGCCCGCACCGGTGTACTCGATCGCTTGCGCCGCTTTCCGGGCCGCATCGAACAACGCGGCCCGCAACTGCGGCCCGACGAACGGGGAAGGCGCCTCCTCGACCACCTTCTGGTGCCGCCGCTGGAGCGAACATTCCCGCTCGCCCACCGCCCAGACCGTGCCGTGGGTGTCGGCGAGCACCTGCACCTCGATATGCCGCCCGGTCTCCAGATAACGCTCGCAGAACACCGTGGGGTCGCCGAACGCCGACCCTGCTTCGGCCCGCGCGCTCCGTACCGCCTCGGCCAGCTCCGCCGGCTCGCGCACCACGCGCATCCCGCGCCCGCCGCCCCCGGCGGACGCCTTGACCAGCAGCGGCAGATCGTCCTCGGTGACCTCGTCCGGGTCCAATTCGGACAGTACCGGCACGCCGGCCGCGGCCATCAGCCGTTTCGACTCCACTTTGGAGCCCATGGCCGCGATCGCGGCGGGCGGCGGACCGATCCAGGTCAGCCCGGCGTCGAGCACCGCCTGCGCGAACGCGGCATTCTCGGACAGAAAACCGTATCCCGGGTGCACGGCGTCGGCGCCCGCGTGCGCCGCGGCTTTCACGAGCAGGTCCGCACGCAGGTAGGTCTCGGCGGGCGCGGCACCGGGCAACCGCACCGCGACGTCGGCGTCGCGCACGTGCGGTGCGTCCGCGTCCGCGTCGGAGAACACCGCGACGGTACCGATTCCAGCCGTCCGGCAGGTGCGGAACACCCGGCGCGCGATCTCGCCCCGGTTGGCGACCAGCAGGTTCTGGATCACAGCGGCACCCCTACATCCGGAAGACGCCGAAGCCACCTTCAGCGCCCTTCACTTGTCCATTGTGGATAACCGACAGGCTGAGCCCGAGCACCGTGCGGGTGTCGCGCGGGTCGATGATGCCGTCGTCGTAAAGCATTCCGGACAGGAACATCGGCATCGACTCCGCCTCGATCTGATTCTCCACCATGGCGCGCATTGCCGCGTCGTGGTCGTCGCTGTAGTCCTGGCCCCGGCTCGCGGCGGCCGCTCTGGCCACAATGGACAGGACACCGGCCAGCTGGGCCGGCCCCATTACCGCGGACTTCGCGCTCGGCCAAGCGAACAGGAACCGGGGATCGTAGGCCCGCCCGCACATCCCGTAATGGCCCGCACCATAGGAAGCGCCCATCAGCACGGACAAGTGCGGCACGCGCGAGTTGGACACCGCGTTGATCATCAGCGCTCCGTGCTTGATGATGCCGCGCTGCTCGTACTCCTTGCCGACCATGTAGCCGGTGGTGTTGTGCAGGAAGATCAGCGGGGTGTCGACCTGATTGGCCAGCTGGATGAACTGCGCGGCTTTCTGCGACTCCTCGTTGAACAGCACCCCGCGCGCGTTGGCGAGGATGCCCACCGGATACCCGTGGATGCTCGCCCAGCCGGTCACCAGGCTCGCCCCGTAGAGCGGCTTGAACTCGTCGAAATCGGAGCCGTCCACCACGCGGGCGACGACCTCACGCGGGTCGAACGGGATCTTCAGGTCGGCGGGCAGGATGCCGAGCAGGTCCTCGGCGTCGAACCGCGGCTCGGCGTATCCGCTCTTCGGCGCCGGTCCCTGCTTGCGCCAGTTCAGCCGCTTGACGATGCTGCGGCCGAGACGGATCGCGTCCGGTTCGTCGGCCGCCAGATAGTCGGCGAGACCCGAGGTGCGGGCGTGCATTTCCGCGCCGCCGAGGGATTCGTCGTCGGACTCCTCCCCCGTGGCCATCTTCACCAGCGGCGGGCCGCCGAGGAACACCTTCGCGCGTTCCTTGACCATCACCACGTAGTCCGACATGCCGGGCAGGTACGCCCCACCCGCGGTGGAGTTGCCGAAGACCAGCGCGATGGTCGGCACCTTCGCTGCCGAGGACCGGGTGAGATCACGGAAGATCCGGCCGCCCGGAATGAAGATCTCCTTCTGGGTCGGCAGATCCGCACCGCCGGACTCCACCAGGTTGATCACCGGCAGCCGGTTCTGCGCGGCGATGTCGGCCGCACGGAAGGACTTCTTCGTGGTCAACGGGTTGCTCGCGCCGCCCTTGACGGTGGGATCACTGGCCGAGATCAGGCACTCGACGCCCTCCACCACCCCGATCCCGGTGATCAAGCCGGCGCCCACCCGGTAGTCCGATCCCCACGCGGCCAGCGGGGACAGCTCCAGGAACGGCGAATCCTCGTCCAACAGCAGCTCGATCCGTTCGCGGGCGAGCAGCTTGCCCCGTTTGCGGTGGCGCGCCACGTACTTCTCGCCGCCACCGGCCACGGCTTTGGCGTGCTCGGCGTCGATCTCCGCGATCTTCTCCAGCATCGCCTCCCGGTTGGCGGAGAACTCTCCCGCCCGGGTGTCCACTGTGGAACTCAGGGTGGTCATGCGGTGTATCCCAGTCGCTTCGCGGCCAGACCGGTGAGGATCTCGGTTGTGCCACCGCCGATGCCGAGGATCCGCACGTCCCGGTAGTGTCGTTCCACTTCGGACTCACGCAGGTACCCGATCCCGCCGTGCAGCTGCACGGCTTCGTGCACCACCCACTCGGCTGCTTCGACGGCGGTGTTCTTGGCGAAACAGGCTTCGGCGATGACCTCTTCCCCGGCCACGTGCCGGATCGCCGTCTGCCGGGTATACGTGCGCGCGACGTCGATCTTGCGCGCCATCTCGGTGAGCTTGTGCTGCACGAGCTGCCGGGAGATCAGCGGACGGCCGAAGGTCTCCCGTATCCGGCACCATTCCAGCGTCAGGTCGAGCGAACGCTGGGCGTGTGCATAGGCCTGGACCGCAAGGGACAGCCGTTCGGTCACGAACTGCGTGGCCACCTGGGCGAACCCGCTGTTCTCAGCACCGACCAGATTCTCCACCGGCACCCGCGCGTCCACATAGGACAGATCAGCGGTGTCCGAAGCGGACCAGCCCATCTTCTCCAGCCTGCGCGAAACCGTGAACCCCGGCGTGCCCCGTTCCACGACCAGCAGCGAGATCCCGTGCGCGCCGGGCTCCCCGGTCCGCACCACTGTGGTCACGAAGTCCGCGCGGCAGCCCGAGGTGATGAACGTCTTGACCCCGTTGACCACGTATTCGTCGCCCTCGCGGACCGCGGTGGTGCGGATACCGGCGACGTCGGAGCCGCCGTCCGGTTCGGTCACCGCGAGCGCGCCGATCTTGTCCCCGGCCAGCGTCGGCCGCACCCAGCGTTCGATCTGCACCGGATCGCCCGCGGCGGCGAGGTGCGGCACGGCGATCCCGCAGGTGAACAACGAGGCGACGAGCCCGCCGGAACTCCCGGCGTAGTGCAGTTCCTCGGCCACGATGACGGCGTCGAGGTAGTCGCCGCCACCACCGCCCACCGCCTCGCCGAAGGCGACACCGAGCAACCCCAGCGCACCGGCTTTCCGATGCAGCTCACGGGGCAATTCCCCGGCACGTTCCCATTCGCCGAGGTGCGGCAGCACCTCCTTCTCCGTGAACCGGCGCACGGTCGCGCGCAGCTCCCGGCGTTCGGGCGTGCCGAACGGATCGAGGTTCACAGCAACTCCTCCGGTACGTCGAGTTCGCGCGCTCGCAGCCATTCGCCGAGGGCCTTCGCCTGCGGATCGAACCGAGCTTGCGAGGCCACGCCTTCGCCGAGAATCCCTTCCACCACGAAGTTCATCGCCCACAGGTTCGGCAGCAGGTGCCGGGTCACCGGCAGCGTTTCGGTCTCCGGCAGCAGCTTGCGGAACTCGGCCACGGTGAGCCGCCGCACCAGCCAGCGCCACGCGGCTTCCGAACGCACCCAGACGCCGAGGTTGGCGTTGCCACCCTTGTCCCCGCTGCGCGCGCCGGCCACCCGCCCCAGCGGTACCCGGCGCACCGAGCCTGCGGCCGGCAGCTCGGGCAGCGCCGGTTCGTCCACTTCGGACAGCGGACGGGTCTCCGCCGCCGGCGCAATGTCGACTCGCGACCCATCCGGCAGCACCGCCACGTGCGACACCTCGGCAGTGTCCACATAGGCCGCCGAGTAGACGCCGTACGGCGCGGCTTCCGAAGGCGGTGCGGTCACGTGGAAACCCGGGTAGCTGGCCAGCGCCAGCTCCACCGCGGCCGAGCTGAACGCGCGCCCGGCGACCTCGGGGTCGGCATCTTTCACCGCGACGTGCAGCAACGCGCTGGCCTGCTCCTCGGTCTCCGCGTCGGCGTGGTCGGTGCGCGCGAGCGTCCAGCGCAGCTCCGCCGGACGCCGGTTCGCCAGCGCCTCTTCCAGCTGATCCCGCACCAGTACGGCCTTTTCCTCGATGTCCAGTCCAGTGAGGACGAACGTGGTCTCGTTACGGTACCCGCCGAGCCGGTTGAGGCACACCTTCACCGTGGGCGGCGGCGCTTCCCCGCGCGCACCCGAGATCCGGACCCGGTCCGGGCCGTCCGCGGCGAGCGCGAGCGTGTCGAACCGGGCGGTCACATCGGGATTCGCGTAACGAGCGCCGGTGATCTCGTACAGCAGCTGCGCGGTGACCGTGCCGGTGTTCACCACTCCCCCGGTGCCCGGGTGCTTGGTGATCACGCTGGATCCGTCCGCGTGGATCTCCGCGATCGGGAAGCCCGGGATCCCGATCGGCTGCTCGCGGAAGAACGCGTAGTTTCCCCCCGTCGCCTGGGCCCCGCATTCGATCACGTGCCCCGCGGCGACCGCGCCGGCCAGCGCGTCGTAGTCCTCCCGCGCCCAGCCGAAGTGCGCCGCGGCCGGGCCGACGAGCACCGACGCGTCGGTCACCCGCCCGGTGACCACCACGTCCGCCCCCGCGTCCAGGCAGGCGGCGATCCCCCAGGCACCCAGATAAGCGTTGGCGGTCAACGGTTTCCCGAACCCGAGCCGCTCGGCCCGGGAGATCAGGTCGTCCCCCTCCACATGCGCGATCCGCACCTCGATACCGAGCTTGGCGGCCAGCTCCCGCACCGCCGCGGCGAGCCCGGCCGGGTTCAGCCCCCCCGCGTTCGCGACGATCCGCACGCCGTTGTCCTTGGCCAGCCCGAGGTTCTCCTCCATCTGGCGGAGGAACGTCCTGGCGTATCCGCGATCCGGGTCCTTCATCCGGTCGCGGCCGAGGATCAGCATGGTCAGCTCGGCGAGGTAGTCGCCGGTCAGCACGTCCAGCGGCCCGCCGGTGAGCATTTCGCGCACCGCGGAGAACCGGTCGCCGTAGAAGCCGGAAGCGTTGCCGATCCGCAATGCCGGGGCGTTCACACGAACTGCCCCGGTGCTCGCCCGGCCCCGGGCGGCCCGGCGAACGCCTGCGCGATACCGAGCCACTCCCGCACTTGGCCGCCGGTGGCGACGAGGTCGGTGTCGTCGGGATGCCGCCGTTGGGTGACCACCAGGCAGAAATCGAGGGCGCTGCCGGTCAGCCGTCCTTCGGCGTCCTCCGGGCCGAACGCCCAGGTGACGCCGTCCGGCGCGGCCAGCTCCACGCGGAATTGCCCGGGCGGTGGCGCGAGCGAGTGCAGCTTGTAGGCGAAATCGCGAGTGCGCGTACCGAACCGGGCGATGTGCCACAGCCGCCCGCTGGGCTCGCGGACGACCCCGAGCGCGTCGGCGAGATCCTGCCCGTGCGCCCAGGTCTCCATCATCCGCGCGGTGGCCATCGAAGCCGCGCTCATCGGCGGCCCGTACCAGGGCAGTTTCGCCCCCTCCGGAACCGCGGCGAGCGCCTCCGCAAGCTCGGCCCGGCCGGCCCGCCACCGCGCGAGCAGCTGCTCCGGCGGCTCCGCCGCGCCCTCGGCCGCCCCGCGATCCGCATACGCCTCACCGATCCTGAGCAGGTTCTCCACCTCGGCCTGCCACCGCCGCGGCCGGCGCGCCGCGATCAGCGCCTTCCCGTCGGTCCAGGCCAGATGCGCGATCTGATGCGCCACGGTCCACCCCGGCGCCGGGGTCGGCCGGGCCCATCCCGCCTCGTCCAGCCCCGCCACGAGCGCGTCCGCCACCTGCGATTCGGCCGCCAGATCCCCGAGGATCACGGCGAGATCAGCCATCCCTGCGCCTCCCTGCGTCCGCGGATGCCCCACCCGCCGACCAGCGTGGACCCCGGTGCCGAAAAAATCAAGCTCGTGTGATTGTTTCTCGCCCGGGGCCGTGCGGCAGCGGTTCGACCGGGCGGGCCTCCGGTTCAACCAAGGACACAAGGACGGGCACCTGCCCCGCCGCCAGCGAATCGCCTTCGCCGAGTGTGGGTACTTTCTTGGCGGAGAATTAGCGTACGTGTACGGCAAAAACGCCGACAGAGACACGAGCAAACACACTCACCCCACCGAGTGACACGTTGCCGGCGATCCGGCCAGGACCTACCGTCGGCACATGGGTTCGCACGCGAAGGTCGGACACCAGGTCACCGCCACGCCGGCACGAAACATCGGTGACCAAGGGGCTGCTGGCACTCTTTCCGGCGATTATCTTTTCGCCGCAACGATCCACCACCTGACAGAGCAAGTCCCGCACCGGATCCCCACCATGGGAGAACCGCTGATCGCCACGACGCGCGGAGCATCGGCAGACAACGGAGCCAGCGTCCCGGCCCCCCGAGAATGTCATTGCGCCACAATGGATTCCTGGCCTGGCTCCCCCGTCACCCGTCGTGACCTCGGCCCCGAAGACCTGCCCCTGCCACGACTCGCCGGACCAGGCATCGCGCGCGACTGGATGCGCAGCGATCAGGTCCTCAGCTCGGACAACGTCCTCCACGCCAGGTTCGCGCACACGTCCTCCCGCGCGGCGAAGCACTCCGGCCCGGAGAAGTGTTCCCGCGAGCCGGGCAAATGGCACAGGCCACCGTACGGACCGCGGTGACCGCCGTACCCGAGGCGGGAAGCGTGAGCGGCTACCCACCGGAGCCGTGGCGACTCACCGGCGACGCCTGTTTGTCGATGTGGCGACTGCCGGTCGACGACGTGCCCGGCCTGCCCGCGGGCGCGGAACCGATCCTCATCGCCGGGCATGCGTCCGTGTTCACCGCCTGGATCGACTACCGGCCGCCAGGGCAGCTGAGTTACCACGAACTGCTCTGCGCAGTCGCGGTACACGGCCGCGGACTCGCCGCGTCGATCACGCAGATCTGGGTCGACAGCGAGATATCACGGGACGGCGGGCGCGCACTCTGGGGCATCCCGAAAGACCTCGCCTCGTTCGGCTTCACCGGCGGGCGAACCTTCACGGCCGCCACCGGGATCACGACGGACACCGACACCGTGACCGCCACCAGCGCCGCGGCCACCGAAACTGCAACAGCCGACACTGGGACCCCCGACACCCCGGCCACCTACACCGCGACCGCCGACACTGCGGCGACCGCGACCGACGACCCAGCGCCAACCCACACCGTCTCCACCGCAGCAACCGGCACCGCAGCTCACACCCCGGCCGCTCGCACCGCGACCGCCGCCCCTGCAACCGGCTCCCCGACGAGTACCCCCACCGTGCCCACCGCAGCAACCGACGCTGCAGCGACCGACACGGCGGCCACCAACACCGCGACCACTGGTACTGCAGCAGCCGAGGGGACGACCGCCGACACCACAGCCACCGGAAAGGGCACCACCCACCCACCAACCACCGGCACGGACACCACCCGCACCACAACCGCCCACCCGGACACCACCCACACCACCGCCACCCACCCAGACACCACCCACACCACCGCCACCCACCCAGACACCACCCACACCACCGCCACCCACCCAGAGCCGACCCAGCCTGACCCCACCCACCCCGCGCCCACCGGCATCTGGATCGCCACCGCCGCGTTCACCCCCCGCGCCGGGCTGCCCTTCCCCCTGCCCGCCCGATTCGAGATCGCCCAGACTCTCGGCGGCCGCCTCACCCGTACACCGGTGCGGTGGCGAGCCCGGCCGTCACTCGCCGCGGCGGACTGGGCGGTCAACCCCGCCGGGCCGCTCGGTCACCTTGCCGGGAAGCGGCCCGTGGTCAGTGCCGTACTGCGCGGATTCACCCTCGAATTCGGTCCGCGCGAGGCCTCCACCAGCCGCTCTGAGTGACGACCTAACCCGCGAGGGTGAAGCCTCGACACGCCACCAGTTGGGGCACGTGCAGGTCCCAACCCCTACATGTAGTCTCTGAACACCGGCAGCCCCCAGCGACGGGGAGACCGCTTCGGGAGGGTCGCCGGGCAGATCTACGTAACCGCAGCGCACAGCCCCGCCGGGCCGTGCGCCGCTCGAACACGCCCTTTTCGGGTCGACTCTGTGGGAGACGCGCATGTCAGTGGAAACCGGTACGCGGCCGCCGGCGACGGCAGACCAGGCCCCGAACACCGTCCACGTGATCCGGCGGGACGGCAGTGTCTCGCCCTTCGACGCGGGCAAGATCTCGGTGGCACTGACCAAGGCCTTCCTCGCGGTCGAGGGGGGCGACGCCGCGGCGTCCTCGCGCGTGCACCATGTGGTCGCCGAGCTGACCGGGCAGGTGGAGGCCGGGCTGCTCCGGCACGCCGGGCCGGAGACCGCGCTGCACATCGAGCAGATCCAGGACCAGGTCGAACTAGCGCTGATGCGCGGGGAGCACCACAAGGTCGCCCGCGCCTACGTGCTCTACCGCGAGGAGCGCACGAAAGCCCGTGCGGCCGCCGCGCCCGCCCCGGCCGAGGCCGCGATCACCGTGAAGGGCGCCGACGGCACGGTCCGCCCGCTCGACTGGGCCCGGGTGGCGCACGTCGTCGGCGAGGCGGTGGCCGGGCTTGAGGACGTGTCCGCCGAGCCGGTGCTCGCCGAGGCGAAGCGCAACCTCTACGACGGCATCAGCACCGACGAGCTGGCGCTGGCGCAGATCATGGCCGCCCGGGTGCTCGTCGAGCAGGAGCCGAACTACTCCTACGTCAGCGCCCGGCTGCTGCTGGACAAGCTGCGCGGCGAGGCGCTCGGCTACCTGGCCGGCGCCCCGCGCCTGGCCAGCCAGGACGAGATGGCCCGCGAGTACCCCGCGTACTTCCGCGCCTACCTGCGCCGCGCGGTCGAGCTGGAGCTGGTCGACGGCGAACTGCTCGGCTTCGACCTGGATCGGATCACCGCCGCCCTGCACGCCGAGCGGGACCTGGACTTCGGCTTCCTCGGCCTGCAGACGCTCTACGACCGGTACTTCCAGCACCACAACGGCGTCCGCTTCGAGCTGCCGCAGGCGTTCTTCATGCGCGTCGCGATGGGCCTGGCGATCCGCGAGGACGACCGGGAAGCTCGGGCGATCGAGTTCTACGAGCTGCTCTCCACGTTCCACTTCATGGCCTCGACGCCGACGCTGTTCAACTCGGGCACCACCCGTGCCCAGCTCTCGTCCTGTTTCCTGACCACAGTGGACGATGACCTGGACTCGATCTTCCAGGCGTACAAGAACAACGCGCTGCTGGCCAAGTACTCCGGCGGGCTCGGCAACGACTGGACCCCGGTCCGCGGCCTCGGCGCGCACATCAAGGGCACCAACGGCCAGTCCCAGGGCGTGGTGCCGTTCCTGAAGATCGCCAACGACACCGCGGTCGCGGTGAACCAGGGCGGCAAGCGCAAGGGCGCGGCCTGCGCCTATCTGGAGACCTGGCACGTCGACATCGAGGAATTCCTCGATCTGCGCAAGAACACCGGCGACGACCGCCGCCGCACGCACGACATGAATACCGCCAACTGGGTGCCCGACGAGTTCCTGCGCCGGGTCGAGGCGGACGCGCAATGGACGCTGTTCTCCCCGAACGAGACCCCGGACCTGCACGACCTGTTCGGCACCGCGTTCGCCGAGCGCTACCGCGAGTACGAGGCGGCCGCCGAACGCGGGGAGATCAAGGTGTTCCGGCGCGTGCGCGCGGTGGAACTGTGGCGGCGCATGCTGACCATGCTGTTCGAGACGGGGCACCCGTGGATCACCTTCAAGGACCCGTGCAACCTGCGCTCGCCGCAGCAGCACATCGGCGTGGTGCACTCGTCCAACCTGTGCACCGAGATCACGCTGAACACCAACAGTGAAGAGGTCGCGGTCTGCAACCTCGGCTCGGTGAACCTGCTCAAGCACGTCACACCGTCCGGTGTGGACACCGCGCGGCTGGAGCAGACCGTGCGCACCGCGGTCCGCATGCTGGACAACGTGATCGACATCAACTTCTACACGATCCCGGAGGCGCGCCGATCCAACCTGCGCCACCGGCCGATCGGGCTGGGGCTGATGGGCTTCCAGGACGCGCTGTTCGAGATCGGCGTGCCGCTGTCCTCGGACGCCGCGGTGCGGTTCGCCGACGAGAGCATGGAGCACCTCTCCTACTACGCGATCTCGGCCTCCACCGACCTCGCCCAGGAACGCGGCCGCTACCAGTCGTTCGAGGGTTCGCTGTGGAGCCGCGGCATCCTGCCGATCGACTCGCTGCAGCTGCTGATCGACGCCCGCCAGGGCGACGCGCTCGACGTGGACACCTCGTCCACTTTGGACTGGGCGCCGCTGCGCGAGCGGGTGAAGACGGTCGGCATGCGCAACTCCAACGTGATGGCGATCGCGCCGACCGCGACGATCTCCAACATCTGCGGGGTGGGCCAGTCGATCGAGCCGCTGTTCCAGAACCTGTACGTGAAGTCGAACATGTCCGGGGACTTCACCGTGGTGAACCCGCACCTGGTGCGCTCGCTCAAGGCGCGCGGGCTGTGGGACGAGGTCATGGTCAGCGACCTCAAGTACTTCGACGGCAGCCTCGGCCAGATCGACCGCGTGCCGGACGACCTCAAGGCGCTGTACGCGACCGCGTTCGAGATCGAGTCGAAGTGGCTGGTGGACGCGGGTTCGCGGCGCCAGAAGTGGATCGACCAGGCACAATCGCTGAACCTCTACATCGACGCGCCGAGCGGACGCAAGCTCGATGAGCTGTACCGCTACGCCTGGCACAAGGGGCTCAAGACCACGTACTACCTGCGGGCCCGCTCGGCCACGCACGTGGAGAAGAGCACCCTGCGCGGCACCGACGGCAAGCTGAACGCGGTGTCGGCCACCCCCGCCGCTGCCGCCCCCGCCGCAAGCCCGGCAGCGGCCCCGTCGGCCGGTCCCGCTCCGTCTGCCGGTCTAGCCCCGTCGGCCGGTCCCGCCCCGGCCTCTTCGCCGTCGGCCGCCCCGGCCCCGGCGCCGTCTCCTTCGCCGAGCCCGGCTCCGTCGCCCAGCCCTGCCGCCGCGGTCCCGGCCACCCCGCCCGCCGCGCAGCCGGAATCGAAGGAGCTGCCGAAGGTGGACGACGTGGACTTCGTCGCCACCGAAGGCGCCGCCTGCCGTATCGACGACCCCGACTGCGAAGCCTGCCAGTAACCGCCCGACGAGCTGTGAAGGGCCCCTTCACGGACTCTGAGTCCGTGAAGGGGCCCTTCACAGCCCTGAACCTTGAGGTGAGTGGACTATGACCAACGTGGAGAGCACGGACGCGACCGGGCTCGGCCGGATCGAGGTCGGCGCGGGCCGGATCGACGTCGACGACAAGCGGATGATCAACGCCCGCGCCGACGTGAACCAGCTGCTGCCGATGAAGTACCGCTGGGCCTGGGACAAGTACCTGGCCGGCTGCAACAACCACTGGATGCCGACCGAGGTCGCGATGCAGGCCGACATCGCGCTGTGGAAGTCCGCCGACGGCCTGACCGAGGACGAGCGGCAGATGCTCAAGCGCAACCTCGGCTTCTTCGCCACCGCGGAATCCTTGGTGGCCAACAACATCGTGCTCGCGGTGTACCGGCAGATCACCAACCCGGAGTGCCGCCAGTACCTGCTGCGCCAGGCCTTCGAGGAGGCCGTGCACACGCACACCTTCCAGTACATCTGCGAGAGCCTCGGCCTGGTCGAGGGCGAGCTGTTCAACATGTACCGCGAGGTACCGTCCATTTCGGACAAGGACGCCTGGGCGCTGAGGTACACCCAGCACCTGGAGGACCCGGACTTCGAGACCGGCACGCCGGAGGCGGACACCGCGTTCCTGCGCGACCTGGTGGCGTTCTACGTGATCTTCGAGGGCATGTGGTTCTACACCGGTTTCGCGCAGATCCTGTCGCTGGGCCGGCGGAACAAGATGGTCGGCATCGCCGAGCAGTACCAGTACATCCTGCGGGACGAGTCGATCCACCTGAACTTCGGCATCGACTGCATCAACCAGATCAAGATCGAGAACCCGCACCTGTGGACCGAGCAGTTCCAGGCCGAGGTCCGGCAGATGCTGACCGACGCCTGCGAGCTGGAGGTCGCCTACGCGCGCGACACCATGCCGCGGGGCATGCTGGGCCTCTCGGCGCAGCTGTGCGAGCAGTACATGCACTTCATCACCGACCGGCGCGCCCAGCAGATCGGGCTGGCGCCGATCTTCGGGGAGACCGAGAACCCGTTCCCGTGGATGTCGGAGGCGATGGACCTGAAGAAGGAGAAGAACTTCTTCGAGACCCGGGTCATCGAGTACCAGTCGGGCGGCGCGCTGGACTGGGACTGACCCCGCACTCATGATCCCGCACTCCGGGAATCGAGTGCGACTTGTGCCGTCCCCGGCCACG
Source organism: Amycolatopsis sulphurea (assembly GCF_002564045.1). NCBI lineage: Bacteria > Bacillati > Actinomycetota > Actinomycetes > Pseudonocardiales > Pseudonocardiaceae > Amycolatopsis > Amycolatopsis sulphurea. The sequence continues at coordinate 257,398 of NZ_PDJK01000001.1, read as the reverse complement.
ACCCGCTAGGCTCGGCCACGCCACTGGTTCGCCAGTACGTGGCCGAGCCTGTTTTCCGCGCGGCCGCGCACTGGGGAGGCAACAGGGAACCCGGTGCGAATCCGGGACTGCCCCGCAGCGGTATGTGGGAACGACAGCCGTCACCGCGAGAGCGGTACAGCACTGGGCGCGAGCCCGGGAAGCGACGGCCGGTAGGCACGAGCGGTATGCCCACGAGTCCGAAGACCTGCCCGTGGCACGCGCGCCGAAGGCGTGCGTGAGTCCGGGCCTCGTGGGACAAGGCACGACCGAAGCACGGCTCTCGCGTGCCCGGGCTCATCCGGCGAGCACGTGAGGATGCATTGCTGTGAACACACCGGGCACCCTGAACACCCTGGGCACCACGGTCCTCGGTCATCCGAGGATCGGGCCGGACCGGGAGCTCAAGCGAGCGCTGGAGGCCTACTGGGCGGGCAAGGTCACCGAGACCGGCCTGCTGGAGACCGGGCGGAGGCTGCGCGAGCGGACCTGGACCGCTCTGCGCGACACCGGTCTCGGCTCGATCCCGTCGAGCACTTTCTCCCACTACGATCAGGTGCTCGACGTCGCCGCGCTGTTCGGCGCGCTGCCCGGGCGTTTCACCCGGCTGGGCCTTTCCCCGCTGGACACCTACTTCGCCGCCGCCCGCGGGGTGCCGGACGCGCCCGCGCTGGAGATGACCAAGTGGTTCGACACGAACTACCACTACCTCGTCCCGGAACTCGGCCCGGACAGCCGGTTCACGCTGACCGGCACCGCCCCGCTCGACGAGGTCCGCGAAGCGAAGGCGCTGGGCATCACCCCGCGGCCGGTGCTGGTCGGACCGGTCACCTTCCTGTTGCTGGCCAAGGCGGACACCCCCGGGTTCGAGCCGATCGAACTGCTCGACGAGCTGCTGCCCGCCTACGTCGAGCTGCTGCGCCGCCTGCGGGCCGAGGGCGTGGAGTGGGTACAGCTGGACGAACCGGCGTTCGCCGCCGACCGGAGCACCGCCGAGCTGAACGCGCTCACCCGCGCCTACCACGTGCTGGCGAAGGAGACCGAACGGCCGAAGCTGCTGGTCGCCGGATACTTCGGCAAATTGGGCCGGGCGCTGGGTGTCCTCGCCCGCTCCCCGATCGAGGCGCTGGCCGTCGACCTGGTCACCGACGAGTCCTTTGTGGACGATGTGGCGGCGGAAGGCGCGCTGCGCGACAAGGAAATCCTCGCCGGGGTCGTGGACGGGCGCAATGTGTGGCGCACCGATCCGGACCGCGCGCTCGCGTGCGCGCGGCGACTGGCCGGCACCGCTGCCCGGGTCAGCGTGAGCACCTCGTGTTCGCTGCTGCACGTGCCCTACGACGTGACCGCGGAGACGCGGCTCGAACCGCGGCTGCAGAGCTGGCTCGCGTTCGCGCGGCAGAAGGTCGACGAGGTGGTGCTGCTCGGCCGTGCGCTCGACGGCGAGGACGTGGACCTCGCCCCGGCGCGCGCCGCGGTGGCCGATCGCGCCGGCGCCACCGAGCTGACCGACCCGGCGGTCCGCGGCAGGCTCGCCGGGCTGACCGAAGCGGACGCCGTCCGCCCGCCGTACGCGCAGCGTGCCGCCGCCCAGTCGGCCGCGTTGGACCTGCCGGATCTGCCGACCACGACCATCGGTTCCTTCCCACAGACCGGCGACGTGCGCCGCGCCCGCGCCGCGCACCGGGCGGGCAAGCTCGGCGCCGAGGAGTACCGGGGCGCCATGCGCGCGGAGATCGAACGCGTGGTCCGGCTGCAAGAAGACCTCGGCCTGGACGTGCTCGTGCACGGCGAGCCGGAGCGCAACGACATGGTGCAGTACTTCGCCGAGCAGCTGGCCGGGTTCGCGGCCACCGAGCACGGCTGGGTGCAGTCCTACGGTTCGCGCTGCGTGCGCCCGCCGATCCTGTTCGGCGACGTCTCGCGGCCGGAGCCGATGACCGTCGAGTGGGCGCGGTATGCCCAGAGCCTCACCAGCCGCCCGGTGAAGGGCATGCTGACCGGTCCGGTGACCATCCTGGCCTGGTCGTTCGTCCGCGACGACCAGCCGCTCGGCGACACCGCGCGGCAGGTCGCGCTGGCCATCCGCGACGAGGTGGCCGATCTGGAGGCGGCTGGCATCCGCGTCATCCAGGTCGACGAGCCGGCGCTGCGGGAGCTGCTGCCCCTGCGAACGGCCGCGCACGACGCGTACTTCGCCTGGGCGGTGCACGCGTTCCGGCTGGCCACCTCCGGCGTCGAGGACCGCACACAGATCCACACGCACATGTGCTACTCCGAATTCGGCGAGGTGCTGCCCGCGATCGACGCGCTGGAGGCCGACGTGACCAGCATCGAGGCCGCCCGGTCGAAAATGGAGGTGCTGGCCGACCTGACCTCCGCCGGATTCGCCCGCGGCGTCGGGCCCGGTGTCTACGACATCCACTCGCCGCGGGTCCCGGACTCCGGTGAGGTGACCGGCCTGGTCCGCACCGCACTGGCCGCGGTGCCCGCCGATCGCCTGTGGGTCAACCCGGACTGCGGACTGAAGACCCGCGGTTACGCCGAGGTGGAACCCGCACTGCGCCACCTGGTCGGCGCGGCCCGTCAGCTCCGCGGCGAACCCCGCTGAGCCCCGGCCGCTGACCAGTAAAGGCTGTGAAGGGGCCCTTCACGGACTCTGAGTCCGTGAAGGGCCCCTTCACAGCCCTCCAGCCGCCGCTCCGGCTGGTCGGTCTCACCCGGACGGGCCACAGCGCAAACGTTGTCACCGGGTCAACAGCAGCGCACCCTGGGAACTGTCCAAGATCCCCAAGCCTGGAGGTGGTCGGCGATGGCCGGTACGGCAGCCCGGATCGCGGCGTTGCGGGAGCGGGTGCCGCCGTTGACCGCGGTTCCGTTGCCGCGGGCCGTGGACGAGCGATGGCTCGGGGCGCGGTTTCCGGTGCGGGCGCTGGCCGAGCCACCGTCCGGGAGCGGGCTGGCGCCGGTGCTCGGCGACGACGGGCCGCCGGTGGTCGGGCACGCGCCGGACATGATGCGGTTCGGGCTCGAATTCACCATGCGCCGGTTCGCGCAGTACGGGCCGGTGTACTGGACCGGCGCGTTCGGCCGCCGGATCGTGTCGCTGTCCGGGCCGGAGGCCACCCGGATCGCGCTGGTGAACAAGGACAAGGCGTTCTCGCAGGAGGGCTGGAACTTCTTCATCGAGCGCTTCTTCGACCGCGGGCTGATGCTGCTGGACTTCGGCGAGCATCGCCTGCACCGCCGGATCATGCAGGAGGCCTTCACCCGCGAACGGCTGGCCGGCTACGTCACGCAGATGGGCCCGCCGCTGCGCGAGGGCGTCCGCGCCTGGGGCGCCGGCGGGCCGCGGCTGTACTGGGCGCTCAAACAACTCACCCTTGACGTGGCGACCAGGGTGTTCATGGGGCTGCCGGCCGAAACCGGCGGATTCGGCGCGGGGCGGATCAACCGCGCGTTCGTGAGCGCGGTGCGAGCCGGGACGGCGATCGTGCGTTATCCGGTGCCGGGTGGCCGCTGGGCGGCGGGCCTGCGCGGGCGGCGGCTGCTGGAGAACTACTTCGGCGCGAGCCTGCCCGCGAAACGCGCGACGGACGGCGACGACCTGTTCTCCGCGCTCTGCCAGGCCACCACCGAGGACGGCGACCGGTTCGGCGACGCGGACATCGTCAACCACATGATCTTCCTGATGATGGCCGCCCACGACACCACCACCATCACCAGCAGCGCGATGGCCTACTACCTGGCGAAGTACCCGGAGTGGCAGGAGCGCGCCCGCGCGGAATCACTGCGGCTGGGCGACGGACTGCCCGACATCGAAGCGCTGGAGAGCCTGGAAACGCTGGATCTGGTGATGAAGGAGGCGCTGCGGCTGCGCGCGCCCGTGCCCTCGCTGGCCCGGATGACCACGAAGGACACCGAGGTACTCGGCCACTACCTGCCCGCGGGCGCGCTGGTCGCGGTTTCCCCGACCGTCAACCACTTCTCCCCCGAATGCTGGACCGACCCGCTGCGGTTCGACCCGCTGCGCTTCGGCCCGGACCGCCGGGAGGACAAAACGCACCGCTTCGCCTGGATGCCGTTCGGCGGCGGGGCGCACAAGTGCATCGGGCTGCAGTTCGGCGGCCTGGAGGTGAAGGCGCTGCTGCACGAGATGCTGCGCACCTACCGCTGGTCGGTGCCCGCGGGCTACACGCCGAAATGGGACTACGTCTCGCTTCCGGTGCCCACCGACGGGCTCCCGGTGCAGCTGACCTACCGGTGACCTCAGCCGCGAGCGGCGAGCACCAGGGCGAGGGAAATGGCCGGAACCAGCCCCACCATCGAGCACTCTTGGTAACGTCCCGTCACCAATTGTACGGATCGCTTCACTCGTTCAGCCGGTAGACAGTTCATTCCACCCGTGATGCCGTGGCATCATTCGCGGCCAACTCGTACCTAGCGTGGGTCCCCCGATTCCCGGCACTGGGTCTGAGCTGGTCATTGTCCGCGTCCGAAGAGGTGGAGTGTGGCCGAACCCGGTGCCGCGCCAGGCTGGGCCGGTGTCGCACGCAAGTACGCGGCCACGCTCGCTGACACCAACGGAGTAGCGCTGCCCACCGGCGAACTGGAGCGGCTGCTGCTCGCCTTCGCGGACGAGGTCGCCGACTCGCTACCGCCGCCGGACGAGGGTGCGCTGCTGCGGTTCGCCGCACTGTTCGGCGCCGCCCCGATCGGGATCGCGCTCGCCGACCGGTCCGGCGTGGTCGTGGAGGCGAACGCGGCGCTGGCGAAGCTGCTCGGCGGGACCGCCGAGAGCCTGGTCGGCCGGCATCTCGCGGAGCTGGCCGCCACCCCGCAGGACACCGGCAGGCTGCGCGCCGGGCTGGCCCGGATCCTCGAGGAGGGCGACGACCGGCGGACCGTCCGCGGCGTGCATCTGGACCACCGCGTGGACGGCGGGCTGATCACCAACGTCACGCTCGCCGCGGTCCCCGGGGACACGCCGGGCAGCCGGTTCCCGATGCTGATGGCCGCCGACGCGGACGACCTGCACCTGCTCGGCGAGCGGCTGCTGCACCAGAACCTGCACGATCCGCTCACCGGCCTGCCCAACACCGCGGCGTTCACCGCCCGGCTCGAATTCTCCCTCGCCTCGGCGGGCGAGTCCGAGATCGCGTTGATCTACCTGGATCTCGACGGATTCCGGGTGATCAACGACGGGCTCGGCACCGGCGTGGCCGATCAGGTGCTGAAGAAGGTGGCACGCAAGCTCAAGGCGGTGTTCGACGGACCGCACGAGGGTTACGAGGGGTATCTGGCCCGGCTGTCCGGCGACGGGTTCGGGGCGGTGCTGCGCGGCCCGCAACTGACCCAGCAGCACGCGGTCACGCTGGTGGATCGCGCGCTGCTCGATCTGCAGGAGCCGGAGTACCTCGACGGCGAGGGTATCGGGGTGAGCGCCAGCGCGGGCATCGTGGTGCGCTCGGCCGCCGGGGACGGGCACATCGAGATGCTGCGCGCCGCGGAACTCGCGCTGCACCGGGCCAAGGAAGCGGGCAAGGCGCAGTGGATGCTGTTCGACCCGCACCAGGACGCCCGCGACCGCGGCCGGTACCGGCTGGGCGCGGTGATCGCGGGCGCGCTGGAGAACGGCGAGTTCTCGCTGATCTACCAGCCGACCGTGAAACTGGCCGCGCAGGACCAGATCGCCGCGGTGAACGCCGGGCTGCGCTGGCGCCACCCGGAGAAGGGCGAGCTGGACTCGGCCGAGTTCTACCCGCTCGCGCAGACCACCGGGATGACCGTCCCGCTCGGGCGGTGGCTGCTGGCCGAATCCCTGGCCGCCACCGCACGCTGGCGCGACCGCTACGGCGACGCCGCCCCGGACGTGTGCATCCGGCTGCCGAAGCGGCTGGCCATCGACCCCGATCTGGTAATGCTGGTGAAGGAGCAGCTCGACCGGCACGCACTGCCCGCGCGGGCGTTGCGGCTGTGCACCGACCGGGAGTCCCTGTTCGACGAGACGGGCGAGGTGCTGGACTCCTTCTCCGTACTCGCCGACCTGGGTGCGCAACTGGTCCTGACCATCGAAGGTTCGTCCGATCTGGAGCTGATCCCCCGCTTCGGCCTGCCGGTGCGGCACGTGATCCTCAGCGGCGCGGTGATCGAAGCACTCGCCGACGAGCCGGCCGAGGCCGACGTGCGCCATCTCGGCCAGCTGGTCGTCCGGGCGAAGGAACTGGGCCTGCGGATCGGCGCGGAGGGCGTGCGCACCGCCCGGCACGCGCACCGGCTGCGGGAACTGGGCGTACTGGCCGCCCGCGGCTCCTTCGTCGCCGACTCGGCCACCGGCGACGAAGTGGACGAAATGATCGAACGACACGCACGCTGACGGTGGCCGCTGGTGGGCGGCCGTGCCGGCTTGGGCGAGCGGCCGCTGCTGGGCCGGGCGTGCGGCCTCGCTGGGCCGGGTAGGCGGTTTTGCCAGGTGAGTAGGCGGTTTTGCCGGGACCGGGTGGACGACATTGCGGGCTTGAACGAGGGGGCGCCGGGCCGGGTGAGCGCTGAGCCGATTCGGGTGCGGCTTTACCCGGGCCGAGTGCGCGACTCTGGCAGCTTCAGCAAGCGGCCTTCCGGGCCAGGTGGACGGGCGGCCTGGCCAGCTTAAGCAAGGACCGCCGCCCGCGTGCACCTCAACGTGGGCAAGACGAGGTGCTACGCGAGCAGAGCGATAAGTCCGGCGTCGCCGCCCCTCCAAGGCGATCCCGACTACAGCGCCGATGATCACCTGCGCAGCCGGGTGGTCCTTCAGCTCGACCCGAGACCAGCAGACCCACGCCACAGGAAGGTCACTGCCGACGACCGCACTCGTCACTCGGCATTCGTTTTCCCCAATTAGCGTACACGTACGCTAATTTTCACAACACAACCAGGACCTTCAACTCCCGAGCCCCGGCCAGGCCAGCCGCCGGCTCGATGTCCTCGCCTGACCGACTCGCCAGCCGGACGGCTCAGTCCCAGTGCCCAGCCGACCACCGACCCAGTCCCCCGCCCGACCAGGCACCGACTCACTGCCCGCGCTCAGCCGACCGCCGGCTCAGTTGACCACGATGCCCGCAGGTACCTCCGTGTCGTTCTTGAGCGCGTCGAACAGCTGCTGCGATTTGCTCTTGTCCCAGTGCTCGGCCGAACCGCTGGTCACCGGGACCGTGGTGGTGGTGACCCCGCCGTCGGAGATGCCGCGCATGGCGATGGCCAGGCCGACCAGGTTGTGCAGGTGGTCTCCGCTGTCCATGGTGAGCGCGTCGGGGGCCGAGGACAGCAGCGGGAAGAAGTCGAACGGGTTGAGCAGCGTGCCGGGGCTGGCGATCTGGCTGACCAGCGCGCCGATGAACTTGCGCTGGTTGGCCACCCGGTCCAGATCCGAACGCGGGGTCGCGCTGCTGTGCCGCATCCGGACGAAGCCGAGTGCCTGGCGTCCGTCGAGCTGCTGGCAGCCCGCCTTGATGGCGATGCCGGTCATCTCGTCGTTCATGTCCTTGTCGATGCACATGTCGACCCCGCCGATCGCGTCGACGATGTTCGCGAAGCCGCCGAAGCCGATCTCCGCGTAGTGGTCGATGTGCAGGCCGGTGGCGCCCTCCACGGTCTTCACCAGCAGCTGCGGGCCACCGAGGGTGAACGCCGAGTTGATCTTGCTGGTGCCGTGCCCGGGGATTTTCACCTGGGAGTCGCGCGGCAGCGACAGCAACGTCGGCTTGGCCGAGTTGTCCGGCACGTGCGCGACCATGATCGTGTCGGTGCGCTGGCCGCCCGCGTCGCTCTCGCCGCCGGTGGCCAGGTTCTCCTCCTGCTGGGCGGTCAGCCCGGCGCGGCTGTCGGAACCGACGATCAGCCAGTTCGCCCCGGAGGCGGCGGCCGGGCGGCCGGAGTAGTCGCTCAGCGCGTCCACCCGGTTGATGGAGAACTCCAGGTAGGCCCAGACCCCGCCGAGGAACAGCACGAACACCAGCAGCAGCGTCATCAGGATCCGGCCGACGCCCCACCGGCGGCGCCGGCGCGGCCGCGAGGCCCCGGCGGGCCGGTCGGGCGGGCCCTGGTACGGCGGCGGGGGCGGCTCGCCCGGCGACTGCCCAGGCCGGCCTATCGGCGGGGTACGGCCGTCGTACGGGCTGGGGGCACGCCCCGGCAGCGGCATCATCTGGGCGCGCTGCCGCGGCTGCTGGCCGCCGGGCCGCGGTGGCCGAGGTGGTGGCATCCGCCGCCGGCCGTCGTCGCCTCCGTACGTCATCGGTCGATCACCCGTTCCCCGAATCCGGTGGTCCTGTGCGGCCCAGTGAACCGCACGACGCCATCACAGAGACGTGCGGTACCCGGGACTGGTTGCGCCGGTGGGGAACGGGCAGGTCAGCGCGGGTCGGCGAAACCGAACTGGTGCACCTTGAGGTGCCCGGCCCGGAAACCCGCCTCGGAGTAGGCGAGGTAGAACTCCCACATCCGCCGGAACACGTCGTCGAAGCCGAACCCGCGGATGTCCTCCCAGCGCGACTGGAACCGGTCCCGCCACAGCTTCAGCGTGCGGGCGTAATCCTGGCCGAACTCGCGCATCCCCGCCAGCTTCAGCCGGGTGTTGTCGCGCATGCCCTCCTCGATCACGCGGACCGACGGGATGATGCCGCCGGGGAAGATGTACTTGTGGATCCAGCTGTAGGACCGCGCCGAGGCCACCATCCGCTCGTGGTCCATGGTGATCGCCTGCAGCCCGAACCGGCCGCCCGGACGCAGCCGCCCGCCGACGGTGCCGAAGAAGGCGGGCCAGTAGGCCGCGCCGACCGCCTCGATCATCTCCACGCTCACCACCGCGTCGTACTCGCCGGTGGCCTCTCGGTAGTCGCACAGCCGCACGTCGACCCGGTCGGCGAAGCCCGCTTCGGCGATCCGCGCGTCGGCAAGCACTTTCTGCTCGCGCGAGATGGTCAGCGAGGTGACTCGCGCCCCGCGCGCGGCCGCCCGGATGGACAGCTCGCCCCAGCCGGTGCCGATCTCCAGCACCTCGCTGCCCTCGCGCACCCCGGCGTAGTCGAGCACGCTGTCGAGCTTGCGGTGCTGCGCGGCGGTGAGCGTGTCCCCGGGGCCGAACAGCGCCGAGGAGTACATCATCGACTCGTCGAGGAACGCGCTGAACAAGTCGTTCGACAGGTCGTAGTGCCGGTGGATGTTGGCCCGGGAGCCCTCGATGGTGTTCTCCTCGGCGGCGGGCTGGGTGCGCTCGGCCAGCCGGCGGAACCGCTGCAGGAACGGCGGCACGATGGTGGCCATCCGCTCCGCGAACGGGGTCAGCACGCCGGGCAGGTCGTCGGTGGTCCAGTCCCCGACCATGTACGCCTCGCCGAAGCCGATCTTGGCGTCCGCGCCGAGCCGGTGGAAGAACGCGGCCGGCCGCAGGATCCGCATCCGGGGCGCGTCCGGCCCGCCCGCGCCGAGCACCGTGCCGTCCGGGAACGTGACCTGCACGTCCAGCGTCTTCACCGCACGGCGGAACAGCGCCTCCGCGGCCCGTGCCCGCACCGGTGAATGCGGCGGTGCGGCCAGTCCCGGCCAGCGGGATCCGTCCGGCACCGGCGCGTCCTGCGCCGCCGGCCGGTCAACACTTGAGGTGGACAAGACACTCCCTCCGCACGAGCCTTCCGGCCCTCTCCCCATGATATTCCGGGGCCGCGCGGCGCGCGCCCCGTCCCGGCCGTTCATCCGGGCAGCCGGAGCCCTCCGTCGCCCGGCGCGGCCGCGGCCCGCCGGAAGGTCTCGTCCTGCTCCCCGGACCCGGTCAGCTCCCGGGTGAACGCGCACATCAGCCTGGTCCAGACCGCCGGGCGGCGGAGCATCGAATGCCCCTCGCCGGCGATCTCCACCCGGGCCACGCGGGCGGCCACCGGCCGGGCCCGGACGGCGAAGTCGTAGGAGTCCGCGGGCGAGGTCATCCGGTCGCGGGTGCCGTGCACGACCAGCACCGAGCGGTCGCGCACCGGCTCCACCGGCTCGCCGGCCGGAGTCCACGGCGCCAGCGCGCAGACCCCGGTCACCGCGGGATCGTCGGCGATGCGCAGGGCGACCCGCGCGCCCATGGAATGCCCGACCAGCACGATCGGCACGCCGGGGTGCTCGGCGCGGATCCGCGCCAGCGCCCACCGCCCGTCCGGGACCGGGCTCTCGGCCGGCTCGTTCCAGCCGTAGATGCGGTTGCGCAGCAGCCGCACCTCCAGCCCCTGGTCCCGGCCCGCCCGGTGCAGGGCTCTGGCCATCGGGATCATCCGCAGGTAGGCCAGCCGCCACGGCTGGACCTCCGCGGTGCCGTACTCCGCTCCCCCGTGCAGCACGAGTGCCACCGCGCGGGTGCGGCCCCGCGCCCGCCATCGGGCGAGCACCGGCCCCGTCTCCGCCACCAGCCGCCTCCCTTGGTCCGATCGGGCTTCACGGTAATCCACCACGAAGCGTGTCCACGCGATACATTCGGCGCCCGGACCCGCGATGAAGGGCAGGTGTGGTGAGCGCCACGGAGATCTGGAAGAGCACAGCCGCCAAACTCGAGGCCGCGGCCGAGGCCAACGCCGCGCAGCTGAGCGCGGCGGCGGAGCTGCTGCTGGAGGTGATCCGGGCGGACGCGCTGGTGTTCACCGCCGGTGCGGGGCACTCGCTCGCCGCGGTCGCCGAGACCTTCTACCGCGCCGGCGGGCTCGCCTGCGTGTACCCCGTGTACCACCCGGAACTGCTGCCCCTGCACGGTGCGCAGCAGAGCACGAAGACCGAGCGCCGCGGCGGTCTCGCCGAGGAGGTGCTGGCCGAACGCGCCCCCGGCCCGGACGACGTGCTTGTGGTGTTCTCCACCTCCGGGGTGAACCCCTATCCGGTCGAATTGGCCGCGGGCGCCCGCCGCCGCGGTGCCGCGGTGATCGCGGTCACGTCGCGGGCCTGCGTGGCCGCCGCGCCGCGCCGCGCGCCGAGCACGCTCGTCGACGAGGCCAGCGTGGTCCTCGATTCCCTGGTGATCCCGGGCGACGCGAGCCATCCGGCGGACGCGCCGCGCACCGCGCCGCTGTCCACTGTGGTCAACGCGTTCCTGTGGAACCGGATCCTGGCCGAGGTGCTCGACCGGGGGACCGCCGAAGGTCTCGACGTGCCACTGTGGCGCAGCTCCAATGTGGAGGGCGGCGACGAGGCGAACGCGGCGCTCCTGGCCAAGTACATCCCACGGGTGCCCGCGCTGCGCTGAACGCGCCCGCCCCAAGGCTGTGAAGGGGCCCTTCACGGACTCAGAGTCCGTGAAGGGCCCCTTCACGGCCTGTACACCGTCACGCGGCGGTGGACGCTTCGTCGAATTGCGTGTGGTACAGCTCGGCGTAGCGGCCTTCGCGGGCCAGCAGGTCCTCGTGCGTGCCCCGCTCGACGACGGTGCCGTTCTCCACCACCAGGATCAGGTCCGCTTGGCGGACGGTGGACAGCCGGTGCGCGATCACCAGTGCGGTACGGCCGTCCAGGGCGCCGGTGAGCGCCTCGCCCACGGCCGCTTCGGACTCGGAGTCGAGGTGCGCGGTCGCCTCGTCGAGGACGACGACTTTCGGCTCCGCCAGGAGCAGCCGCGCGATCGTGAGCCGCTGCCGTTCGCCGCCGGACAGCCGGTAGCCGCGCTCGCCGACGGTGGTGTCCAGCCCGTCCGGCAGCGAACGCACCAGCTCGGCCAGCCGCGCCTGCTCCAGCGCCGCCCACAGGTCGGCGTCGACCGCGCCGGGGCGGGCGTAGGCCAGGTTGGCGCGGATGGTGTCATGGAACAGGTGCCCGTCCTGGGTCACCACGCCCACCGTCTCGCGCAGCGTGGCGAAACTCAGGTCCTTGACGTCCACTCCGGACAGCCGGACCGCGCCACTGTCCACGTCGTACAGCCGCGGCAGCAGCGAGGAGATCGTCGACTTGCCCGCCCCGGACGGGCCGACCAGCGCCACCATCTGCCCGGCCTCGGCGCGGAAGCTGACGCCGTGCAGCACCTCGTCCCCGCCGCGGCTGTCCACAGTGGCCACGTCCTCCAGCGAGGCAAGGGAGAACCGGTCCGGCGCGGGATAGCCGAAACGGACGTCGTCGAACTCCACCGCGACCCCGCCCGGCGCCAGGCGTTTCGGCGCGGGCGGCTCCTGGATCATCGGCTCCAGGTCCAGCACCTCGAAGACCCGTTCGAAGGAGACCAGCGCGGTCATCACGTCCACCCGGACGTTGGCGAGCGCGGTCAGCGGCGTGTACAGCCGGGTCAGCAGCAGCGCCAGCGCGACCACGGTGCCCGGGGCCAGCCGCCCGGTGAGCGCCAGGTACCCGCCGAGGCCGTAGACCAGGGCCTGCGCCAGCGCGGAGACCAGGGTCAGGCTGGTCATGAACCAGCGGGTCAGCATCGCGGTGCGCACCCCGATGTCGCGAACCCGCCCGGCCCGCACGCCGAACTCGGCCACCTCCTCGCGCGGCCGGCCGAACAGCTTCACCAGGGTGGCCCCCGGCGCGGAGAACCGCTCGGTCATCTGCGTGGTCATGCCCGCGTTCAGCTGCGCGGCCTCGCGCTGCAGGCCGGCCATCCGGCGGCCGAGCCGGCGCGCGGGCAGCACGAACACCGGCAGCAGCACCAGTGCCACGACCGTGACCTGCCAGGACAGCGACACCATCACCACCAGCGACAGCGCCAGCTGGATCACGTTGGTGACCAGGCCGGACAGGGTCGCGGTGAAGGTGCGCTGCGCGCCGATCACGTCGTTGTTCAGCCGGCTCACCAGCGCCCCGGTCCGGGCCCGGGTGAAGAACGCGATGGGCATCCGCTGCATGTGGTCGAACACCGCGACGCGCAGGTCGAGGATGATGCCCTCGCCGATCCGGGCGGACTGCCACCGTTCGGCGAGGCCGAACCCGGCATCGGCCACCGCGAGCCCCGCGATCACCGCGGCCAGCACGAGCACGGGGGTCAGGTCGTGCCCCCGCACGATCGCGTCGACCACCTTGCCGGCGAGCACCGGCGTGGTCACCGCGAGCACCGCGGAGACCACGGTGAGTGCCAGGAAGATCAGCAACGACCGCCAGTGCGGACGGGCGAATCGCGCGACCCGGCGCATGGTCCCCCTGGTCAGGGCCCGCGGCGCGTCGGCGGCCCGCATCGCGGAGCCGAGCAACGCCCAGGTGTTGTCCATCGGAGCCTCCCCAGTCAGGGCACGGTCATGGCCCGGCCAATGCGGGTGTTTCTGCGCAAAACCTCTAGAGTACTGTAACTATTTTCCGGAGATGACCTGCACAACACCCTCCGGTCCGGCATTCTTCCCGAGCGGGCGAGGATCGGCTGCGGCGCACCGGTACGGCCTCGGTAGCCTGTCGCCACGGCCGGCCGCGGCGGAAGGGGAGGAATGCACCTGCTGATGGCCCCTGCCCGCACCACCGGCTCGCCGCACACCCGGGTACTGACCTGGGATCTGGTGTTCTACCTCGGCTGCCTCGTCTTCGCCCTGATCACCGCGTTCGCCTCGGAGTTCTACGGATACCGGATCTGGGGCGCCTTCGCGATCGCGGGCTACGGGATCGCCGCCGCGCACAGCGGCCGGCTGCTGGTCGCCGCGCGGCGATACCGGTATCGGCCGGATGATCCCGGCGGTTCCGGCACACCCCGGCCCGGCAACGACGGCGGGCTCGGCACTTCCGGCAACCTCGGCGGTCTCGGCAGGTTCGGGAACTTCGGCCGGTCCGGCAGGCTCGGCCGGTTCAGCGCGCACCGGCCCGGCTCGCGGTGGCTCGGGATCGGCGCGATCGGGCTGCTGGCCATGCTGTGCCCGCTGGCGGTGCTGGTGATCCGCCGGCTGACCGGAGTGGACTGGCTGATCACCCCGGGCTCCTGGGCCGCGCAGCCCGAGGTGTGGGTGATCGAGCGCAGCGCCACCCTGCTGCTGCAGCACGGAACGCCCTATGTGGACGTCACCGCGCTTAATCGCCCTCCGGAGGTGAACGACTACACGCCCTACGGTCCGGTGATGGCGTTTTTCGGTTTGCCCCGCGCGATTTTCGGCGGCAACCCGGTCACCGACGCACTCACCGACGCGCGGTGGATGTTCGCGCTCGCGGCTGTCGCATGTGTACTCGGCGCGCTGCGGCTGCTGCACCGGCCGCGGATCCCGGTACTGTCCGCGCAACTGGTGCTCGCCTGCCCGCTGACCGCGCTGACCTGGGCGGTGGCCGGGCCGGACCTGGCGATCGCCGGGCTGCTGGTGCTGGCCTGCGCACTCGCGGCCACCGGCCGGGCGGGCTGGTCGGGATTCGTGCTGGCGCTGGTGATCAGCGCGAAACTCATCGTGGCACCGGCGTTCGCGGTGCTCGCGGTGCTGATCCTGGTCCAGGCCGGGAAAACCGCGGGACGCGCCGCGCTCGGCCGGTTCGTGACCACTGTGGCCGGTACGACACTGCTGCTGCATCTGCCGGTGTATCTGGTCGATCCCCGGGCGTTCACCGAGCATGTGCTGCGTTTCCCGCTCGGGATGGGCGTGGTGCACTCCCCGGCGGCGAGCCCGCTGCCCGGGCATCTGCTCGCCGAACTCGGCCCGGCGGGCCGGGTGCTCGCACTGGTCCTGGTCGGCCTCGCGGCCGTGGCGATGCTGGTGTGGCTGGCACGCCGTCCCCCCGCGACCGGATCCGCCGCTCTCGTGCGGATCGCCGTCGGACTCGGCGCCTTGATCCTGCTCACTCCGGCGACCCGGTACGGATACCTGGTCTACCCGGTGATCCTGCTCGGCGCGGCACTCACCTTCCGCGCCGCCGGCCCGCTGCGCCCCCCGCGCAGCGACCTTGGTAGTGCTACTTCTTCTTGACCCTCGTGGCTCCGCCACGCCCCCGCAGCTGAACGCCGGACTCGGACAGAACCCGGTGGACGAACCCGTAGGAACGCCCGGTGGACTCCGCCAGAGCCCGGATGCTCGACCCCTTCTCGTATTTCTTCTTCAGATCCGCGGCCAGCTTGTCACGCGTGTTGCCGGTGATCCGCGCGCCTTTCTTGAGATCAGCCACGTCGATCGCCTTCCCGCCGAGTGGTTGTTCCGGGCCCTACCGGGCCCCTGCCGGGGCAATGATCGAACACTCTGCGCCGGATTGCCAGACGACAGCCGCAATTCTCGCTGAAAAGCGATCACATTGGGCCATTCCAGTGCTCGGGCACCACCGTGCGCAAGCGGGCGGACGCACCGGGTCAGGCAAGTTGCACGAGTTCGAGGTATTCGGCCGACCAGTGGTCCTCGGTGCCGTCCGGCAGCAGGATCACCCGCTCCGGTTCGAGCGCCTCCACCGCGCCCGGATCGTGCGTGACGAGCACGACCGCGCCGGCGAAGCTGCGCAGCGCGTCCAGGACCTGCGCCCGGCTGGCCGGGTCGAGGTTGTTCGTCGGCTCGTCCAGCAGCAGCACGTTGGCCTGGCTGGAGACCAGCCCGGCCAGCGCGAGCCGGGTCTTCTCCCCGCCGGAGAGGGTGCCCGCGGGCTGGTCGAGCTGCTCGCCGGTGAACAGGAACGAGCCGAGCAGGTTCCGCAACTCCTGTGCCCCGGTGTCCGGGGCGAGATGCCGGATGTTTTCCCACACACTCGCATCGTGGTCGAGTGTTTCGTGTTCCTGTGCGTAATATCCCAAACGCAATCCGTGACCCGGTTCGACGGAACCGGTATCCGGAGTTTCCAAACCACTCAGCAAGCGCAGCAAAGTGGTCTTTCCGGCACCGTTCAATCCGAGTACGACGACCTTGGACCCGCGGTCCACGGCAAGATCGACTCCGGTGAAGATCTCCAGCGAGCCGTAGGATTTGGACAGTCCGTCGACGGTCAGCGGGGTGCGCCCGCAGGAGGCGGGTTCGGGGAACTTGATCCGGGCGACCTTGTCCGCCTGCCGGGTCTCGTCGAGGGAGGCCAGCATCTGCTCCGCGCGCCGGGCCATGTTCTTCGCCGCGACCGCCTTGGTGGCCTTAGCGCCGAGCTTGGCGGCCTGCTGCTGCAGCGCGGCGGCCTTCTTCTCGGCGTTGGCCCGCTCCCGGCGGCGGCGCTTCTCGTCGGTGGCGCGGGCGTCGAGGTAGCGCTGCCAGCCCATGTTGTACAGGTCGATCTCGCCGCGCGTCGCGTCGAGGAACCACACCTTGTTCACCACGTCGCCGAGCAGCTCGACGTCGTGACTGATCACCACGAGACCGCCATCGTGCTGCTTGAGGAAGCCGCGCAGCCAGGTGATCGAGTCCGCGTCCAGGTGGTTCGTCGGCTCGTCGAGCAGCAGGATGGTCTCCGATTTGCCCCCGGCGCCCGCTTCCGCCGCGGCGAACAGGATGCGGGCCAGCTCGACCCGGCGCCGCTGCCCGCCCGAAAGCGTGCGCAGCGTCTGCGCCAGCACCCGGTCGGCCAGGCCGAGGTTCGAGCAGATCCGCGCGGCCTCGCTCTCCGCGGCGTATCCGCCGAGCGAGGCGAACCGCTCCTCCAGCCGGGCATAGCGGTTGATCGCCTTGTCCCGCTGCCGCTCGTCGACCAGCTCGGACATCTCGGTCTGCGCCTTCTCCATGTTGCGCAGCAGCGAGTCCAGCCCGCGCGCGGAAAGCACGCGGTCCTTGGCCGTGACCGACAGATCGCCCTCGCGCGGGTCCTGCGGCAGATACCCGAGCTCACCGCTGCGCCGGACGTCGCCGGCGTGCGGTTCGCCCTCGCCGGCGAGCACCTTCAGCGAGGTGGTCTTGCCCGCGCCGTTGCGGCCGACGAGGCCGATGCGGTCGCCGGACTGGATCCGGAGGGTGGCGCCATTGAGCAGGATGCGTGAGCCGGCGCGCAGCTCAAGGCCGGTGGCCGTGATCATGGAGACTCCCGGAGTCGGGGGTGGAAGCGGGCACGACGGCGAAACCCCCGGCACAGCAGGCACCCGGGGCCGCGGCGGCTACTCTCGCTGGATCCGCACGAACTCCTTGACGATCACGAGACCAGTGTACGAGGCGGCGTCGAGGGGTTTTCCCGGCCGTGGCCGGATTCACTTCCGGCCGAGATGCTACGAAGTCCACTTCAGACGCGCCAGACACCAGGGTGTCGGCAAAGTCGGTGTGAGGGGGCGCAGACTGCGGAGGTCTGTGAAGGTCTGTGAAGGGGCCCTTCACAGACTCTGAGTCCGTGAAGGGCCCCTTCACGGACCCGAGACAGGTCCGGCGCATTCACAGACCCGAGACAGGACTGGCGCACACCACGAGGTGGTCGCGCGTCTCGAACACCGCCGCTTCACCCGCAGGCGGGCGCAATCGACGACGATGGCAGGCGCCGTCGATGATGGCGCGGCAGCCACGGCTCTCTCTGCTGATCACGGGGCCTCGACCACCTTTGCCGGGACCCTGCGCCAAACGCCGTGAAGGGACCCTTCACGGACTCAGAGTCCGTGAAGGGTCCCTTCACCACCTTGGCCCCGAAGCACCGAAGCACCGGAGCCCCGGAGCGACGGAGCGACGGCACCGGAGCGCAGAGGCGCTCGGAGAACGACCAAGCCGCTCAGGCGGCCCGCACCGGACCGTTGGTCACCGTCTTGTGCACCGCCGCCGCCTGCCCGGGTGTGACGAACCCGTACACATGCAGGGCGACGCTCCGCAGCGTGCCGCTGTCGCCCGGCGCGGTGTCGAGCACTTTGAACGTCCAGGTGCCCTCAGCCGGGCCGCTCATCTGCGTCAGCGGCTGCGCCGGCCGGTACGTGCCCGTGAACGGTGCGTTGCTGCCGGTCACGGAGCTGAACGGCCGGCTCGCGGAGTCGGCGAACACCACCTGGCACAGGTTCCGCCCACCCCCGCCGGACCGCTGGAACAGCGTCGCCTGCGCGCCCGAGGGCGAGGTCAGCGTGCCGACCAGGTCACCGGCGTAGCTGTGGCTGATGCCCACCGTGGTGGACGCCGGGTCGGTGCTGCAGGTGGTGCCGTCCACCGACAGCGTCACCTTCGAGGCCGCGCCGACCCCGCCGACCACCAGCGGCACCGACGCGCCGACCTGCGAATTGTCCGGAATCGGCAGCGCTGGGCCGGTGTAGGCGAAGGTCTTCGCCTCCTGAGCCGGGGTGCCGATCGGGATTTCGAAGGTGCTGGCGAGCGGTGACAAGGCCCCCGCGAAGGTCACCTTCGCGGTCAGCACCACGGGGGTGCCGAGTGCCTGACCGGCCGGGACCGTGACGGAGAAGTCGTTCACGCCGGTCTGCCCCGGGCTGATCGTGCCGTACGGCTTCGCGCGGGGGGCCACAGTGACTCCTGTGGTCGGAGAGGTCAGCACCACGCTGGTCGACGCCGCCGCGCCGTCACCGGTGTTCTTGACCGGCAGCGTGACCTTCGCCGTGTCCCCCGGCTGCACCGAAGTGCCGCCGTTCGCCGTGGTGACGGTGGGCTGCAGTGCCTGCGCGTAGGGCTGCGGGCTGGCACCGGTGTACTCCAGCACCTTGTCCGCCAGCACCACACCGTTCCCGGTCAGCACGTCCGAACCCGGCGCTTCGAGGTCGACCGCGGTGCGCAGGAAGGCTTCGCGAACGTCCGAAGCGGACAGTCCGGGGTTTCCGGACAGCACGAGGCTGGCGATGGCGGCCGCGTGCGGAGCGGCGGCGGAAGTACCGAAGAACGGGTCGAAGCCGCGCACCGAGGTGCGTACCCCGTCGGCCGCGGTGATCTCCGGCTTGGCCCGGACCTCACCGCCGGTCGAGGACACATTGCCCGGGGTGATCGGCCTGCCGTCGGCCTCGTAGAACATCCGCCGCGGACCGTCGGAGCTGAACCGCTCGGCCTTGCTGGCGCCGGAGTACGCGGCCGGGAACGGACCCTTCGGGTTGGCCGGGTCGCCCGGCTCCAGCGGGCGGCCGAACGCCGGCCCGGCAGGGGCGGCAGCGACGGAGAACGCGGCCCGCGCCGCGCTGTGCCCGGCCGCGACGCCCGGTGTGCTGTAGCCCTTCAGCGCCCCGGCCGTGTCCTTGAACCGGCTGCGGAACGCGGTCAGCGACAGGTAACGGTTCTCGCCGGAGAACTTGACCACGGCCACGCGCAGGCCGGTCCCGCCGAACCGCGGGGTGGCGAGGTGCTCGTACGGATCCTGCGTGCCGTTCTGGGTGTCCTGGCTGAACGAGACGACGTTGCCCGCCCGGTCGAGCAGATACAGGTCGTAGTCGTCGGCGGCCGCGCCGAGCGGATCCGACCAGTGCAGCGTGATCGGGACATTCGCCGAGGAGGCGTCGGAAATCGGTTCGTAGATCTGGGTTCCCGCCGCACCGGCGAAGTTGTGCGCGGTCCCGCGGTACTTGCCCACCGGCACGCCCGAGTCGGCGAAGTCGCCTTCCCAGTGCGCGGCCGTGTTGTCGGCGACGTTGCCGTCGTTGCCCGCCGAGGAGAAATACAGCGCGCCGTCGGCGGTCACGGCGTTCACCGCCTGCGCGATGATCCAGTCCTGGAACGGGGATTCCTTGAAGTAGATGACGTCGTCCACGATCACGTCGCAGTGCGACTCGAAGCGGAGCTTGCGGATGTTGTCCGCGAAGCCGGCATCGGAGTTGAACGCGGTGGCGAAGCCGAGCCGGGCGTTCGGCGCGAGGTCGTGGATGATCTCCAGCATCGCGGTGCCCTCGTCGCCGCTGCCCGCCTGCCCGGCGGGCACGTCGACGCCGGCGGGCAGTTCGCCCTTGGCCTGGGAGACGGCCAGCGAGTCGATCCCGTCGGAGAGCGCGCAGGCCTTCACTCCGGCGCCGGTGACCCCGAATTCGCGACGAGCGGTGTCGGCGTTGTGCGCGCGATCGCCCTCACTGGTGAGGGTCGCCGCACTCTGGTTCGCGAGTGCCTGCTGCAGCGCCCGGCCGATCCGATCGGACTTCTGCTGCTTGGTTTCCGGCTCGGTGTGCACGCCGTCCGCGGAGTTTTCCCGTTGCCGCGCGGTGATCGCCTGATCAGCGGTCTCCACGCGCCGTACGTCGGCGCGCGCGGCGATCGCGGGCAACGCGGAAACCGGCACCTCGGCACGGATGCTCGCGGCGCGGGCGGACACCGTGCGCACCGCGGCCCCGGCCGCCTGCAGGTCGTGCACCAGGCCGTCGCTCACCTTCGTGACGCGAAGGTCGACCAGCGCGGTGGCTCCGGCCGCCACGACACCCGGCACGGCCGACTGGCTCAGCGCGTTGCTCCGCAGCTTCTGCGCGACGAGCAACTTACTGTCTAGTTTGGACTCATTCTTGCTGCGATTGTCTTTCACCGCCTGCAACGCGGCGATCTGTTTCTGCGCGGTGGCGGTCAGAGAGTCCGGTGTGGACGATTCTGCGGCACTCGCCCCCGGTGGAGCGGCCAGCCCGGCCGCGGCGAGTACCGCGACGGCGGCGGAAAGCACCGCCGCCCGTCTTCTCCCGATCGCTGATCCTGTCGTGGCTTTCGTGGAACGGCTTCGACGCACATGCGCCTCCGAATCTCGCACCGCGTGCCCCGACTCACGCTGCCAACGCCGGTGAACACCGGCTGCGTCCCAGCTAAGGGTCCGGGCACCGCGCGAAAAATCAGCCGTTGGAGTGACGAACGGGAGAACTCTCCCCAAATCCACCGGAAGTCGTGCGCCGTTCGGCCGAACCGCTCGCGGGAACCTTCAGCGCACAGGGAATGCGGCGCACCGGAACCTGGGGCGCGCAGGAACCTTCAGGGCATGGGGGCGCTTCAGAGCACGAACGAATCCGACCACGGCTGCCCGGACCGGCCGGACAGCGCGTCGAGCAGGGTCACGGCCTGCTTGTCGGTCAGCGAAGCGATGAAGTCGACCACCGCGCGGCCGCGGGCCAGCCCCTGCACCGCGTCCGGGCCCTCGACCCGTTCCCCGGTCGCGCCGATCAGCAATTCCGGTGCGGTACGGGCGATCCCGGCGTACTCCTCGTGCGCCAGCTCGACCAGATCGTGCAGCCGGCGGGGCAGCCGGGACAGCTCGTCGCGGTCGAGCAGCCAGCTCTCCAGCGCGTCCGCCAGGGTGGTCACCAGGCCGGCCTGGCCACGCTGGTGCAACGCGAGATCCGGGCGCAGCAACACGAACCGGCGGTGCACGAACTTGAGTACCTGCACCTCGTGCCACTGCGCGGGGCGCAGCGACAGGTGCCCGGACCGGGTGGAGGGCGAGGACAGCAGGAAAACCCCGTTGACCAGCCGGGAACTCCAGCTCGCGGAGAACGCCGCCGTGGCCTGTTCGGCTTCGGTGGAGCCGTCGAACCCGGTGTCCAGCAGGCCGTCCACCAGTTCGTGGCGGACCCGGGCGACGGCCTCGGTGAACGCCTCGTCGTCCACGATCCAGCCGTCCTTGAGGTGCATCCGGCGGCGCAGCTGCTCCAGCGAACGGCCCGGCCGGCGCAGCTCGGCGGCGAGCCCGGCGTCGGACAGCGCGGCCAGCTCCGCCGCGTGCGCGAGCCACTCCCCCAGCTCGGCGGCCACCGGGGCGTGCTGCAGCACGCCGATCCGGTGGAAGTCCTGCAGATCGTGGATCGCGTAGGCGATGTCGTCGGCAGTGTCCATTACGGACGCTTCGACGGTCTGCTGCCACGGCTCGATCCGCCCGGCGAACGGGGCGCGGGCCTGCGCGAAGTCGTCGAGTTCGGTGACGTAGGCGGAGAACTTGCTCGAGCCGGTACCCGGCGCGTCGTCCGGCTCGGCGGCGCCGCGGGGCGGCTGGGGTATCGCCGACGGGTGCGGCTGCGGGATGTGCAGCCGTGCCCACGGGTATTTGAGCACCGCGGCCCGCACCGCGGTGGTCAGATCGAGCCCGATCGCGGACGGCCCGCGCACGTCGGTGGTGGTCAGGATGCGGAAGGTCTGGGCGTTGCCCTCGAACCCGTCGGCCAGGCCGAACCGGTGCCGGGCGAGCCGGTCCAGCGTCTGCTCGCCGAGGTGGCCGAACGGCGGATGCCCGAGGTCGTGGGCCAGCGCCGCGGCCTCGCACGCGTCCGGATCGCAGCCGCCGAGCTTGGTGGCCAGCTCCGCGGACTCGCTCGCGCCGATGATCCGCTCCGCGATCGCGCGGGCGACCTGGGCGACCTTCAGGCTGTGCGTGAGCCGGTTGTGCAGCAGCCCGGAATCGCCCGCGCTGACCACCTGCGTTACCCCGCCGAGGCGGGCGAAGAACGGCGAGGCGGTGATCCGGTCGCGGTCCACGCGGAACGGGCCGGCCGCCAGGTCGGTGAACCCACCGGCCGAGCCCGCCGGGTCGCGGCGGGCGGCCCTCGGGTCGATCTCGTGCATGCAGTCCACCGTATCGGCCCGTACCCGCTCCGTGCGGCAGGATCGGAGCATGACCGACGTGCTGGTGGCGGGAGGCGGCCCCGCCGGACGAGCCCTCGCCCGCGCGTGCGCCCGGCGGGGGCTGGCAACCACCTTGGTCGACCCGTCCCCGCACCGCCCGTGGCAGGCGACGTACGGACTGTGGTCGGACGAAGTGCCCGGCCTGCCCGCCACCGCGATCGCCGCTGCCCCGGCCAGGACCGTCGCCTACGGCACCCGCGAGCACCACCTGGACCGCGACTACCTGGTCCTGGCGAACGACGGCCTCCGAAACTGGCTTACCGCCCCCGAAGTGACGATCCTGACCGGCCGTGTGATCACCGCCGACCACGGCCCGCACGGCTCGACGGTGCTGCTCGCCGACGGCCGCCGTCTGACCGCGGCCGTGGTCGTCGACGCGACGGGCGCCGCCAGGACCCTGTCCGGTGGGCGGCCCCGCGGGCCACGGGCGGAGCAGACCGCGTACGGCCTGGTCATCCCGGCGGAGTCGGCTGAACGCCTGATACCGGACGCTGCGGATACGGCGGTGTTCATGGACTGGCGGAATGATCCCGAGTTGGGTCGTCAGGCGCTCTCAGCCGGGTGGGGTGGGGCCGGGCAGGGTGCCGTTGCCGATGCCGATGCCGCGGCGAGTCCGCTCGGCGCGTACGCGCAGGATCGCCCCGAGGTCGTCGAACGTGGCGGAGCGCCAGCGGCTCAGCCCGAGGTAGAGCGGCCCACCGACCCGTCCGGCGGCACCGATCGCCCCGGACCGCCGACCCGGGCGGATCCACCGGACGCCACCGGCGGACATGACGTCGCACCGACCCGGCCTGGCACCGCCCGGCTGCTGCCGGATCTTTCCGGCGGCGACCGCCACGCGACCATGCCCGATCAGCCCGGCATGACCGGCCACGCTCCGTCCTCTGACCGGACTCACGGCGGCCACCGCACAACCCCGCCGGATTCCGCCGACTCGCCCGAAACTGCCCACCACCGCACAACCCCGCCGAACCGGTTCCGCGGCACCGACCATGCGACTCCAGCTGACCCCATCGATGACCACGGCGTCGTAGCCGACCCGCCCGGCACGACCCACCACAAAGGAACCTCGCCGGCCGCCACCCACCACCCCACAACCCCCGGCCATCCGAACCCGCCCGACCTCACCCACCACGACGTGGTCTCCGACACACCCCCACCCGTCAACCGCGCCACCGGTCCTCGCGGGACATCCGCCGGAGCCGGTCCCCGCCACGGCGCCCTCCCCGGTCCCGATGCGGCTTTTTGTTATTTTCTCCCGCGCGGTGACGGTTCCGTGCTCGTGGAGGAGACCTCGCTGGCCCGCCGCCCCGGGGTGCCTGCCGGGGAGCTGGCCGCGCGGCTGCGGGCGCGGCTGGCGGCCTGCGGGGTGCCTGCCGAGGGCCGTGCGGAGCGGGTGCGGATCGTGCTCGACCTGCCGATGTCCGGGCGGGGGCGGGTGGTGCCGTTCGGGGTCGCGGGCGGGTTCGTGCATCCGGCGACCGGGTACAGCCTCGCCACGGCGCTACGGCTGGCTCCGGTAGTGGCGGGGGCGATCGCCGGAGCGTTCGACGCGGGGCCTGCCGCGGCCGCGCGGGCCGCGCACCGGGCACTGTGGACAGTCGAGGCGCGAGCGGTGCATGTGTTGCGGCGTCACGGTTTGCGTGCGTTGCTCGGCATGTCCCCGGATCAGCTCGCCGGGTTCTTCGAGCTCTTCTTCTCGCTGCCGCCCGCGATGCAGCGGGCGTTCACGTCCGGACGGGACGATCTTCCGGGTACCGCGGGCGCGATGGGCAGGGTGTTCCGTACCGCGTCGCCGAGGCTGCGGTGGCACCTGCTAGGCTGAGCACTGCGAGGAATTTTCCCACTTTCGGGTGGTGTAAGCAGAGTGCAAGCAGAGCCTGCCGGGTTACTCCGATTCAGGTAACTCAGGTTCCTCCGCGATGAACATCTGCTGACAACGGTTCCTTCTCGCGCGAGCCGATGCGACGATCGGCCGGTGACGACGCTCCGTGCGGTCCGCTTCGCCTTTCAGCCGATGTACAGCCTGCACACCGGCGGCGTTGTCGCGTACGAAGCACTCGCGCGACCGGGCCGGGGCACCGCGCACGAGCTGCTTGCCGAGGCCCGCCGCGCCGGCCGGCTCACCGAGGTCGACCTGGGGCTCGCCGCCGCCGCGGTGCGGCAGGAGGCCACCCGGCCCAGCGCGCTGCCGTTGCACCTGAACCTCTCCGCCCGCACGCTCGCCGCCGCGCCGTCGGCGTTCGACGAGCTGATCGCCGAACTCGGCGCGGCCGGGCGGCGCACCCGCGACGTGGTGCTCGAGATCGGGCCGCCGTTCACCCACCTGCCCGCGGATCGGCTGCTGGCCGGGATGCGCATGGTCACCGAACTCGGCTTCCGGCTCGCCCTCGACGGGCTCGGCCGCGGGGATCTGCCGCTGGCCCTGCTCGCGCGGGCCCCGGTGGACCTGATCAAGCTGGATCGCAGCGTGCTGCGCGGGCTGCCCGACGACCCGGCCTCGGTGGCCGTGGTCGAAGCGCTGCTGCACTTCACGACCCGGACCAGCATCCGGATGGTGGCGACCGGCATCGAGACCGGCCCGCAGCTGGACGCGGCTCAGCGCCTCGGCGTGCGGATCGCGCAGGGCAACCTGCTGGCCCCGCCCGCCGCGCACCGGTCCGCCCCGGCGGCGGGCGCGGTGGTGCCGGACGACCGCCGCACCCCCGCTCCCCCGCAGGCCCCGCGAATCGCGGACTTCCTCCGCCCCGCCACCACCCTGCCCGAGGACGCCACCTGCGACGACGTCCGCGAAGTACTGGCCGCCGCGGACGCGCCGAGCGGAGTGATCGGCGTGGACGAGAATCACCGTCCGCAGTGGTCGGTGGACCGGACACGGTTCCTCGTCGCGGTCACCGGCCCGTACGGTCACGCTCTGCACGCGAAGCGACCAGCCGGGCGGCTGGCGGACAAGCCGCACACCATCGAGGCCGGGGCGAGCGCGCTGGAGTTCCTCGAACTGGTCACCGACGCGGACTGGGCTCGCACCGGCGACGACGTGGTCGTGGTCGACGGGGCCGGGCACTGCCTCGGCGTCGTGCTGGTCACCGACGTCGTGCGCGGGGTCGCGGAGGCGAAAGTCGAGGAGGCCGTCACGCTCAGCCCGCTCACCCGGCTGCCAGGCAGCGAGGCGGTGGCCCGCGACGTGGAACGCCGGATCGCGACCGGCGAGCCGTTCGTGGCCGCCTGGCTGGACGTGGACGCGTTCAAGATGGTCAACGACAAGGCCGGCTTCGCCGCGGGCGACGACCTGATCCGCACCCTCGGCAGAACGCTCACCGAACTGACCCGGAGACTGCCGCGGATGCGGGTCAGCCACGTCGGCGGCGACGATTTCCTGATCGTCTGCGACGTGGACGAGATCGCCCCCGTCGCCGCGGCGATGCTGGACACGGAGTGGTCCGCGGAGGGCATGCCGGTCACCGTCTCCCTGGCCACGCTCGTGTGCGCGACCGAGTCGATTCCGTCCTATCGGGACGCTTCCCGGCTGCTGGCCCCGCTGAAGAAACGCGCGAAGGCGGTCCCCGGGTCGAGCTGGGTGCTCGGCCGCCCCGGCAGCGACCGGGTCGAGGTGCTGCGCGGGATCGGGCGCGAGGTCGCGGTCAGCCGTTCGGCATAGCCCGGGACTCCCGGCAGGCACGGCTCTCCCGGTGATCGAGGTAGGTCGAAACACCGGACTTCGGACGCAACTCGCCCCCCGTCGGACGCGAGGCCACAGTCAACCACTCGACACAACCCGGGACTCCCAGCAGGCACGACCCTCCCGGTGATTGAAGTAAGTCGAAACACCGGACTTCGGACACAACTCGCCCCAACGGGCGCGAGGCCGCAGTCAACCACTCGACATAACCGAAAACTCCCAGGGTGTCGGCAAAGTCGGTGCGGAGGTCTGTGGAGGTCTGTGAAGGGGCCCTTCACAGACTCTGAGTCCGTGAAGGGCCCCTTCACAGACCCGAAACCGGCCCGGCGCACGCCACGAGGTGGTCGCACACACCTCCGCATCGCCCACTGCCGGGTCCCCGACCACCTTTGCCGGAACCCTGGGGTACGCCTCGATGAGGTTGGAAGTTCACCACAGGGGCGGCCACAGCCGAAAGCAGACTCCTCCACCGAACCCCGAAAGGATCGTCCACAGTGGACGGAGTGCTACCCGCCTCGCGGTGCGTACATGATCACGGCGACGCCGGCGAGGCAGAGCAGTGCACCCAGCACGTCGTAGCGATCCGGGCGGTAGCCGTCCGCGACCATCCCCCAGGCGAGCGAGCCGGCGACGAAAACCCCGCCGTACGCGGCGAGGATGCGGCCGAAATCGGCGTCCGGCTGCAGCGTGGCGACGAAACCGTAGAGCCCGAGGGCCACGATCCCGGCGCCGACCCACCACCAGCCGCGATGTTCGCGCAGGCCTTGCCAGATGAGCCAGGCACCGCCGATCTCCAGAATCGCGGCGGCCACGAACAGCACGATGGAACGGAAGACCGTCATCAGGCGGCTACCGGCGCGAGCACGGAACCAGCAGCGGCGCCCCGCGGTCCCTCATTCATGGCTGTAGTTACTGATCCGACCAAAAGTAGGCCGCCCCCACCCTGCACGTAACCGTTGCTACGAAGCCATGAGGCCGTGACTGTGGTCGGATTGGTAATGATCGGCACAGTATACGGGATTGCGGTGAACGACGAAGACACGGAAGGCCACCCCGGCGCGGCCCCCGGGATGACCTTCCGGCAAAGAGAACTCAGACCGTGAAGCCGAGCGCGCGCAGCTGCTCGCGGCCCTCCTCGGTGATCTTCTCCGGGCCCCACGGCGGCATCCAGACCCAGTTGATCCGGAAGTCGCTGACCAGGCCGCCGGAGGTCAGCGCGGCCCCGGTCTGGTCCTCGATCACGTCGGTGAGCGGGCAGGCGGCCGAGGTCAGCGTCATGTCCAGGGTCGCCGAGTTGTCGGCCTCCACCCGGATGTCGTAGACCAGGCCCAGATCCACCACGTTGATGCCGAGTTCCGGGTCGACGACGTCGCGCATCGCCTCTTCGATGTCCTCGATCCTGGCCACGTCGGCGGGCACGGCGGCGGCCTGCTCGGGCAGGTCCGCGGCGGTGCGCCCCGCACGCGGGTCGATGGCCGTCTCTTCGCTCATGCCTTCTCAGCTCCTGTGGTGGTACTGGACACCGCGTCCTTGAACGCCATCCAGCCCAGCAGCGCGCACTTCACGCGCGCCGGGTACTTCGCGACGCCGGCGAACGCGACACCGTCCTCCAGCACGTCCTCGTCCGGTTCGACCTTGCCCTTGCCCTGCATCAGCTCCACGAAGGCGTCCATGGTGGTGAACGCCTCCTCGACGGTGCGGCCGACCACGAGATCGGTCAGCACCGAGGCCGAGGCCTGGCTGATCGAGCAGCCCTGCCCGGCGTAGGACACGTCCTCGACCTTGCCGCCGGTCACCTTGACCCGCAACGTGATCTCGTCCCCGCAGGTCGGGTTGACCTGGAAGGACTCGGCGTCGAACGGATCACGCAGGCCGCGCCCGTGCGGGTTCTTGTAGTGGTCCAGGATGATCTCCTGGTACATGCTCTCCAGGTTCATTCCGCGACCCCGAAGAACCTCTGCGCCGCACGGATCCCGGCGACCAGCGCGTCCACTTCGGACAGTGTGTTGTACAGGTAGAAGCTCGCCCGTACCGTGGCCGGCACCGAGCAGGCCCGGTGCAGCGGCCACGCGCAGTGGTGCCCCACCCGCACGGCGATACCGAGGCTGTCGAGCACCTGACCGGCGTCGTGCGGGTGCACGCCGTCGATCACGAACGCGACGGTGGCGCCGCGGTCGGCCAGATCGGTCGGGCCGATGATGCGCACGCCGGGGATCGCCCCGATGCCCGCGATCGCGGCCGCCGCCAGCTCGTGCTCGTGGGCCGCGATCCGGTCCATCCCGACCGCGGACAGGTAGTCCACCGCCGCGCCGAGGCCGATCGCCTGCGAGGTCATCGGCACCCCGGCCTCGAACCGCTGCGGCGGCGCGGCGAACGTGGTGCGCTCCATCGTGACCAGCTCGATCATCGAACCGCCGGTGAGGAACGGCGGCATCGCGGCGAGCAGTTCGGTACGGCCGTAGAGCACGCCGATGCCGGACGGAGCCAGCATCTTGTGCCCGGAGAACACCGCGAAATCGACGTCCAGCGCGTGGAAGTCGACGGAGAAGTGCGGCACCGACTGGCAAGCGTCCAGCACGGTCAGCGCGCCGACCGCCTTCGCCTTGGCCACCAGCGTATCCACCGGGTTGACCGTACCGAGCACATTGGACTGGTGCGCGAACGCGACCACCTTGGTGCGCGGCGTGATCAGCTCGTCTGCATCGGACAGATCGAGCCGGCCTTCCGGAGTGACCTTGAACCACTTCAGCGTCGCCCCGGTCCGCTGGCACAACTGCTGCCAGGGCACCAGATTCGCGTGGTGCTCCAGCTCCGTGATGACGATCTCGTCGCCCTCGCCGATCCGGAACCGGGAAGCCTCCGGACCGGCGGTGACGGCATTGCTCATCGCGTACGCCACGAGGTTGATGCCCTCGGTGGCGTTCTTGGTGAACACCAGCTCTTCCGGCTGGGCGCCGACGAACTCGGCGGTCTTCGCCCGCGCGGCTTCGTAGGCGTCGGTGGCCTCTTCGGACAGCTGGTGCGCACCACGGTGCACGGCCGAGTTCGACGTGAGCACGTACTGCCGCTCCGCGTCGAGAACCTGCACCGGCCGTTGCGAGGTCGCCCCGGAGTCCAGGTACACCAAGGGTTTCCCGTCGCGCACCGTGCGGGACAGGATCGGGAAGTCGGCGCGCAGTGCCGCCACGTCAAGGGGCACAGAGTTGGTCAGGCTGTTCGAGGCCGTGGTGGTCATCGAGCCAACTCCTCTCGGTGTAGTCGGGAACTCAGGCGCGGTACGTCAGGCCTTCGCCGACTGGCTCATGCCTCCAGAGCCGGCGGGCTCGGCAGAGCCCACGTACTTCACGTACCCGTTCTCCTCCAGCTCGTCGGCCAGCTCGCGGCCGCCCGACTCGACCACCCGGCCGCCGGCGAACACGTGCACGAAGTCCGGGGTGATGTGCCGCAGGATCCGGGTGTAGTGCGTGATCAGCATGACGCCGACCTCGCTGCCCGCCTTGTATTCGTTGACGCCCTCGGAGACCACCCGCAGCGCGTCCACGTCGAGGCCGGAGTCGGTCTCGTCGAGGATCGCGAACTTCGGCCTGAGCAGTGCCAGCTGCAGGATCTCGTGCCGCTTCTTCTCCCCGCCGGAGAAGCCCTCGTTCACCGAGCGCTCGGCGAACTCACTCGAGATGCCGAGCTTGCCCATCTCCTCCTTGACCTCCTTGACCCAGTGGCGCAGCTTGGGAGCCTCGCCCCGGACCGCGGTGGCCGCGGTGCGCAGGAAGTTCGACATCGAGACGCCGGGCACCTCGACCGGGTACTGCATGGCGAGGAAGAGGCCGGCGCGGGCGCGTTCATCAACGCTCATCTCGAGCACGTTCTCGCCGTCCAGCAGCACCTCGCCGGAGGTGACCTGGTACTTGGGGTGCCCGGCGATGGCGTAGGACAGGGTGGACTTGCCGGAGCCGTTGGGGCCCATGATCGCGTGCGTTTCCCCCGACCGGATGGTCAGGTTCACGCCCTTCAGGATCTCCTTGGCACCTTCCTCGGTGGTCACCGAAGCGTGCAGGTCCTTGATTTCCAGGGTAGCCATTCTGTGTTCCTCAGTCTGATGTGGACGGACCGGCTCAGGCGCCGACGGCTTCGAGTTCGGCTTCGATCGCCGCTTCGAGGCGCTCGCGCACCTCGGGCACACCGATGCGGACCAGGATCTCGTGGAAGAACCCGCGCACGACCAGCCGGCGCGCGGCCTCCTCGCCGATACCGCGCGACTGGAGGTAGAACAACTGCTCGTCGTCGAACCTTCCCGTGGCGCTCGCGTGGCCGGCGCCTTCGATCTCGCCGGTCTCGATCTCCAGGTTCGGCACCGAGTCCGCGCGCGCCCCGGGCGTGAGCACCAGGTTGCGGTTGAGCTCGTAGGTGTCGGTGGCCTCGGCGGCCGCGCGGATCAGCACGTCACCGATCCACACGGTGTGTGCGTCGTTGCCCTGCAGCGCGCCCTTGTACATCACGTTGGACTTGCAGTGGGCCACCGCGTGGTCCACGAACAGCCGGTGCTCCTGGTGCTGCCCGGCGTCGGCGAAGTACAGGCCGAGCATCTCCACGTCGCCGCCCTTGTCCGCGAAGGTCGCGGTGGGCGACACGCGCACCAAGTCGCCGCCGAGGGTGACCACGGTGTGCTTGAGCGTCGCGTCGCGGCCCAGCCGCAGGTGCTGCTCGGAGACGTGCACCGCGTCGTCGGCCCAGTCCTGGACGCTGACCACGGTGATCTTCGCCGAGTCGCCGATGACGAACTCGACGTTGTCCGCGTACGTGCCGGAGCCGACGTGGTCGAGCACGATCACCGCTTCGGCGAACGCCTCGGCGCGAACCTGCAGGTGCCCGTACGCGACCTTGCCCTCGCCGGGGCCGTGTACGCGCAGCGTCGACGCCTTCGACGCCTTGGTCTCCTTCGGCACGGTCACCACGGTGGCCTGCGTGAAGGAGGAGTACGCCTGCGCCGCGATCCGGTCGCTGGGCACGCCCGCCTCGCCGAGGCGGACGTCGTCACGGCCGACCGTCTCGATCTTCAGTTCCGGCGCCGCGTCGGTCTCCAGGGTGATCTCGCCCGAAGCGGCCGCGGTGCCGTCGTGCAGGCCGCGCAGGCGCTTCATCGGAGTGAAGCGCCAGTTCTCCTCACGCCCGCCGGGGACCTCGAAGGCCGCGACGTCGTAGGAGGTGAACCGCTCCGCGCGGGAGGCCGCCGGAATGACGGCCCCCTCGCGAAGCGCTTCCGAAACGTTGTTCTCTGCCACGGACATGGTCAGCCGACGGACCCTTCCATCTGAAGCTCGATCAGGCGGTTCAGCTCGAGCGCGTACTCCATCGGCAGCTCCCGCGCGATGGGCTCGACGAACCCGCGCACGATCATCGCCATCGCCTCGTCCTCGGCCAGGCCGCGGGACATCAGGTAGAACAGCTGCTCTTCGCTGACCTTGGACACGGTGGCCTCGTGGCCCATGGACACCTCGTCGTTGCGGATGTCCACGTACGGGTAGGTGTCCGAGCGCGAGATGGTGTCCACCAGCAGCGCGTCGCAGACCACCGAGGACCGCGAGTGGTGCGCCCGCTTCGCGACCTTCACCAGGCCGCGGTAGGACGTGCGGCCACCGCCGCGCGCCACCGACTTCGACACGATCGTCGAGGAGGTGTGCGGGGCGAGGTGCTCCATCTTGGCGCCCGCGTCCTGGTGCTGGCCCTCACCGGCGAACGCGACCGACAGGACCTCGCCCTTGGCGTGCTCGCCCATCAGGAAGACCGACGGGTACTTCATGGTCACCTTGGAGCCGATGTTGCCGTCGACCCACTCCATGGTCGCGCCCTCTTCGCACTTGGCGCGCTTGGTGACCAGGTTGTACACGTTGTTCGACCAGTTCTGGATCGTCGTGTAGCGGCAGCGGGCGCCCTTCTTCACGATGATCTCCACGACCGCCGAGTGCAGCGAGTCGGACTGGTAGATCGGCGCCGTGCAGCCCTCGACGTAGTGCACGTAGGCATCCTCGTCGACGATGATCAGCGTCCGCTCGAACTGGCCCATGTTCTCGGTGTTGATCCGGAAGTAGGCCTGCAGCGGGATCTCCACGTGCACGCCCTTGGGCACGTAGATGAACGAGCCGCCGGACCACACCGCGGTGTTCAGCGCGGAGAACTTGTTGTCCCCGGCCGGGATCACCGAGCCGAAGTACTCCCGGAACAGCTCCGGGTGCTCCTTGAGCGCGGAGTCGGTGTCCAGGAACAGCACGCCCTGCTCCTCCAGGTCCTCGCGGATCTGGTGGTAGACGACCTCGGACTCGTACTGCGCGGCGACGCCGGCCACGAGGCGCTGCTTCTCCGCCTCCGGGATGCCGAGCTTGTCGTAGGTGTTCTTGATGTCCTCGGGCAGGTCCTCCCAGGAGGTCGCCTGCTTCTCCGTGGACCGCACGAAGTACTTGATGTTGTCGAAGTCGATCCCGGACAGGTCCGCGCCCCAGTTGGGCATCGGCTTGAGGTCGAAGAGCTTGAGCGCCTTGAGGCGGGCGTCGCGCATCCACTCGGGCTCGGACTTCTTGCCGGAGATGTCGAGGACGACGTCCTCGCTCAGGCCGCGACGGGCGCTGGCGCCCGCCTCGTCGGAGTCCGCCCAGCCGAAAGCGTAGTTGCCCAGGGACGCGATGGTCTCTTCCTGGCTCAACGGCTCGGTGGTGGGAGTGCGCTGCTCGGCAGCGGCAGTCATGCGGGTTTCCCTCCATTCGGGATCCGTGCGGGCTGCTCCCGCGACGGCGTGGCCGCCGCAGGGGCGGTGGTGCGGTCCGGCTCGGGATGGGCCGGGATACCCGCCGGTGCGGCGGGTACGTGTGTGGTGCACGCGTTGTCCCCGCGTGCGATGGTCGCCAGGCGCTGCACGTGCGTGCCCAGCAGCCGGGCGAACGCCTCCGTCTCGGCCTCGCACAGCTGCGGGAACTCCGCGGCGACGTGCGCGACCGGGCAGTGGTGCTGGCAGAGCTGGGTGCCCACCGCGGCGGCGGCCGCACCGGTGGTCGCGGTGCCGCCGACCTGACGGGTCGAGGCAGCGTAGCCCTCCCTGGTCAGCGCGAGCGCGAGTGCCTCCGCCCGGCGCGCCGGATCGGGTGATCCGGTGATCGCCGCGCGGTGCGGGCCGACCAGCCGGTCGACCCGGCTCTCGGCGAACGCGCGCACCGCGTCCGGCCCGGCGTGCTCGGCGAGGAACCGGACGGCGGACACGGCGAGATCGTCGTAGGCGTGCCCGAACCGGGCCCGGCCGGCCTCGGTGAGCAGGAAGAGCCGGGCGGGCCTGCCCCGGCCGCGCGGGCCGCGGCGCGGCGCGTCGCGGGTCTCCGCCTCGCCGTCGGCCAGCAGCGCGTCCAGATGCCGCCGGACCGCGGCCGGGCTGATGCCCAGCTGCTCGGCGACCGCCACGGCGGTCATCGGGCCCTGCTCCAGCAGCAGCCGGGCGACCTCGTGCCGGGTCCGGCCCTCGGCCGGGGAACCCGCCGCGGCGAGGGCTTCGTGCCCCGGCCGCGCGGCGGCAATCTCGGCGCTGACCTGCACGGGCACAGCACGACCCGGGGTTCGCGGCGATTCGCCGCGCCCCTCGCCGGTGCACCCGTTCTTTTTCACAACACAAGTGTGTCCTATTTCCCGCCGCCAGGCAAAGGCGGGGCCGGTGGCAGTGACCCGAGTCACCGGGAACCGGACTCGATACGCTTCCCGGCGTGGCGATCGGCGAGCATTCCGAGCAACGGGTCCCGGATCCGGGTGGATCCGGCGATCCGGCGACCGCCGTGGCGCTCTCGCCGGTCCGGCCGCGCACAGCCGGGCCGCTGAACGACGCCGAGCACCGCGGGCTCGACGTGGTGCGCCGCTTCGGCACGGTCGGTTCGCTGTTCCTCGCCCTCGGCTCGCTCGGCGCGGGGGCCGCGCCGGTGATCAGCCCGGTGCAGGACCTGCCGGTGCTGCGGCTGTTCACCCGGATCCCCTCGGTGTCGCTCGCGATCGCCTTCTCCGGGATGGGCATCCTGGTGCTCAGCTGGCTGATGCTCGGCCGGTTCGCCCGGCCGGCCAGCGCCCGCCTGGCCACCCGCGGGCAGCTCGCACGCACCCTCGCGATGTGGGTCGCCCCGCTGCTGGTGATCCCGCCGCTGTTCTCCCGCGACGTGTACAGCTACCTGGCGCAGAGCGAGATCGTGCACCGCGGGATGGATCCCTACCAGCTGGGGCCGGCGCAGGCGCTGGGCGTGGCCGATCCGCTCACCTCGGGCGTGTCGAACATCTGGCGGGAGACCCCCGCGCCGTACGGGCCACTGGTACTGCGGCTCGGCGGCTGGCTCGCCCCCTTGGGCGGCAACAACATCGTGGCCGGGGTGCTGCTGCAGCGCGCGCTCGCGCTCGTCGGCGTGGTGCTCATCGTGTGGGCGCTGCCGCGGCTGGCGCGGCGCTTCGGCGTGCAGCCGGCCACCGCGCTGTGGCTGGGCGCGGCGAATCCGCTGCTGATCTTCCACTTCGTCGCCGGGGCGCACAACGACGCGCTGGCCATCGGGCTGATGGTGGCCGGGCTGGAGGTCGGCATCCGCCGGTTGCCGACCCGGGTGAAGGGGGATTCCCCGCCACCGCCGGCCAGAGGCGAGCTGCTCTACATCGGACTCGGGGTGGCGATCATCACCGCCGGCGCCACCGTGAAGGTGCCGACGGTGCTGGCGCTGGGCTTCTTCGCGGTGATGGTGGCGCGCCGCTGGCACGGGCGGATCAAGGATCTGGTGCGGGCCGCGCTCCCGATGGCCGCGTTGTTCGGCGTCGTGCTGGTCGCCATCTGCTACGGGACCGGGCTGGGCTTCGGCTGGGTCGGCGCGACCCTGAACACCCCGGGCCTGGTGCGCTCGTGGATCTCGCCCACCGCGGAGCTGATCAACCTCACCGGGGTGCTCGGCATCGCGCTCGGGATGGGCAACCACACCGACGCGCTGGTGCCGATCTTCGGCGCGCTGGGTTATCTGGTCACCGCGGCGGTGACGATCAAGTTCCTGTGGGCCAGCTTCAAATGGCGCTACCGGCCGATCATCGGCCTCGGCGTGTCCCTGGGCGCGGCGATGATCCTGCAGATCAGCCTGCAGCCGTGGTACCTGCTGTGGGCGGTGATCCCGCTGGCCGCGGCCGCGGGCACCTCCCGGTTCCGGGTGGCCGCGACGGTGGTCAGCGCCGTGCTGCCGTTCCTGCTCTCGCCCACCGGCAGCACCTTCGACGGCCGTTCCTACATCCTGCCGTGGGCCTACGGCGCCGCGATCCTCGTCACACTGGGCGGCCTCGCCGTGGTGCACCGGGTCTGCCCGCTGCTGCTGTCGCGGACGTCTCCCCCGTCCCCGGCACCGGAGGCCCGCGCCGACGTCGTATCGTGACCGGTTGTGGACAACTCCGCGGTCGAGATCACCGGTCTGGTGAAAAGCTACGGCTCCACCACCGCGGTCGACGGGCTCGACCTGCGGATGGCGCGTGGCTCGCTGCTCGCCCTGCTCGGCCCGAACGGGGCCGGCAAGACCACCACCGTCGAGGTCTGTGAGGGCTTCCGCCGCCCGGACGCGGGCACCGTGCGGGTGCTCGGGTTCGACCCGGTCGCCGACCACGCGCGGCTGCGGCCGCGGGTCGGCATCATGCCCCAGGGCGGCGGCGCGTACCCGGGCGTGCGGGCGGACGAGATGCTGCGGCTGGTCGCCTCCTGCGCGGCCCGGCCGCACGATCCGGCGTGGCTGCTCGACGTGCTCGGCCTGACCGGGGCGCGGCGGACCCCGTTCAAACGGCTCTCCGGCGGGCAGCAGCAACGGCTTTCGCTGGCCTGCGCCCTGGTCGGCCGCCCGGAACTGGTGTTCCTCGACGAGCCGACCGCGGGGATGGACCCGCAGGCCCGCCGGCTGGTCTGGGACCTGCTCGGCGCGCTGCGCGCGGACGGGGTGAGCGTGCTGCTCACCACGCACCTGATGGAGGAGGCCGAGGCGCTGGCCGATCAGGTGGTGATCGTGGACCACGGCAAGGTCGTGGTCCAGGGCACGCCGCACGCGCTCACGCTGGAGGACGGCGAGTCCGCGCAGCTGCGGTTCCGGGCGCGTGCCCGGCTCGACACCGGCCTGCTCACCGCGGCGCTGCCGGAGGGGTACCGGGTCAGCGAATCCGCGCCCGGCGCGTACCTGGTGGAAGGCTCGGTGGACCCGCAGGTGGTCTCCGCGGTCACCGCGTGGTGCGCGCAACAGGGCGTGCTGCCCGAGCAGCTGCAGGTCGGCCGCCGCACGCTGGAAGAGGTCTTCCTCGAACTGACCGGGCGGGAGCTGCGCGCATGACCACCTCGTTCCCCGAGGGCACCTTCACCCCCGCGCCCGGCCGCGGCTCGCTGGGCCGGATGCTGCGTACGCACGCCCGGGTCGAGGCCGCACTCACCCTGCGGCACGGCGAGCAGCTGCTGCTCACCCTGATCATCCCGCTGGCCCTGCTGATCGGGCTGAGCCTGCTGGACGTGCTGCCCGCGGGCCAGCTCGGCACCACGTCCAAAGTGGACTGGATCACGCCGCGGATCCTGGCGCTCGCGGTGCTCTCGTCCGCGTTCACCGGGCAGGCCATCGCCCTCGGTTTCGACCGCCGCTACGGCGTGCTGAAACGGCTTTCGGCGACCGCGCTGCCCTCGTGGCTGCTGGTGGCCGGCCGGGTGGTGGCCGCGCTCGTGGTGGTGGCTCTGCAGTCGGTGGTGCTCGGGGTGGTCGCGGCCTTCCTCGGCTGGTCGCCCTCGGCGGCCGGGCTCGGTGCCGCGATCCTGTTGCTGGTGCTGGGCACGCTGGCCTTCGGCGCGCTCGGCGTACTGCTCGGCGGGGCACTGCGGGCGGAAGCGGTGCTGGCGCTGGCCAACGTCGCCTGGTTCGTGCTGCTGCTGGCGGGCGGGATCCTGCTGGCCCCTTCGGCGCTGCCGTCCGGGGTCGGTGCGGTGGTGGAGCTGCTGCCCTCCGGCGCGCTGGCGGAGGGCATGCGGGCCGCGCTCGTCGGCGGGCAGTTCCCGGCCGACCCGATGCTGGTGCTCGCCGGGTGGGCCGCGGTGGCCGGGGTGTTCGCCACGCGCACGACGAAACTCACCTGAGGCCCCCAGCCGGGGTACCGGCGCGGTCCGGTTTTCCGGGCCGGGCCAGAAGATCCGCGTGATCGGGAAGATGATCACCCGTTCGCGAAGACCCGGCGCCGCGCCCGCGATGCGGCAGAAATCCTTGCACCGCACCATAGTTGATCACTTCGGCGGCGTCGCGTCGCCGGAGTGCGGAGGTGACCCGAACACGCCCGGGTAATAGGGTCCATTGTGTTCACTACTGTCTGTTATGTCCGAGTTGTCCTCCGTGACCTGATCAGCCGATGGCGGCGCCTGCGAATTTCGATAAATTCGAGACATACGGGACACAATCCGTTCCCGTTTCCGCATGAAATCGCGTGTTTCGCCCAGAGTCGCCACCCCAGAAAGGCTGTCATGACGTACGGAAGCGCACTCCGCAACGAGGTCGCCCACGCGCAGATCACCCCCCTGATCGGCGTTTTCGACATGTTCTCGGCTTCGGTCGCCGCCCAGCACTACAACGGCATGTTCGTCTCCGGATTCGGTTTCGCCGCCTCGTACTACGGACTGCCCGACATCGGGTTCATCGCCTGGCCGGACATCGTGAACTTCGTCCAGCGGCTGCGGCTGGCGTTTCCGCAGCAGCACCTGCTGGTGGACATCGACGACGGGTACGTCGACCCCGAGGTGGCCGCGCACGTGGTCGAGCACCTGGAGCGGATCGGTGCGTCCGGGGTCATCATCGAGGACCAGAAGCGGCCCCGCCGCTGCGGGCATGTGGACGGCAAGCAGATCCTGCCGCTGGCGGAATACCTGGAGAAGCTCGAACTCGTCCTGGAGACCCGCCAGGACCTGGTCGTGGTGGCCCGCACCGACGCCACCGAGGAGGAGGAGATCCTGCGCCGCGCCGAGGCCCTCGCGCAGACCGACGCGGACGTGATCCTGGTCGACGGGGTGCGCAGCGTGGACTGGATCCACCGCGTCCGCCGCGTCATCGGTTCGAAGCCGTTGCTGTTCAACCAGATCGCCGGCGGCAAGTCCCCGCGGCTGTCGCTGCCGGAGCTGCAGGAACTCGGCGTGGACGTGGCGATCTACAGCACGCCGTGCCTGTTCGCCGCGCAGGAGGCGATCGACACCGCGCTCGCCGAGCTGCGCGCGAACGACGGCAGACTGCCCGAAACCCGGCCCGGCAGCGTCGGCGTCGCGGCGTCCATCGAGCTGCTCGAACGCAATATCAGCCGGCACCACCGGGACCGGGCCGCCCGCCGACCGGCACAGGTCTGACCCAGGGCCCCGGCAAAGGTGGCCAAGGGCCCGTGATCAGCAGAGAGAGCCGTGGCTGCCCGACCGGTTTCGGGTCCGTGAAGGGACCCTTCACAGCCCTCCGCACCTGCGCAGGGCCCTCCACACCGACTTTGCCGACACCCTGAGGTCTGACCCGAATCCATCCGGACGACGCGCGGCACGTGCCCTGGCACGTGCCGCGCTTTCGCCTGCTCCGCAACCGGCCTGGAGGAGCCGGGCGAGCAGCTCCGGACGTAGCTGAGCACCCCGGAGGCAGAACCGCGCACGAGGCCGCGTTCCGACCCCGGCTCGCAAGGGAAGGAGCACTGTGCCGCCGAGGGAAAGTTCGCGTCTTTCGATAGCCCTGTTCACGACCGCTCCACTCCTCTGGGCGATCACCTGTAACGGACGGTATTGCCACGCCGGCGGTGGCATGAAACCTGCGCTGCGCAAATCTACGCGGCAGCGTGATACCCCAGGAGATCGATTCGGATTTCCGTCGCGATGAGCATGAGCGAGGTCCGCGTCCGACGGATTCGATTGCCGATTCGATGATTTTCCCCCGGAACGAATAATCTTCAGTTTTATGGCTGCGAATGGTTTCCGTCCAGCCTTGCCGAGCGCCGACGCGCCCGAAACCCGAAGCCGTGAAGGGTCCCTTCACAGCCTCAGAGTCCGTGAAGGGTCCCTTCACAGACCGACCCGCCGGCACGCGGCCCGTCCCGCCGCGCTGCCGGAGCCGGCCGCCACCGGCTGACCGGCCGAAACCGCCCGGTAGCCTGCGCGTATCGTGGCCTGCGTGTCTCTACGCAGCCTGATCGCCCGCCTGCCTTACCCGTCGTCCGCGGCTCAGCAGGCCATCGGGATCGCGGCGGTGGTCACGCAGGCCGGGATCGGCGTCACCGGGTCGGTGGTGCGGGTGACCGGCTCCGGGCTCGGCTGCAACACCTGGCCGAAGTGCATCGGCAGCAGCCTCGTCCCGGTGCACCACCCGGGGATCGACACGATCAACCAGTGGATCGAGTTCTCCAACCGGATGCTCACCGGCGTGGTGATCGTGGTGGCCGCGCTCGCCGTGCTCGCCGCGTGGCGGATCCAGATCGACCACCCGCACCGGCGCCGGTTGGTGAAGCTGGCCTGGCTGATGCCCGGCGGAGTGGTGCTGCAAGCGGTGCTCGGCGGCATCACCGTGCTCGCGAAGCTGGAATGGTGGACGGTCGCGCTCCATTTCCTCGCCTCCACTCCCCTGGTGTGGCTGGCGGTACTGCTGCTCAAGGCGTTCCGCGAAGGAGACGAACCGGCCCGCCCGCTGGTGCCCGCGCTCGGCCGTCGGACGCTGGTGGTGCTGATCGTGCTGATGTGGGCGGTGCTGATCGCCGGGACCACGGTGACCGGGGCCGGTCCGCACGGCGGCGACCTGAACACCCACCGGCTGGCCGTGCCGGTCGACCGGCTGGCCCAGGTGCACAGCGGGTTGCTCATCGCCTACCTCGTGGTGCTGGCCGTCTTCGGGCTCACGCTGCTGCGCGGCCGCGCGCCGAAGAGCGTGTGGCAGCGCTACGCCTGGGTGTGGGCGGTCGCGCTCGCCCAGGGCGTGCTGGGCACCGTGCAGTACGCGCTCGGCGTGCCCGAGGCGATGGTCTCCTTCCACGTGCTCGGCTCCGCGCTGGTCATCATCGTCACCGCCACGCTGTGGACCGGCACCCGCGACCGCGGCCCGGTTCTCTCGAAGCTCCCGGCGGCGCCGGAGGAGCGGGAACTCACCCCGGCGAGCTGACCGCCATCCAGGCGTACTGTGCCGATCATTGCCAATCCGACCACAGTCACGGCCTCATGGC
This sequence comes from Amycolatopsis sulphurea, assembly GCF_002564045.1. NCBI lineage: Bacteria > Bacillati > Actinomycetota > Actinomycetes > Pseudonocardiales > Pseudonocardiaceae > Amycolatopsis > Amycolatopsis sulphurea. The sequence continues at coordinate 217,168 of NZ_PDJK01000001.1, read as the reverse complement.
TTCGTAGCAACGGTTACGTGCCGGGTGGGGTCGGCCTACTAATCAGTTCGGATTAGTAACTTCGCGTCGGCCTGGCGGACAGTTCGGCCACTTACGATAAGCCGCGAACCGGCCGCCGAAGCGCCCCGAGGTGACGCGTCATGACGTCCGCCCCTGGGGTGTCGGCAAAGTCGGTGTGAGGGGCCTTGCACAGCCCGCGGAAGTCCGTGAAGGTCCGTGAAGGGGCCCTTCACAGACTCTGAGTCCGTGAAGGGCCCCTTCACAGACCCGGGACAGGTCCGGCGTACACCACGAGGTGGTCGCGCCTCGAATAGCTCCGCATCGTCCGGTGCCGGACGCAATCGATGAAGAGGGCAGGTACCGCCGATGATGACGCGGCAGCCACGGCACACTGCTGATCACGGGTCCTCGACCGACTTTGCCGGGACCCTGACGTCCGCCCCCGTCAGTTCCGCCAAACCTCTCGTCTCCGGCCGCCGCGGGCCGCTGGAGATGGTGGTGCTCAAGACTTTCCTGCTGGTGCCGTTCGCCGCGCTGCTGGCCGCCGTGCCGCTGCTGTGGGGCTGGGGCATCGGGTGGACGGACGTGATCCTGGCGGTGGTCTTCTACGTCTTCACCACCCTCGGGGTGACGGTCGGCTACCACCGCTATTTCACCCACGGTGCGTTCAAGGCCGGGCGGCCGCTGCGGATCGCGCTCGCGGTGGCGGGCAGCATGGCCGTGCAGGGTTCGGTGATCTTCTGGGTGGCCAGCCACCGCAGGCACCACGCGTTCGCCGACCGGGAGGGCGATCCGCATTCCCCGTGGCTGTTCGGCACCTCCCCGGCGGCGCTGGTGCGGGGCTTCTGGCACGCGCACATGGGCTGGATGTTCGGCCGCGCGGTGACCAACGCCGACCGGTTCGCCCCCGATCTGACCGGGGATCGCGATCTGCGGGTGGTGAACCGGTTCTTCTGGCTGTGGATCACGCTCAGCCTCGGGCTGCCCGCACTGCTCGGCGGGCTGATCTCGGGCGGCTGGCCGGGCGCGCTGAGCGCGTTCTTCTGGGCCGGGCTGGTGCGCGTCGCGTTCCTGCACCACGTGAGCTGGTCGGTGAACTCGATCTGCCACCTGATCGGCGACCGCCCGTTCGCCAGCCGCGACCGCGCGGCGAACTTCTGGCCGCTGGCGCTGCTGTCCATGGGCGAGTCGTGGCACAACTCCCACCACGCCGACCCGACCTGTGCCCGGCACGGCGTGCTGCGCGGCCAGGTGGACGTCTCGGCCCGGGTGATCTGGCTGTTCGAACGCCTCGGCTGGGCCGGCGAGGTCCGCTGGCCCCGGCCTGAACGGCTGGCGGCCAAGCGGATCCGCTGAACTTAGGCCAGCTGCTGCCGCACCGCCGAGGCGAACCGCAGCGGGGCACCGGCGTCCGCGTAGCGGAACCCCAGCGTGGGCTCGGTCAGCTCCATTTCCAGGATCAGCGGACGGCCGTCGTCCCCGCGGATCAGGTCCACCCGGGCGTACAGCAGCTCCGCGCGCAGGATGCCCAGCAGCGAGCAGGCGGCGTCTAGCGCGTCCTCGGCCACCGCGCGCACTTCGGGCGCCGGGACCGCGGCGGCCAGGCGTTCCTCCAGGTACAACCCGGAAGCATCCGGGCCGGAGCCGAACATGACCGCCTTGGTGAAGGCGTGCGAGTAGATCCCGCCGAGGAACACCGCGGCGATCTCCCCCTGAGTGTCCACACTGGACTGAAACGGCTGCACGAGCGCGGTCCGGCCGTCCTCGTGCAGGCCCCGCAGGTGCTCGTCGGCCGCCAGGCCCCCGGCGGCGAACTTCGCCACGCCGTGCGAGCCCGCGCCGACCGACGGCTTCACCACGAAAGGCTGCTTCGGCCACTTCGCCCGCTCACCCGGCTCGATCAGCTCGGAAGGCACTGTGGGGACGCCCGTGTCGTGCAGCTCGACGAGATAGGCCTTGTCGGTGTTCCAGCGCACTACTGGAGCCGGATTCGCCAGGGACGGAACGCTTTCGCACCAGCCGAGGAACTCTTCGCGGCGGTCCGGGTAGTCCCAGGTCGCGCGCAGGACCACCAGGTCCGCCTCGGCGAAGCCCGCCGCCGGATCGTCCCAGGCCGCCCAGTGCACGGTGAAGCCCAGGTCGGCAAGTGCGGGCAGGACGATCGCGTCGTCGCCGTCGCCCTCGGGCATCGCGGCACAAGAGGCGAAGTACGCGGTGCGGGTCATCGGCCGGCTCGCGGGCCGGCCATCTTGCGCCGGTGCGCGGCGCCGATCTTGACCGCGTTCACGGTCTCGCTGTCCCATTCCGCGGCTTCCAGGTCTCCGACCGCCCCGACCAGCGCGTTCCCGGCTTCGGTCCCGGCCACGAGCACGTCGCCCAGCGCGCCGTCCGCGCCGACGAGCACCACCCGGGCACCCGCCCGGCCGATGTTCTCCACCACCGCACGCGAGGGCTTGCCGTGCCGGGCCACGAAATCCCGTGCCGCGGCGACCTGCCGGGCGGTCGGCTCAGTGGGCACGGTCGGCGTGTTCTCGGTCTCCTCAGCCACGTCGCGAGCTTAGCCCGTCACCCCCGGTACCGCGGAAGGGTCGTGTTCTCGGCCATAGTGGACTAGGAAGGCTGCCGAACTCGCGTAGGAGGAGCAATGCCGACGGTTGTGCAGGTAACCAGGACTGGTGGCCCGGAGGTACTGGAAACCGGCGAGGTCCCCGTCGGCCCGCCCGGCGCCGGAACGCTGCTGGTCGACATCGCCGCGGCAGGCGTCAACTACATCGACACATACCAGCGTCAGGGCATCTACCCGCTGGAGCTGCCGTTCGTGCTGGGCATGGAAGGCGCCGGCACGGTCGCCGAGGTCGGCGAAGCCGTGACGGGTTTCGCCCCTGGTGACCGGGTGGCCTGGCAGGGCGTCCTGGGCAGCTACGCTGCGCGCGCGGCGATCCCCGCCGCCGTGGCGGTGAAGGTGCCCGCAGGAATCTCCGACGAGGTGGCCGCCGCGACGTTGCTGCAGGGCGTCACCGCACATTACCTGGTGCGGTCCACGTACGAGGTGAAGCCGGGCGACGACGTCCTTGTGCACGCAGCTGCCGGCGGTGTCGGGCTGCTGCTCGTACAACTCGCGAAGGCGCGCGGCGCGCGCGTGATCGGCACGGTGTCCACCGATGAGAAGGCCCAGCTGGCCCGTGGCGCCGGTGCGGACTACGTGATCCGCTACGACCGCGAAGACTTCGCCGCGGTCACGCGCGAGCTGACTGGCGGCGAAGGCGTGGCCGTGGTCTACGACGGCGTCGGCAAGGACACTGTGGACGGCAGCTTGGCTAGCCTGCGGATCCGCGGCACGCTGGCGTTGTTCGGCGCGGCGAGCGGCCCGGTGCCGCCGCTGGACCCGCAGCGGCTCAACTCCGGCGGCTCGCTGTACCTGACCCGCCCCACCGCCGCGCACTACGTGCGAACGCGCGAAGAGCTGGACTGGCGCGCGGACGAGCTGTTCGCCGCGGTCCAGGACGGCTCCCTCGACATCCGCATCGGCGGCCGTTACCCGTTGGCCGAGGCACGCCGTGCGCACGAAGACCTCCAGGGCCGCCGTACCACCGGCAAGCTGCTGCTGATCCCGTGACGCAGGCCCGTGCGTGCCCCGCGCGGGGGCACGCACGGATCGGATCAGGCCGGGACCGCCACGGCGTCGACCACGAACACCAGTGTCTCGTTGGGCGCGATACCGTTCCCGCCTTTGCCGTAGCCGAGGTCCGGCGGGATGATCAGCAGCCGGCGGCCGCCCTGCTTGATCCCGGTCAGGCCCTCGTCCCAGCCCTTGATCACCTCGCCGGCGCCGAGGCTCAGGGAGAACGGCTCCTTGCCGAACGAGCTGTCCAGCTGTTTCTTGTCCGACCAGGTGACCAGCGTGTAGTTCATGGTCACCTGCTGGCCCGGCTTCGCCTCGGCGCCGGTGCCCGCGGACAGATCCTTGATGACCAGCTTCTTCGGCGGGGTGCAGTCGTCCGGGACGGTGATCTCCGGGGCCTTGCCGAACTCGCCCGTGGTCTTGAGGTCATCCGCGGTGCACACCCGGGAGGGGGCCGCCGCGGGGGACGAAGCACCGGCGGACGCGCCGCTGTCGCCGCCACAGCCGGTCAGGACGGCCGCCGCCGCCACGCAGGCCGCCATGGCCGCGATGTTGCCGATTTTCTGCATGCCGAGCACCCTATCCCTGGAGGCACTGCGATTTCGGCAACAGCGCGACTTTAGCCAAGCCGGTGCAGCGCCGGGACCGGGTCACCGGTCTGGACCACGCCGAGCCGGCGGGTCGCCCGAGTCAGTGCCACGTACAGATCGTTCAGTCCCCGCGGGGACTCGGCCACGATCTCGTCCGGCGCGATCAGCAGCACCGCGTCGAATTCCAGGCCCTTGGCCCGATCCACGGTCAGCACGCTGAGGCGTTCGCCGGCACCCAGCAACGCCCGCAGGTGCTTTCGCCGCGCCGCGGGCACGAGTACCCCGATCGTGCCACCGTCCACAAGGGACAGTTCGGCCCGCACCAGTCCGGGCAGCTCGCCGTCCAGGTCGGTGCTGCGTCTGCTCCACGGGGCCACGCCGGTCTCCCGCACCGAGGACGGCGGGGCGAGGTCACCGCCGAGTTCGGTGAGCACGTCCGCGGCGACGGCCATGATCTCCGCCGGGGTCCGGTAGTTGACCCTCAGCTGCGCCAGCCGCCAGCGATCGGCCACATACGGCGCCAGCACCTCGTCCCAGCTGCGCGCTCCCCCGGCGGTGCCGGTCTGCGCGACGTCGCCGACCAGGGTCATCGACCGGTTCGGAGTGCGGCGCATGAGCAGCCGCCAGTCCATTGCGGACAGTTCCTGTGCCTCGTCGACGATCACGTGGCCGAAGGTCCAGGTGCGGTCCTGCGCCGCCCGCTGGGCCGCGGTCAGCTCGCTGCGCGCCTGCTGCCGTTCGGCGAACAGCTCGGCGTCGAGCACGTCGGACACCCGCAGCATCTCCTCGTCCTGGATCTCCTCGTCCTGTTCGAGGATGTCCAGCACGCCCTCGGCGTACGCGCGTTCCACCCGTTCCCGGCGGCGGTTCTGGGCCTGCTCCTCGGAATCGTCCGCGCCGAGCAGCTCGGCCAGCTCGTCCAGCAAGGGCACGTCGGCGGGCGTCCACTGGGCGTCACGGCCGCTTTCCAGGTGCGCGCGCTCGGTGTCGGTGAGCAGCGTCCCCACGGCGCGGGCCAGGTAGGCCGGGTCGGCGAAGAGGTCGTCGAGAAGGCCCTCCGGGGTCAGCTTTGGCCACAGCCGCGTCAGCGCGGCCGCCACCGCCGGGCTGGCCGCCAGCTCGGCCCGGATGTCCTGGACGTCCTGGGCGTCGAGCAGGTCCTCCCCCAGCTTCCGCGCGGCCTGCCGGGTCAGCGCGTCGAGCACATCGGACACGAACAGCCGGCGCGCGAGGTTGTGCGGACGGCGTGAACGGCGTGCCCGCGTCCGCGCCTCCACGCAGGTTTTCCGGTCCAGCTTGAGGATTTCCCGCTCGTGCTCGATCTCCAGCACCGGATCCGGCACCCGCTGGCGGTCGCGGACGGCGGCGGCCAGCACCTCGGCCAGCACCACCCGGCCCTTCACCTCGGCCGCCTCCGGCGATTCCACGCCCACCGCGTCCAGCCCCGGCCACAGCTGCCCGACCGTCGCCAGCAGCACCCCGGTCTCACCGAGGGACGGCAGCACCTGGCCGATGTAGCGCAGGAACGTGCTGTTCGGCCCGACCACCAGCACGCCACGCGTGGTCAGCTGCTGGCGGTGGGTGTAGAGCAGGTAGGCCGCGCGATGCAGCGCCACGGCGGTCTTGCCGGTGCCCGGCCCGCCCTGCACCACCAGCACCCCGCCGAGCGGCGCGCGGATGATCCGGTCCTGCTCGGCCTGGATGGTCGCGACGATGTCGTTCATCTCGCCGGTGCGACGGCGCTCCAGCGCGGCCAGCAACGCCGCCTCGCCGGCCAGCCCGAGGTCCTGGCCCTGGTCCGCCGCGCCGAGATCGAGGATCTCGTCGTCGAACCCGGTCACCCGGCGGCTCAGCGAACGCAGGTGCCGCCGCCGGCGCACGCCCTCCGGCGAGGCGGCCGTGGCCAGGTAGAAGGGGCGGGCCACCGGGGCACGCCAGTCGATCAGCAGCGGGCGGTAGTCGTCGTCCTCGTCGAACAACCCGAGCCGGCCGACGTAGGTGGTTTCCTCTTCGCGGCCGGGCAGGAAATCCAGCCTGCCGAAGCACAGCCCCTGCTCCACCGAACCGAGCTGCGCGAGCCGGTCGGTGTACAGCGTGGTGGCGACGTCGCGTTCCGTACGGGCCTGTGGGGTACGCCCGGTCTGCCGCAACGTCTCGTCGAGACGGCGCTGGGCGTCCCGCCGCTCGATGTCGAGCTTTTCGTAGACCGCCGAGACGTACGTCTGCTCACGCGCCAGCTCGGCGGCATGGTCGGACGTACCGTCCTCGAAGACACGGCTCGTTTCCCGGTCCGGGGACACGGACAAGACTCAATCCTGCTTTCGCTTCGGGGAATGCGGCGGAGGGCCGAGAGGGCACAGACCGTCCAGCCTACGGCATTCCCCGCCGCAGAGCGCAGGGTCAGAGGGGTCAGAAGGGCAGGCCGAGCGTGGGCAGCCCGATCGCGGCGTCGACCGCCAGCGCCACGAACACGATCATCAGGTACGTGTTGGAGCGGTGGAACAGCGCCATCGGCTTGGTCTCCACGCCCCGGCGTACCTCGGCGTTCAGGCGGTGCGCGTAGAAGAGGAACCAGGCACCGGCGACGACCGCGAAGGTCGCGTACAGCCAGCTGGTGACCGGGAGCAGCAGCAGCGTCCAGGCGACCATCACCCACGAGTAGATGACGATCTGACGGGCCACGTGCTGCGCGGTGGCCACCACCGGCAGCATCGGCACGCCCGCGCGCTCGTAGTCCTCGCGGTACTTCATGCCCAGCGCCCAGGTGTGCGGCGGGGTCCAGAAGAAGATGACGCCGAACATCACGAACGCGGGCCATTGCACGGTGCCGGTCACCGCGGCCCAGCCGATCACCACCGGCATGCAGCCCGCCGCGCCACCCCAGACCACGTTCTGCGAGGTACGCCGCTTGAGGCCGAGGGTGTAGACGAAGATGTAGAACAGGATCGTCACGATCGCCAGGATCGCGGACAGCAGGTTCACCGTGAAGTACAGGACCACCGCCGAGGCGACCCCGAGCACCAGGCCGAACACCAGCGCGTTGCGCCGGGGCACCGAGTCCTTGACCAGCGGGCGCCGCTTGGTGCGGTTCATGACCTTGTCGATATCCGCGTCGATCACGCAGTTGAGCGCGTTCGCGCTGCCCGCGGCCATGGTGCCGCCGACCAGGGTGGCCAGCACCAGCCACAGATCCGGCACCTGGCGCCCGGCCAGGAACATCGCCGGGATCGTGGTGACCAGCAGGAGTTCGATCACCCGCGGCTTGGCGAGCGCGGCGTAGGCGCCGAGCACCCGGCGGAGGCTTCGCCGGGCCCCGTGCGGTCGTGCACCGTCCGGGTGTACGGCGCTGGTGTCGTCACTGCGTCCGTGCGCAGCGTTCACCAACGACATTTCACTCCCTGTGTCAGTTCGGGGCCGGGCGGACCGGAAGATCGTGGTGCCAGTGGTGAATCCGCCGGACCCAGCCCGCGAACGATGGTAGCCGTGGCGATTCGCGCGACACTGCGCGGGGCCGGGACACGCCGCGGGGTGTCTGCTCCGTCACGCTCGCGCCGGCCGGCGCCCGGCGCGTCGCCGGGGCCGCTCCGCCGGGCGATTCCGGAAGGCCCCCGCCGGAGCACCGCTGACCAGCGCCGGAACGGGTGGCGGACGGCGTACTCGCCCGGCCGTCGCGACAGCCGGGCGCGACGCTACCCACTAGGCTGCCGGGCAGGGGCCCGCCGGTCTGCCTGCGCGCCGCCGCCGGCCGGAATATCGTCCTCTCGGGATCGATTGAGAACCAGCGATCGAGAACACCGGCGGTGCGCACCGGCACCGCCGTCGGGGACCCCCGTCACAACCGCATCGACGCAGGAGTTCGAGTTCAGTGCCCGAAACCGCTTCCACCAGCGAGACCAACCCGTTGCTCCGGCGTACCGCGCCGGCCGACTGGACCGAGACCGACACCCGCGCCGTGGACACCGCCCGGGTACTGGCCGCGGACGCGGTCGAGCACTGCGGCAGCGGTCACCCGGGCACCGCGATGAGCCTGGCGCCGCTGGCCTACACGCTCTTCCAGCGCGCCATGCGGCACGACCCGGCGGACCCGCACTGGGCCGGGCGCGACCGGTTCGTGCTCTCGGCCGGGCACTCCAGCCTGACCCTCTACATCCAGCTGTACCTCGCCGGGTTCGGGCTCGAACTGGCCGACCTGGAGCAGCTGCGCCGCTGGGGCTCGCTGACCCCGGGCCACCCGGAGTACCGGCACACCAAGGGCGTCGAGACCACCACCGGCCCGCTCGGCCAGGGGCTGGGCAACGCCGTGGGCATGGCGATGGCCGCCCGCCGCGAGCGTGGCCTGTTCGACCCGGACGCCGCGGCCGGTGAGAGCGTCTTCGACGGGCACATCTACGTGATCGCCTCGGACGGGGACATCGAGGAGGGCATCACCTCGGAGGCCTCGTCGATCGCCGGCCGCCAGCAGCTGGGCAACCTGGTCGTCTTCTACGACGACAACAAGATCTCGATCGAGGACGACACCACCATCGCCCTGTCGGAGGACGTGGCGAAGCGCTACGAGGCCTACGGCTGGCACGTGCAGACCGTCGAAGGCGGCGAGGACGTCGTCGCGATCGAGAAGGCCATCGCCGCGGCGAAGGCGGAGACGCAGCGGCCCTCGTTCATCGTGCTGCGCACGATCATCGGCTACCCGGCCCCGACGAAGATGAACACCGGCAAGGCGCACGGTGCCGCGCTCGGCGCCGAAGAGGTCGCGGGGGTCAAGAAGATCCTGGGCTTCGACCCGGAGCGCAGCTTCCAGGTCGACGCCGAGGTCATCGAGCACACCCGCAAGGCGCTGGAGCGCGGCAAGGAGTGGCGCGCCGAGTGGCAGGTCCGCTTCGACGCGTGGGCGGCGGCCAACCCGGAGCGCAAGCAGCTGTTCGACCGGCTCGCCAAGCGCGAGCTGCCCGAGGGCTTCGCCGACGGCCTGCCCTCCTGGGAGCCGTACGCCGCCAAGGGCGTCGCTACCCGCAAGGCCTCCGGCGAGGTGCTCAACGCGCTGGCCGGGCCGCTGCCCGAGCTGTGGGGCGGTTCCGCGGACCTCGCGGAGAGCAACAACACCACCATGAAGGGCGCCGACTCGTTCGGTCCGGCCGAGGCCGGCACCGCGATGTGGAACACCAGCCCGTACGGGCGCACGCTGCACTTCGGCATCCGTGAGCACGCGATGGGCTCGATCCTCAACGGCATCGCCCTGCACGGCGGCACCCGCCCGTACGGCGCCACCTTCCTCACCTTCTCCGACTACATGCGCCCGCCGGTGCGGCTGGCCGCGCTGATGGGCCTGCCGGTCACCTACGTGTGGACGCACGACTCGATCGGCCTCGGCGAGGACGGCCCGACGCACCAGCCGATCGAGCACCTCGCCGCGCTGCGCGCGATCCCCGGCCTCAACGTGGTCCGCCCGGCGGACGCGAACGAGACCGCGTACGCGTGGAAGGCCGTGCTGGAGGACGTGGCGCACCCGTCGGGATTCGCGCTGACCCGGCAGAACGTGCCGGTCCTCGAAGGCACCAGCGCCGAGGGCGTGCAGAAGGGCGGCTACGTGCTGGCCGACGCCTCCACCGGCGAGCCGCGGGTCATCCTCGTGGCGACCGGCTCCGAGGTGCAGCTGGCCGTCGAAGCGCGCAAGACGCTCGAAGCCGACGGCGTGCCCACTCGCGTGGTGTCCATGCCGTGTATCGAATGGTTCGACGCGCAGGATCAGGGGTACCGCGATTCCGTACTGCCGCCGTCGGTCAAGGCGCGGGTCTCGGTCGAGGCCGGGATCGCCATGCCGTGGCAGCGGTTCACCGGTGACGCCGGAGTGAACGTTTCGATCGAGCACTACGGTGCCTCGGCCGACGCGGCCACCCTGTTCCGTGAGTTCGGCTTCACCGCCGAGGCGGTCGTCGACGCCGCCCGCCGCTCGATCGCCGGCACCCAGCACTGAACTCCTTCCCGAAAGGACCGCATCATGACCACTGATCGGCTCGCGCAGCTGTCCGAGGCCGGCGTCTCGATCTGGCTGGACGACCTCTCGCGGGAACGCCTGAACACCGGCAACCTCGCCGCGCTCGTCCGCGGCAAGCACGTCGTCGGCGTGACCACCAACCCGACCATCTTCGCGAACGCGCTCTCCGACGGGGCCGCCTACGACGCCCAGGTCAAGGAACTCGCCGACCGCGGCACGGACCTCAGCGGCGCCGTCCGGGAGCTGACCACCACCGACGTACGCAACGCCGCGGACCTGTTCCGCGACGTCTACACCGCCACCGGCGGCGTGGACGGCCGCGTCTCGATCGAGGTGGACCCGCGGCTGGCCAAGGACACCGGCAAGACGGTGGCCGAGGCCAAGGACCTGTGGAAGACCGTCGACCGGCCGAACGTGCTGATCAAGATCCCGGCGACCGCCGAGGGCCTGCCCGCGATCACCGCGGTGCTCGCCGAGGGCATCAGCGTCAACGTCACGCTGATCTTCTCCGTCGAGCGGTACCAGGCGGTCATCGAGGCCTTCTTCGCCGGCCTGGAGCAGGCGAAGGCGAACGGTCACGACCTCAAGGGCATCCACTCGGTCGCGTCCTTCTTCGTGTCCCGTGTGGACAGTGAGGTGGACAAGCGGCTGAACGCTCTGGGCACCGACGAGGCCAAAGCGCTGCTCGGCGAAGCGGCCATCGCGAACGCGCGGCTGGCGTACGCGGCCTTCGAGGACCTGTTCGCTTCCGACCGCTGGAAGGCGCTCGCCGAGGCCGGCGCCAACGCGCAGCGGCCGCTGTGGGCCTCCACCGGCGTGAAGGACCCGGCCTACTCCGACACCCGCTACGTCGACCAGCTCGTGGTCAAGGACGTGGTGAACACGATGCCGGAGAAGACCCTGGATGCGGTCGCCGACCACGCGCAGATCACCGGCGACACGGTGGCCGGCCGCGGGCAGGACGCGCAGGCGGTGTTCGACAAGCTGAGCGCTGCCGGGATCGACGTGCCCGACGTGTTCGTCACCCTCGAGAACGAGGGTGTGGAGAAGTTCGAGAAGTCCTGGCAGGAGCTGCTCGACACGGTGACCGGCCAGCTGGAAGAAGCGAAGGGCTGAACCCGAGACCATGACCACAGGGGACGAGACCGGCGTCGAGATCGTCGACGCCGAACTGGCAGGCAAAGCCGCGCCGCTGGCCGACCGGCTGGCCGCGGAGGGGGCCGCCTCGAAGCTCGCCGCACAGGACGCCACGCTGTGGGGTCCGGACGCCGAGTCCGAGGCGTCGATCCGGTTGTCGTGGACGACGCTGCACAAGTCGTCGCGGCCGCTGATCGGGGAGATCGAGGCGCTGCGCGCCGAATTGCGCAGCGAAGGCGTGGACCGCGTGGTGCTCGCCGGCATGGGCGGTTCCTCGCTCGCGCCGGAGGTCATCACGGCCACCGCCGGGGTGCAGCTGACCGTGCTCGACACGACCGATCCGGGCCAGGTGGCGGACGCGCTCGCGGGCGATCTCGACCGCACCGTGCTGGTGGTGTCGTCGAAGTCCGGCGGCACGGTGGAGACCGACAGCCACCGGCGGATCTTCGCCAAGGCGTTCGCGGACGCGGGCATCGACGCGGCCCGGCGGATCGTGGTCGTGACCGACCCCGGCTCGCCGTTCTCCGCACTGTCCGAAAAGGAGGGTTACCGCAAGACCTTCCTGGCCGATCCGCACGTGGGCGGCCGCTACTCGGCGCTCACCGCGTTCGGCCTGGTGCCGGCCGGGCTCGCCGGGGCGGACATCGCGCGGCTGCTCGACCAGGCCGCCTCGGCTGCCGAAGCGCTGGCCGCGGACACCACGGACAACCCGGCGATCAAGCTCGCCGCGGCCTGGGGTGCGGCGCACGAAGCCGGCGCCGAGAAGGTCGTGCTCGCAACCACGGATTCAGGCAGCTCCAGCCATTTGCCTGGCTTCCCGGACTGGGCCGAGCAGCTGATCGCGGAGTCCACCGGCAAGCTCGGCACCGGCCTGCTGCCGGTCGCCGTCGAAGGCCCGGACGCCCCCGGTTTCGCCGACGCCAAGGCGGACGCGACCCCGGTCGCGATCGGCGTGCCGGAAGGCGCGGCGAAGATCTCGGTGACCGGCGCGCTCGGCGCGCAATTCCTGGTGTGGGAGTTCGCCACCGCGCTGGCCGGGCGGCTGCTCGGGATCAACCCGTTCGACCAGCCGGACGTCGAAGCCGCGAAGAAGGCGGCGCGCGCATTGCTGGACGACCCGGAGAAGCTAAAGGGCGGGGAAGCACCGGCCACTGTGGACGGTTCCGTCGAGATCTTCGGCAGCGAAGGTGTTGCCACCGAAGGAAAACTGACCGACATGCTGCGCGCGTTCTTCGGCACGGTGACCGAAGGCGGATACATCGCGGTGCAGGCCTACCTGGACCGGCTCGACGACGCCTCGACTTCGTTGCTGCGCAGCGAGATCGCGAAGCGGACCGGCGTGCAGACCACCTTCGGCTGGGGTCCCCGGTTCCTGCACTCCACCGGGCAGTACCACAAGGGCGGCCACCAGAACGGCAGCTTCCTGCAGATCACCGGCGCGGTCGCCGAGGATCTGGACGTGCCGGACCGCCCGTACACCCTGGGCCGGCTGCAGCACGCCCAGGCGCTCGGCGACGGCCAGGTGCTGGCCGGGCACGGGCGCCCGGTGCTGCGGCTGCACCTGACCGATCGGGCCGCCGGGCTGGCCGAGCTGGTCCGCGCGGTCCAGGAGGTGGCCGAGTGACCTGGCGCAACCCGCTGCGGGACGCGCGGGACAAGCGGCTGCCGCGGATCGCCGGGCCGTCCAGCCTGGTGATCTTCGGGGTGACCGGCGACCTGGCCCGCAAGAAGCTGATGCCCGCCATCTACGACCTGGCCCACCGCGGGCTGCTGCCGCCCGGCTTCTCGCTGGTCGGCTTCGCCCGCCGCGACTGGGAACACCAGGACTTCGGCGAACTGGTGCACGATTCGGTGCGCGAGCACGCGCGGACGCCGTTCAAGGAGTCGGTGTGGAACCGGCTCGCCGAGGGCATCCGGTTCGTGCAGGGCACCTTCGACGACGACGACGCGTTCGACCGGCTCGCGCGGACCGTGCGCGAACTGAACGAGGAACGCGGCACCGGCGGCAACACCGCGTTCTACCTGTCCATCCCGCCGGGCGCGTTCCCGGTGGTCACCAAGCAGCTGGCCCGGTCCGGGCTGGCCCAGGCCGACGAGAACACCTGGCGCCGCGTGGTGATCGAGAAGCCGTTCGGGCACGATCTCAAGAGCGCCAGGGAACTCAACGGGATCGTGAACGACGTCTTCCCCGAGGAGTCGGTGTTCCGCATCGACCATTACCTCGGCAAGGAGACAGTGCAGAATATCCTCGCGCTGCGCTTCGCCAACCAGCTGTTCGAGCCGTTGTGGAACGCGAACTACATCGACCACGTCCAGATCACCATGGCCGAGGACATCGGCCTCGGCGGCCGCGCGGGGTACTACGACGGGATCGGCGCCGCCCGGGACGTCATCCAGAACCACCTGCTGCAGCTGCTCGCCTTCACCGCGATGGACGAGCCGCTGTCGTTCGAGCCGAAGTCGCTGCGGGCGGAGAAGGCGAAGGTGCTGGCGGCGACCAAGCCGGTGCACCCGTTGCACGAGACCACTGCGCGCGGGCAGTACGCCGGCGGCTGGCAGGGCGGCACGAAGGTGCCCGGCCTGCTCCAGGAAGCGGGCTTCGCGAAGGACTCCACGACCGAGACCTACGCCGCGGTGACGCTGGAGGTGCAGAACCGCCGCTGGGCGGGGGTGCCGTTCTACCTGCGCACCGGCAAGCGCCTCGGCCGCCGGGTCACCGAGATCGCGGTGGTCTTCAAGCGGGCCCCGCACCTGCCCTTCGATTCGACCTCGACCGAGGAGCTGGGGCAGAACGCCCTTGTCATCCGGGTGCAGCCGGACGAGGGCATCACGCTGCGGTTCGGCTCGAAGGTGCCGGGGACCACGATGGAGGTCCGCGACGTCACGATGGACTTCGGGTACGGGCACGCGTTCACCGAGTCCTCGCCGGAGGCCTACGAGCGGCTGATCCTGGACGTGCTGCTCGGCGAGCCCTCGCTGTTCCCGGTGAACGAAGAGGTCGAGCTGTCCTGGGAGATCCTGGACCCGGTGCTGAACCACTGGGCGAAGCTCGGCACCGCTCCGGAGGAGTACCCGCCGGGGACCTGGGGTCCCAAGTCCGCAGACGAGATGCTCGAACGTACTGGCCGGAACTGGAGGCGTCCGTGATCCACAATTGCGAAGCCGATCACGGCCGCCGACTGGCAGTGTCCGTTTGGGGCACCCACACCCGGGGGAGTATCCCGCAAGAACACCGGAGGCGTCCGTGATCATCGATCTGCCGTCGACGACCACGTCGGCGCTGAACAAGAAGCTGGTGGAGATCCGCGAGCAGGGTGGCCAGGTCGCGCTCGGCCGGGTGCTGACCCTGGTCATCGTCGCGGACGACGACGCCAAGCTCGAAGACGCCATAGAGGCCGCGAACGACGCCAGCCGCGAGCACCCGTCGCGGGTGATCGTGGTGGCCAAGGGCGCGCGCACCGCGGCTCCGCGGATAGACGGCCAGATCCGCGTGGGCGGCGACGCCGGGGCGAGCGAGGTCATCGTGCTGCGGCTGTACGGCGCGCTGGCGTCGCAGGGGCAGAGCGCCGTGGTGCCGCTGCTGCTGCCGGACGCGCCGATCGTGACCTGGTGGCCCGAAGCCGGCCCGAAGGCCCCGGCGGAGGATCCGCTCGGCGAGCTCGCGCAGCGGCGGATCACCGACTCGGCCGCGGAAAAGAACCCGATCCGCTCGCTCACCACCCGCGCGAAGTCCTATGTGGAGGGTGACACGGATCTGGCCTGGACCCGGCTCACGCACTGGCGGGCCCAGCTGGTCTCGGCGCTGGATCTGCCGCCGTACGAGAAGATCATCGGCGCGACGGTGACCGGTGAGGCGGATTCGCCGTCCACCGAGCTGCTCGCGGGCTGGCTGGCCGAGTACCTCAAGGCTCCGGTGCGGCGGATCAAGAGCTCCAGTGCCCAGGGCATCATCTCGGTGCAGCTGGAGCGGCGCTCCGGCGCGGTCGAGCTGACCCGCCCGGACGGCCGGGTCGGCACGCTGACCCAGCCTGGCCAGCCGACCCGGCGGATCGCGCTGCAGCGGCGGAGCAACCTGGAGTGCCTGGTGGAGGAGCTGCGCCGGCTCGACCCGGACGAGATCTACGAGGCCGCCCTGCACGGCCTGCACAAGCTCGCCCCCTCCGGCACCGGCAAGACCGCCGCGGCCAAGCCGAAATCCGCCCGCGGCGCGAAGGCCCCCGCCAAGAAGAGCACGGAAAAGAGCGCCTCGTGAGCCGGACCGAGGTCGTCGTCTACGAGAACCCGGAGCTGCTCGCCGCCGCCGCCGCGGCCCGGCTGGTCACCCGGATCGTGGACGTGCAGGCAGCGCGGGGCTCGGCGTCGGTGGTGCTCACCGGCGGCGGCACCGGCATCGCGGTGCTGCGCGAGCTGCGGGAGTCCCACGCCCGGGACGCGATCGACTGGTCGCGCCTGGACCTGTACTGGGGCGACGAACGGTTCGTCCCGGCGGATTCCGGCGAGCGCAACGAAAAGGGCGCGCGGGAGGCACTGCTGGATCACGTGCCGCTCGCCCCGGAGCGGGTGCACGCGATGGCCCCATCGGACGGCGAGTTCGGCGACGACGTGGACGCGGCCGCGGCCGCGTACGCGAAAGTCCTTGCCGACGCGGCCGAGGACGGCGAGCAGGTCCCGGCGTTCGACATCGTGCTGCTGGGTCTCGGCGGGGAAGGGCACACCGCGTCGGTGTTCCCGGACTCCCCCGCCGTACACGAGACACAGCCGACGGTGGTGGCGGTGCGGGATTGCCCGAAGCCGCCGCCGACACGGGTCTCGCTCACCCTCCCGGCGATCCGCCGGGCGCGCGAGGTCTGGCTGATGACCGGCGGCGCAGCCAAGGCGGACGCCGTCGCGCAGGCACTCGCCGGCGCGCCGGAGACGCAGATCCCGGTGTCCGGAGCGCGCGGCTACCACCGCACGCTGTGGCTGCTCGACCGCGAAGCGGCCGGCAAGCTCACGAAGGTCTACCAGCCGCCCGGCAGCTGACCTTCAAGATGCTGTGAAGGGGCCCTTCACGGACTCTGAGTCCGTGAAGGGCCCCTTCACAGCATCTACGCGTACGGGGTCGCGCTCAGCCGACGATGTCCAGGTCGAACTCGGCGTTGGTGCTGTACTCGAAATCCGCCCACACTGCACCGGGCAGCGCGTAGCGGCGGTGCGACACGACCTTCGGGTCGAAGCCGGATTCGTCCTTCGGGTTGTGCCCGATGCCGGCCTTGTCGCTGCCCCACGCGTGGATGTTGCCCAGGAACACCGGAGTGGGCGCGAGGCCGTCGGGAGCAAGCCACGGCCGGATGACGATCGCCGCGGTGTCGCTGCCGGACAGCAGGAGCCGTACTGAGGTGATGTCCTTGCTGGGCGCCAGTTTCAGTCGTTCCATCAGTTCAGTCACCTTTCCTGCCGCGGCCGGCGCACCGGTGAGATGCGCGTTCGTGTAGGACTCGTCGAGATCGACACCGTTCGCCCTGATCCCGGGCACCCGCCCGGTGCTGGAGTACTGGTGGAGGTCGTAGCGGCCGGCGGCGGCGTCCGGGCGGGCGCCGTAGCGGGCGATCCAGATGACCAGGCCCGGCACGCCCCAGGTGTCCGGGCGCAGCTTCTTCGCCAGTGCGTTGTTCAAGTACACGCCCGGCCGGAAGCCCTGCCGCGCGACCTCGTTGCAGAACGCGGTGGCGAAGCCGCGCTTCTGGCCGTCCGGGATGTTGGGCAGCCGGGACGACGCGGGGTTGTCCTCGAGATCGAGCATCGGCGCGCAGCCGGTGGCGCCGAGCCGGCGGACCTCGCCGAGCAGGACACCCGCCTGGGCCTCCGGGCCCGGGTTCGCCTGCGCGAAGTGGTATCCACCGACCGGGATGCCGGCCGATCTCGACCCCGCGACCTCGGCGTCCCCGGCACCGCCCGCCGGTCTGCCCCCGCCGTCGGACAGTTTGACGTACACGTACGTCACGCCATGGGCACGGACCGCCTGCCAGTCGGTCACGTGCTGGAAGCTCCGGTAGATATCGATACCCAGCGCCATACCCGCCAGGATGACGCAGTTCACCCGCTCCCGCGATCGACGCGGTCCAGGCAAACGGACGAGCCACAGCTCGGCCAATGAGCGGCTCACCACTATGTGGGACCGGCTTTAAGGTAAACGTAAGGTGGTGTGATCAACACGGAGTGAGATTGCCGTGCATATCCTCACCCGAACAGCCTATGCGGCGAGATTAACAGACGAGAAGGGCCACAGTGGGTGAAATTCACCGGCACTACACATCTCCTCGTTAGCATCCGCACATTTGTTCCCCGCCGCGCGTCCCGATCGGGTGGACGGCGCCTCTCATGACCAAGTCCACAAGACGAATGGGGTCGCCGAGATGAGTACAGAGGGACTCTCGATTCCAGGCATCTCGATGGGCAGCTCCGGAGCGGGAGCCGCCCGCGGGGAACGATGGTACGGCCGGTTCGCGCTGGTCACCGCGCTGCGCCGACGTGCGCTCACGATGCTGCGCCGTCCGGCCACGACGACCGCCTTCCTCGAAGCCGCGGTACTGGCGCTGGTCGTGCTCGACGTGTGGCTCGTCGTCCCGCAGCGAGCCCAGTCCTATTCGTTCTACCTATCCGGCATCTCCTGTCTCGCGGTCCTGCTGCGCCGACGGTTCCCGTTCCTGGCGCTGCTCATGGCGGTGCCCGGGTTCTTCGCCGGCTGGGCGCAACTGGCGTCGATGTTCACGCTCGGCATGGTGGCCGCGCGGCGGCAGCTGGCCTGGCAGACCTGGGTGGGCGCGGCGCTGGTGTTCACCTGCCGGTTCGTCAGCTGGCCGTTCAGCGAGTTCGCGCAGCTGACCTGGCGCGAGCACATCCTGGACGGGATCTACGGCGTCCTCGTGGCGGGCATGCCGGTCGCGCTCGCCCTGCTGCTCGGGGCACGGCAGGAGATCGCCGCGAAGCTGGCCGAGCTGGCGAAAAGCCGCGACCGGGAACGGCGGCTGTACGCGGACGCCATCCGCGCCGAGGAACGCGCCCGGCTGGCCCGCGAAATGCACGACGTGGTCTCGCACCAGATCACGCTGATCGCGATGCAGGCGGGAGCCCTGCAGGCACAGGCGAAGGAAGGCCCGGCGCTGGAGACCGCCCAGGTGATCCGCGGGCTGTCCCGGCGGACGCTGGAGGAATTGCGTTCCCTGGTGAGCGTGTTGCGCTCGGGCGCCGAGGAAGACGGCCCGCGCCACGGCATCGGCGAGCTGGACCACTTGATCCGCACCGCGGAGGTGCCGGTGCAGCTGACCGTGGAGCAGCTACCGGACACCCTGCCGAGCCAGGTCTCCGCGGCCGCGTATCGCACCGTGCAGGAATGCCTGACCAATGTGCACAAGCACGCCCCCGGCGCGACCGCGACCATCCGCATCCAGGCGGGCAGCGGCGCGCTGGACATCGAGGTGGAGAACGAACGCGCCTGCCGCAGCGGCGAACGCCTGCCCTCCGGCGGGCACGGACTGACCGGGCTCGCCGAACGAGCCCGGCTGCTGGGCGGCAGCTTCGAGACCTCCGGCACGGAGAACGGCGGTTTCCGGGTCCGTGCGCGGTATCCACTGGAACTGGCCGCGGTCACGCCACCGAGTACCGCGGCGCCGTGACCCCGCTATGAAGCCAGGCCGTACCCGCGCCTGCCCGATACACCGGGTAGGCGACGAGCCGGGCCCCGGTAGGCCATCAGCGTGACCCGCCCCTCGCGCGACGGCCTCGGCGGCAGATCCGCGCGCCGGAGCCGAATTTGCCCTGCAGGACACCGAAAGTGCCCCATCGCACCCCATGCTTGACGGGCCGTAACGCGAAAAACCACCGGCCCGGACCCGTGGCGGCCGGGGCGGTGGTTCCGCGGACTGCGGTGAGACCTCAGATCAGTTCGCGACGCTGGCGGAGCCGCTCCAGTGCCTCGGCGAGAATGGCCTCGCCATCGGCATCGCTGCGACGCTCCTTCACGTAGGCCAGGTGCGTCTTGTACGGCTCGGTGCGCGGAGCGGCGGGTGGGCTCTGCTCGTTCTGCCCGCCGGGCAGGCCGCAACGCGGGCAGTCCCATTCCTCCGGGACCTCCGCGTCCATCGAGAACGACGGACGGGCTTCGTGCCCATGGGCACACCAATAGGACACCCGGCGCCGCGGCGCCGACTCACCCCGTTCCGATTCGCCCGAAGGACCGGCACCCACGCGGGTGCCGCGAATCGCGTTACCGCCAACCATGAATCCTCACACGTTGAAATCGGCGGCGCGCCCCCCTATAGGCACGCCGATCAACTGGCCCCTGTCCGGGGCGGTCAGACCTTGAGCAGCAGGCCGATCCCCACGATGCTGATCACCCAGATCGCGACGAGCAGCAGCGTGATCCGGTCGAGGTTCTTCTCGGCCACGCTCGAACCCGCCAGGCTGGACTGCATGCCACCGCCGAACAGCGAGGACAACCCGCCGCCCCGGCCGCGATGCAGCAGCACGGCCACCACCAGCAGCACGCTGGAGACGATCAACAGGATTTGCAGGAACAGCTTCATCTCATCCTCTGTGCTTGTCGGAGAATGCAGGGGTACGGCCCTGAAACCGCCCGGCGGTTGCCACCGTACCCCCGGACTCGCCCACTGCTCTAGTGACGGACCGGATACACAGGCTACCCGGTAGTGGCCTCGATCAGGGCAGCGGGCCACCCGCGGCCAGCGCGCAGAGCTTGGTGAACTCCTCACCGTCCAGGCTCGCACCGCCTACCAGGGCACCGTCGATGTTCTCCGCCGCGACCAGCTCGGCGACGTTGCCGGACTTGACCGAGCCGCCGTAGAGCACCCGGACCGCGGTGGCGACCTCGTCGCCGTACTTCTCGGCCAGTGCCGCCCGCAGGGCCTTGCAGCATTCCTCGGCGTCGGCCGGGGTGGCCACCTTGCCGGTGCCGATCGCCCACACCGGCTCGTAGGCCACCACCACGGTCGCGACCTGCTCGGCCTTGAGCCCCTTGAGGCCCTCGATCAGCTGTGCGGTGGTGTGCGCGAGGTGCTCGCCCGCCTCGCGGACCGCCAGCTCCTCACCCACGCACAGGATCGGCGTGATGCCGTGTTTGAGCGCGGCCCGGACCTTCTTGTTGACCAGCTCGTCGGTCTCGTCGTGGATCGCCCGCCGCTCCGAGTGACCGACGGTGACGAAGCTGCAGCCCAGCTTCGCCAGCATCAGCCCGGACACGTCGCCGGTGTAGGCACCGGAGTCGTGCGGCGAGAGGTCCTGCGCGCCGTAGCTCATGGACAGCTTGTCGCCGTCCACGAGCGTCTGCACGCTGCGGATGTCGGTGAACGGCGGCAGCACGGCCACGTCCACCTTCGCGTAGTACTTCTCCGGCAGCGCGAAGGCGATCTTCTGCACCAGTGCGATGGCCTCGAGGTGGTTGAGGTTCATCTTCCAGTTGCCGGCCACCAAGGGCTTGCGTGCCACTAGTTCTTCCCCTCCAAGGCGACGACGCCGGGCAGTTCCTTGCCTTCCAGGTACTCCAGCGAGGCGCCGCCGCCGGTGGAGATGTGCGAGAAGCCGTCCTCGGGCAGGCCCAGCTGCCGCACCGCGGCCGCCGAGTCACCGCCGCCGACCACCGTGAACGCGTCGGCGGCCACGAGTGCCTCGGCCACCGCGCGGGTGCCGCCGGCGAACGCCTCGAACTCGAACACGCCCATCGGGCCGTTCCAGAAGACGGTCGCCGCGTCGGCCAGCTTGCCCGCGAACAGCTCGCGGGAGCGCGGGCCGATGTCGAGACCCTGCCGATCGGCCGGGATCGCGGTCGCGTCGACGACCTCGTACGGCGCGTCCGCGGCGAACTCGGTCGCGGCCAGCACGTCGACCGGCAGCACCAGTTCGACCCCGCGTTTCTCCGCCTCGGCGAGGAAGCCACGGACCTGGTCGAGCTGGTCGGCCTGCAGCAGCGACCGGCCGACCTCGTGGCCCTGGGCCTTGAGGAAGGTGTAGGCCATGCCGCCGCCGATCAGCAGCCGGTCGACCTTGGTCAGCAGGTTCGCGATGACGCCGAGCTTGTCGGACACCTTCGCCCCGCCGAGCACGACCGCGTACGGCCGCTTGAGGTCGTCGGTCAGCTTCTTGAGCACGTCCAGCTCGGCCAGCACGAGCCCGCCCGCGTACGCCGGCAGCACCGACGCGATCTCGTAGACCGAGGCCTGCTTGCGGTGCACCACGCCGAAGCCGTCGGACACGAAGGCCCCGCCCGGGACGAGCGCGGCCAGCTCGGCGGCCAGCTCGGCGCGGCCGGCCGCGTCCTTGCTGGTCTCCCGCGCGTCGAACCGCACGTTCTCCAGCAGCACGACGCCGCCCGCGGCCAGCGCGCCGGTGCACGCCTCGGCCGAATCGCCGACCAGGTCGCCCGCGAGGGCGACCTCGGCACCGAGCAGCTCGGAAAGCCGCTTCGCGACCGGAGCGAGGGTGAAGGCCGGGTCCGGCTCGCCCTTCGGGCGGCCCAGGTGCGCGGTGACGACGACCTTCGCGCCCGCCTCGGCGAGCTGCTCGATCGTCGGCAGCGCGGCGCGGACCCGGCCGTCGTCGGTGATCCGGTCTCCTTCGAGCGGGACGTTCAGGTCGCTGCGCACCAGCACGTAGCGGTCCCGGACGCCCTCGCTCAGCAGATCGTCGAGGTTCTTGACGGTCATCGGGTCAGAGCTTCGAGCCGATGAGCTTGATCAGGTCCGCGAGGCGGTTGGAGTAGCCCCACTCGTTGTCGTACCAGCCGACCACCTTGACCTGGTTGCCGATCACCTTGGTCAGCGGTGCGTCGTAGATGCAGGACGCCGGGTCGGTGACGATGTCGGCGGACACGATCGGGTCGGTGCTGTAGCGCAGGATCCCGGCCAGCGGGCCCTCGGCGGCGGCCTGGTAGGCGGCGTTGATCTCCTCGAGGGTGGCGGCCTTCTTCAGGGTCACCGTGAGGTCGGTGGCCGAGCCGGTCGGCACCGGGACGCGCAGCGCGTAGCCGTCCAGCTTGCCCAGCAGCTCCGGCAGCACCAGGCCGATCGCCTTCGCGGCGCCGGTGGAAGCGGGCACCACGTTCAGCGCGGCGGCGCGGGCGCGGCGCAGGTCCTTGTGCGGGCCGTCCTGCAGGTTCTGGTCCTGGGTGTAGGCGTGGATCGTGGTCATCAGGCCCTGCTCGATGCCGAAGGCGTCGTTGAGGACCTTGGCCAGCGGGCCGAGGCAGTTGGTGGTGCAGGAGGCGTTGGAGATGATCACCTGCGAGCCGTCGTACTTGTCGTCGTTGACGCCGAGCACCACGGTGAGATCCTCGCCCTTGGCGGGCGCGGAGATGACGACCTTCTTGGCGCCGCCGGCGATGTGCGCCTTGGCCGCGTCGGCGTTGGTGAAGAAGCCGGTCGACTCGACGACCACGTCCACGCCCAGCTCGCCCCACGGCAGGTTGGCCGGGTCGCGCTCGGCGAGGGCCTTGATGGTCTTGCCGTCCACGACGATGCCCTCGTCGCTGACGCTGACCTCACCCGGGAAACGGCCGAGGATCGAGTCGTACTTGAGCAGGTGGGCCATGGTGGCGACGTCGCCGAGGTCGTTGAACGCGACGACCTCGATGTCGTGACCGCTCGCCTGCACGGCGCGGAAGAAGTTGCGGCCGATCCGGCCGAAGCCGTTGACACCTACGCGAACGGTCACTGCTGCCACTCCTTTGGGTCTTGATCACTGCTGGTCTCGCAGCCGCGATCACTGCTGTTCGTGAAGCGCGGCGAAGTCGCGGGGCACCGGCCCCGGAACACCGCGGGTTTCGGCGCAACCCTAGCGCGCGGGCCTCGTCGCCCCGGACTGCCCCGACGAGACTTCCACCACTGCGCGAACACGTCAAGAATCGATTAAGAACCCAGCTCAGCCGCGTTCACCCGAAAATCGGGGGCACGGGGCGGACCACCGGCTTGATCGGTCTTGGTGCCCGGATTCACCCGGCTTTTCCGCGCCCGGGCCGCGCCTCGTCCGCGCCGGTTGACCCGTCCAGGGGGCACCTTGCCCGGGGACGGCCGAGGGTCGTGACCCCGGACCGGTTGCCACGACAACGGCGGATCGCGGGCGGCGGATCGCGGGCGGCGGATCGCGGGCGGCGGATCGCGGGCGGCGGATCGCGGGCGGCGGATCGCGGGCGGCGGATCGCGGGCGGCGGATCGCGGGCGGCGGATCGCGGGCGGCGGATCGCGGGCGGCGGATCGCGGGCGGCGGATCGCGGGCGGCGGATCGCGGGCGGCGGATCGCGCGGGGCTTCTGGGGAAGCCCGCGCCGGACATTTGTCACGGGGGGTCACTCGAGTGCATCCGCAGGTCCCTGGAGGGAGTGGGACATTCCCATGGTGGTGGAGCGGCTCGGTGCGGCGGCTCGTGTGTCGAGCTGCGGCGGGGCGGCTCGGCGCCACTCGCGCGCGGAATGGCGCCCACCCACCACGCCGACCCAGCCCCTCGCAGCACTCCGCCCGCTCATCACGCCCTGGCTGCGCCGATCGCACCTCACCCTGCCGGGCGGTCCTGTCCCCCCGGCAAGGCCAAGGCTGTGAAGGGGTCCTTCACAGACTCCGAGTCCAGGGTCCCGGCAAAGTCGGTCGAGGGCCCGTGATCAGCAGAGGGAGCCGTGGCTGCCCGACCGGTTTCGGGTCCGTGAAGGTGCCCCTCACGGACTCAGAGTCCGTGAAGGGGCCCTTCACAGCCCTCCGCACCTGAGCAGGGCCCTCCACACCGACTTTGCCGGGACCCTTGACTGAGTCCGTGAAGGGGCCCTTCACGGACTTTCCGCCTCCGGACGCCGGGGGCAGGAAGCGGGCTGTTCCGCCTGGGCCAGCGAACCTGTGGAAGTCACCCCGGTCATCCCGCCAGCTCCTTCTCCACCGGGGTGCGGAACTTCGGCACCACCCGGGCCTCGCCCAGCCAGTCCGCCAGCCGGGCCGCTTCCGTCGCCACGGCGGTGGTCTTCTCCGTGCCGACGTCCTCCAGCAGCCTGGTCGCGATCTCCCCCGACGGGCGCTGGGCCCAGGCGCCGACCACCCGGCCGTCGCTCCAGATCGTGGGGCCAATGTTGCCGCTGCGGTCGAACAGGGCCGGGCGGTGCGGGCCCAGGTACCAGTCGCGGACGGACCAGCCCATCGCGGTCGGGTCCAGTGCGGGCAGCAGGGCCACCCACGGGTCCGGTTCCGCGACCGGGGCCAGGTCGTCGGCGAGGGCCACGGCGGGGGTTCCGTCCAGGTCCACCTCGGCTGGGGATACCGCGGACAGCACACGCTTCGTCTGCGCCGCGGTCCAGCCCGTCCACCAGCGCAGGTCGGCGATCGGCGCCGGGCCGAACGCGTGCAGCCAGCGGCGGGCCAGCTCAGCCCGCGCATCCTCCGGCGACACGTCCGGCCAGCCCGCGGGCAGCCAGTCGGCCGCGGGCGACCAGTGGTATTGGGTGCTCAGCCACGTCCCCCGAGGGCGGCCGCGCACGATCCGTCCGTCGACGGCCAGCTGGAACAGCACCCGGCTGGTGACGTTCCCGATCGACGCGTACGGCTTGCCCTCGGCCATGTGCAGCTGCTGACGCAGGCGCGGCTCGTCCTCCACCAGCTGCTGCGCAGTGGCGATCTCCCTGGCGCGCAAGGCTTTCTCGACGCTGTCCTCGACCTCGGCCAGCCACCGCGGCGGATCCGCGACGTTCTCCGGATGCCCCTGGGTGCCGAGGTGCTGTTCGAGGAGCCGCCGCTGCCGGGCCGCGATGTCCGTGGCGCACCCCGCCTGCACACAAGCACCCGTGTCGACCGACGTCACGAACATCGTCCGCCGCATCCCGAGCAGCCGCAGCAGAGTGCGGTCCTCGTACAGCGCACGCTCGACATCGGCCACCGACAACCCGCGTACCCGCGCCCACGCGGACAGGTACACCGACGCCGGGTCAGTGGCATGCAGCGCGACGACACCGCCGGCGGCCTCCTCGACGGTGGCCGCCGGCGCCGCGAGAAAGTGGCGCGCACCGAGCCGAGCCCGGCGCTGAGCGAGGGAGATCTTCACCCCTCGGTTCTTACCAGCAGGGTCCGACAAAAACCGCCCGACCAAACCACCGACCCCGAACCCGCCCCCGTTACCCCTCCCCGGAGTGCCGGGCCAAGGGCTGTGAAGGGTCCCTTCACGGACTCAGAGTCCGTGAAGGGCCCCTTCACAGCTTTTCCGCCGGCTGGGTCAGGAGGCGGGTTCCGCGTCGGTCGGCATCGGCTCGGTGCGGCTGAACATGCGGGTCGCCGAAAGGCGCGCGACGCCGTCGGGGTCGCCGAGGTCGTCGAGAGACGTGCGGATGGTCGCGTCGACCGACAGGTACTTCTTCCCGGCGCGAAGGTCTGCGTCGTTGCGCAGGCGGACGATCAGCGGGAACTCGGCGAGAGCGCCGGCGTCGAACAGGCCGGTGGTGTAGATCAGCTGTACGCCGAGCGCCTCGGCGACAGCGCGCTGCAGCTCCAGTAGATAACCCGCGGACGCGCGGCCGATCGGGTTGTCCAGGAACAGCACCCCGGAATGCCGGTTGCGGGCCTTGCCGCGGTTGTTCGCGCGAAGCGCGGCCAGCGTGCAGTACAGGATGATCGCCGCGGTCAGCTGCTGGCCGCCCGAGAACACGTCGCGGATCTCGGACACGCGCTGTCGTTCCGTACGCAGCACCGAGTCCGGCTTGAGCATGTCGACGCGGAATCCCTTGGGAGCGGCCACCATCACGCCGCGAAGCACGAGCGACAGCCCGTCGCGCTTCACGTCACGGCCGTCGGCGGTCTTGCCCGCGGCCGCTTCGTCGACGACCTCGCCCAGCTTCTCGGCCAGAGCGTGGTCTTCGAGTTCGGTGAAGCGGATGCGCAGGAACTCCTGACCGGACCAGTCACCGAGGCCGTCCGGCAGCCGGGACACGCGTTGCGCCGAACGCAGCGTACGCAACGCGCCTTCGACCATGCCCTGCAGCCGAGTGATGATGCCGCTACGGTGCCGGTCGATCTGTGCGAGGTCGTCGGTGAGCGTACGCAGCCGCGGTCGCAGTGCCTCTGCCCACTCGGCGGCATGCGCGGGCAGCTGATCCCGCTTCACGGAGACGACCTGCTGCCGTACCGGCGTACTCAGCTTTTCAAACCGCTTCTCGGTCGCGTACTGCGCAAGCTGGTCGGCGGCCGACCGTACGCGCTTGTCCCCCGCGTCGGCGGCGGCTTGTGCTTCGTTCAACACGGCGTTGAGCCGGGTGTGCTTCGCACGAGCAGCTTCCACGTCGCCCTCGTACGCCGCGGCGGGCTCGTCAGGTCGCAGGTGTGCCAACGACTCGGCGAGCAACCCGAAGCCGGACGCTGAAGCCTTCGCCGAGTCGAGCGTCCCTTCAGCTGCCGCGCGGCGTTCCTGAAGCTCCTCCCACTGCCGGGCGGCAGCGGACACTTCCAGCGAAGCGGCGTCGATCAGCTCCAGGCCGTGCTCGATGTCGCGCGGCCGCTCCGCGGAACCCGCGGCGTTCGCATTCAACGGCAACGCATCCAGCTCGGCCCGACGCGTGGACACCTGGCCGATCACCTCGGTGCGTTCATCCTCCAGAGCGTCGACCACACGCCGGGCGCGAGCCAGCGCGGCCGCCCGCGCGGAAGCGTCCGAGCCGTCCGGTGTCTCCAGCAGCTCCGCGGCACGCTGTCGCACCTGCTCGTCCAACGCCTCCAACGCGGACGACGCGGCCGCATCGGCGGACTCCGCCTGCTCCAGTTCCGCGCGCAGGTCACTGCCGACCTCTACCTTCGCGTACGCCTCCGACGCAGCCGCGAAGGTGCGTCGCAGCGCATCGACGGGTTCGGTTGGCGTGTCAGCGTCTTCGGACAGCTCTGCGGCGCCGGGTACTTCGGCCAGCTCGGCACGCGCCGTCGTAGCAGTGCGACGGTGACCATCCGCCGTACGCTGCTCCTCCCCCGCCTGTTCGCGCAAACGCGCCGCGCGCGTCGCCGCTTCCGAAGCAGTCGTCTCAGCGCGCTCCGCGACCTCAGTAGCCCGCTCGACCTCTTCGGTCCACTCCGCGACGCGCGCGGCTCGCGTCGCCAGCTCTCCGAGCTTGCGCGCCTTCTCCTCGGCTTCGGCGGAGATTGTGCGCAACGCGGGCACCTTCTCCCGCAACGAAGCCGCCTTGTCGCTCAGCCGCGTGAACTCCGCTTCGGCCTGCGCGAGCGCCGTCTGTGCAGTCTCGCGCGCCGCGCGGGCGCTCTCAGCCTGCTCCGCGAGCGTCGCGATCGCGCCCGCCGGGTAATCCTCGCGCCACGTAGTGAGCTTCCACCTGAGCGCGCCGTCTCCGGACAATGCTTCGGACAGCTGTTCAAGCCGACGTTGCCGCTCGGCATGGCGCTGTGCAACGGCTTCGCGCTCGGTGTCCGCGGCTTCTTCGTCGTACATCGCCGGGTTCGGCGGCACGAGGAACTCGACACCTGCCGCAGCGGGCAGATCCGCCGGCTGGAACGCCTCCGTGGTCCCGACAGCGATCACCGCACTGGGCAGCAACCGCCCCGCCGACAGGACTTCACGCGCCCGCGGGATCTGCGCGCTGTCGTTCAGCAGCACTCCGGCGACCAGCTGCGGCATCCGCGCCAGCACCTCGTCCCGCCGCACCGAGTCCAGTTTGGACAGATACCGCCACCCGGACCACGCGGTGATCCCCGCCTGTTCCAGCGCATCCAGCGCGGCCTGCACGTCCTCCGGCGGCGGCAACAGTCCGCCCGAACCGAGCGCGGCCAGCGCTCGCTCGTCCGTGGACTCCTCCATCCGCAGCGCGGTCTGCTCCTTCTCCACCGCCACGCTCGCGTCGCGCAACCGCTGCAGCAGCACCGGAAGGTCACTCTCCAGGTGCACATCGTCCGCGCCGAGCAGCTCCATCAGCCGTGGTTCGGCGGCGAGCGCGTCGGTACGGCGGTGCGCCCGCTTCAGATCCTCGGCCGCGCGGGCCAGACGGTCCTGAGTGGACCCGGCGAGCTGATGCGCCTCGTTCACCGACCGTTGCGCCGCCTGCACATCCTCGCCGACCCGATCGAGTTCCTGCTCCCGCCGCACAGACTCGGCAGCCGCGGTCTCCGCCTCCGTACGCGCGGACCGCGACGCTTCGGCGACATCTGCACCCGCAGTCAACAGCCCGCTGCGTACAGAGGTGGAGATTTCCTCACGCAGCTCCGCAATCCGCGCGGACAGGCCACGCGCTTCCGCGCGCCGGCCGGCGGACAGGTTCGCCGCTTCGTCCCGTTCGGCTTGCGCCTTCTCCGCTTCGGCGCGCAACGCGTCCGCGTGCGCCTCCGCCTTGTCGCCTTGCCGCTGCGCGTCGCGCGCCAACCCGAAGAGACCGCGCGCGAGCGCAGTCGCCGCAGCATCCCGGGCGGCGAGTGCCGGCTTCGCCTTCTCCTCGCGGTTGCCGACGAGCTGACGGAGATCCTTCGCCTTGCGCGCGGCGTTGAGCCGGTTCAGCACCGTCGCGGTCTCGCGCCACGCTTCCGCCTGCGTCTTCGCCTCGGCCAGCTCGCCGTCCACGCGCTCACGCTCGATCTGGGCTTCCTCCAGCCGCAGCACCCCGACGAGGCGACGCAGCTCGGTGACGCCCGCGGTGAGCCGCCGGTGATCGCCCTCGGCGAGCTTCTCCGCGGTCTTCACCTCTTCGACGTGCTCCGCCAAGCCGGACAGGCGCGCGTTCTCCACCTCGTCCCGCGCGTGGATCCGGCCGGACAGCTCGGCCAGGTCGGCGCGCGCGGACTCGGCGATCCGGCGGGAGGCGGCCGCCACTCCCTCCTCTTCGGACAGCGGTCCGAGCAGCTCCAGCGCGCCCTCGACGAACTCCTTCTCCGCGATCAGATCGCCGCGCTGCGCGAGGTTGTTCTTGTACGTCGACACGACCTCGGCGAGGTCTTTCGGCTCGTCTTCGGACACCACCGCGCGCAGCAAGAACTCGACGAACGCTTCGTCGGTCGAGAACGCGAAGGCGTCCGCGGCCTCGCCTTCACCGGCGTTCATCGCACGCTGGTAGCGGAACAGCTCGGTGTCGAGCCCGAGCTGGTCGAGCCGTCCGGTCCATTCGTGCCGGCGGCGCGTCCAGAACAGTTCCAGCTCCGGCTCGGCCATCGCGGCACCGGCGATCCGGTCGTGGAACCCGGACACCGTGAGCAGCCGGCCCTCCTCGGTCAGCGGCAGCGTTTCCAGGCCCAGCTCGGCGGTCGGGCGGAAGCAGTACCAGGAGTCGACGAGGTTCTCCGCGTCCGCCGAGGTGACATGCCCGCGCCATTCGGAGACCTTGCCGGTGATCACCCGTGCCCCGGTCTCCACGTGCAGCCACTCCAGCACCACGTGCGCGACGTCCTTGGCCGCCACGAACTTCTCCAGCACCTTCGTGCTCGTGGTGCCCACCACCTGGCGGCGGCCGGGCAGCATCACCGAGAAGATCAACTTGATCAGTACCGACTTGCCGCCACCGTTCTCCAGGAACAGCACGCTCGCCGGCGACGGACGACGCACCGCACCGCCGGTGTGCACGCCGGCGGAGAACAGCGCATCCTGCTGCGGCGCGGTGATCGTGGCGCCGACCCCGCTGAAGTCCAGCACCACGTCCTGATAGCGGGCGCCCGCAGGCCCGACAGAGTGCAGGCGGACCCGCGAAAGCTCGTACATCCTCTTCAGTCCCCCTCTTACTGCAACATGTCCGAAGCGGTCGCGCGCAACGTGCCCCCGGCGCCCGCGACCGTCACGACGTCGAGCGCGAGCAGATCGTCGAACGCCGCGTCGGCGGCCAGCTCGCGCACCTGGACCTGATACCGCGGTGTGGTGCGGTAAGTGCCGCCCTGCTCGTCACTGACCTGTACCAGAAACCCTTGATCGGCAAGGAAACGCAACGCGCGCGCCACCATGCCACGGGTGGTGTCCGCAGCCATCCGGCCGTCCTTTGTGGCCGCAGCGGCCGGGCGGCGGGCGTACGCACGCCATGCCTGCTCCAGCTCCGGTGCGTCCGCCAACGGATCGTTGTTCGCTTCGGCATCGTGCGCGCGCTCATCGAGCACGCGCGCGGCTTCGCGCACCATCGCGTCGACCTGCTCCACACTGACCCGGCCGATGTAGGTGTCGTTGGCCAAGTCGTCCGGACGCGGATACCCGAGCGCCGCGGCAGCCAGATGAATCAGGCCGTGCAGCACCTTCTCGGTCTCACGCCGTTCACGGATCTTCGACTGCCGCGCGTAGCTGTCCATCTTGATCTCGAAGATGGATTCGTCGGTGGCCGCCAGCACACACCCGGCCTGATGCGTCACTTCGAGCACCATGAGCCCCAGCCCGGCCGCGACAGCGTGCGTCAGCGCTTTGAACGCGTTGTCCTCGCCATAGCGGCGTACCAGCTCGCCGTACACGACGTCGCGGGCAGGCAGCTGCTTCGGGCGCATGCCGAACGCAACGAGCCGCGCGGCGGCTTCGGCGTCGACGCTCGTGTGCATCACGGCCATCAGGCGACCTCCTCGGTTTCGTCGTCCGCACGGTCGACTTGAGCGGTGTACAGCAGCAGATCGGCGCCACCGAAGTCCGGGTCGTCCAGCACAGCGCCGTCGTCGACCGCGAGCAGCACGTGGCGCTCCCCCTGCCGGCGCGCGGCGCCGACCTCGGGACTGTAGGCGTGCAACGCACGCAGCGCGACCAGAGACGGCAACCCGGGTTGTCCACTGCGCCGTGCGTCCTCCAGCAGACCGGACAGGCGGCGCGGCACGTCCGGCAGGTCCAGCAGCTCGTCGGCCTGCCGCCACACGTCGTCACCGAAGCGGTCGTTCACTTCGGCGGGCACCAACTCCGGCTCGGGAACCTCACCGATCAGCTGATCCCGCTCCGGCGCCGGCCGCAGCAGCAACGAGACCAGCGACGACAGCGACGGCACCACAGGTGGGACGATCCCGGCTACGGCATGGAAAAAGTGCTCCGCCGGCGCGACTGCATCGGCGAGCGGCAGATCCAGCGTGGGCATCAGCAGCTGGCCGAACAGGTCGAGCGTCGCGCGCTGTGGTGGCCCGGAAAACTGCTGACGGTCCTGTTCCGCGCGAAACACCGCCCCGGCGTCGGCGAGCCGCGACTGCAGACGGGTGTGCCGGCGGATGCAGTCCGCGACGATGTCGACCAGCTCGGCCGCGCGGCGCTTGTGATCCGGGTCCTCGGACTCGTCGCGCGCGGTGGTGATGTTCTTCAGGATGGCGTTCTCCGCGCGGAACCGGGACTCGATGTGCCCGAGCGCCGACTCGATCAGGTCGGGCACCTCACGCTCCCAATCGACCGCGCGTACGTCGCGACGGGTGGCGTCGAGCTTGGCACGCAACGTCTCGCCGTACTGCACAGTGCGGTAGCGCGCCTGCTCGGCCGCCAGCTTCGCGTCCGCCAGGCGGCCACGGTTGATCAGGTTCTCCAGCTTCACCTCGGCCGCGATCTGCGCCGACTCGACGTCGGTGTCCAGCGCGCCGACGAGCACGTTGATCGCCTCGTCGGTGGCCCGCAGGTACACCTCGCCGTCCGGGGCGGCCAGCTCGACCAGCAGCTTGAAGTCGAACTGCCGGCGCTGGTAGCCGCCGGGACCCAGCGACCCGTAGACCCGCCGGAAACCGCGGTCGGTGGTGCCCACGTTGATCAGGTTGTCCAGCACCCACTTGGCCACCCGTACGTGCTCCTCGGGCATCCGCGAGGGGGCCTGCACCGCGATGAACGGCAGCAGCCGGTCGATCACCTCGTCGTGCCCGGCACCGGTGTCGAAGTCCATCGCGATGGTGACCTGGTCGATCGTGTGCAGCGCGATCTCTGCCATCTGGTAGATCGTCGCGTCCGCCCAGTCGAGCTTGGGCTTGCGCGTGTCCAGGTCGTGCAGCGGCGCGGTGCAGGCGAGCGCCTTCAGCCGGCGGGTCAGCCCCTCGTCGGCCAGGCCCGCGGCGGTCATCTCGTCTTCTCGCACAGCAGGCCAGGCTAGTCGGCCACGCTGCGCGCACGCGCGGGTGAGCCTCTAAGGTCGACCGCATGCGTGAAATGAGCCGCGAGCAGTGGTGGGCGTTCGCGAGCAGCGGTACCCGGACCGGCATGCTGGGCCTGGTGCGCGCGGACGGCGCGCCGATCGTCACCCCGATCTGGTTCCTGCTCAACGAGACCCCCGACGGCGACGAGCTGATCTTCACCACCGGTACGGACACCCTCAAGGGCAAGGTGCTGCGCCGTGACCCGCGCCTGTGCCTCGCCGTCGACGACCAGCGGCCGCCGTACTCCTACGTGCAGTTCACCGCCGAGGCTGAACTGCACCACGACCTCGACGATGTCCTGACCTGGGCGACCCGGCTCGGTGCCCGCTACATGGGCGAGGAGAACGCGGAGGCCTTCGGCAAGCGCAACGCGGTCCCGGAGGAATCCCTCGTCCGGGCGAAGATCACGAAGGTGATCGCCCGGGCGGGCATCGCCGGGTAGGGCGCCGGGTCAGCCGCCCACGTAGGGCGGCTGACCACGGAAAGCGGGTGACCGGAGCGCCTCCCCGATGACCGGCTCGCCGCTGAGCGACGAGGCCGCTGGGGATCGCCCCGATCTCGTCGTCGGCGACCACGGCTCGGTCATCCACTACGCGACCGGCCTCGAGTTCCGGCCACCACGCCCGGATCAGCCCTCTTCTTCGAGCATCTCCGGGGTCACCGCGGATTCCGTGTCCGGGATGTTCAGCTCCTTCGCCCGCTTGTCCGCCATCGCGAGCAGACGGCGGATCCGGCCGGCGACCGCGTCCTTCGTCATCTGCGGATCGGACAGCTGGCCCAGCTCCTCCAGGGACGCCTGGCGGTTGGACAGCCGGAGCCGCCCCGCGGCCAGCAGGTGATCCGGGGCGGTGTCGCCGAGGATCTCCAGCGCCCGTTCGACCCGGGCGGCGGCGGCCACCGCGGCCCGCGCGGAGCGGCGGAGGTTGGCGTCGTCGAAGTTGGCCAGGCGGTTCGCGGTGGCGCGGACTTCGCGGCGCATCCGCCGTTCCTCCCACTGCAGCACGCTCGTGTGCGCGCCGAGGCGGGTCAGCAGGGCGCCGATCGCGTCGCCGTCGCGGACCACCACCCGGTCCGCGCCGCGGACCTCCCGGGACTTCGCCTGGATGCCCATCCGCCGGGCCGCGCCGACCAGCGCCAGCGCCGCCTCCGGTCCCGGGCAGGTCACCTCCAGCGAGGAGGACCGGCCCGGCTCGGTGAGCGAGCCGTGCGCGAGGAACGCGCCCCGCCACGCCGCCTCCGCGTCGGCCACCCCGCCGGACACCACCGCCGCGGGCAGCCCGCGCACCGGGCGGCCACGCTGGTCGATCAGGCCCGTCTGCCGGGCCAGCCCCTCGCCGTCCTTCACCACCCGCACGACGTACCGCGTCCCCTTGCGCAGCCCGCCGCTCGCGGTGATCACGTGCACGTCGGAATGGTGCCCGTACAGCTCGTGGATCTCCTTGCGCAGCCGCCGGGCCACCGATCCGGTGTCCAGCTCCGCCTCCACCACCACCCGGCCGGCCACGATGTGCAGCCCACCGGCGAAGCGCAGCATCGAAGCGACCTCCGCCCGGCGTGGCCCCATCTTCGTGATCTCCAGCCGGCTCAGTTCGTCCTTCACCGCGGCGGTCATCGCCATCTGCTGCCCCTTCTGCCTTCCGCTGCGCGCCCGCCGTCAGCCACGATGTTCCCCGATCGCCTGCCGCACGCACCCGGCGAGCGCATCTGGATCATGCCGTCCCGCCACGATCGGGTCGGCCACCGCCCCCAGCAGGGCCCGCGCCCCCAGCCGCCCGGCCGCGCGATGCAGTCCGGCCGGGTCGGGCACCGAATCGCGGTCCGCGATCACCGCGTCCACCCGCAGCGCGGGCGCGTGCTCGAAGAGTACGTCCAGATGCCGCTCCGGGGAGAATCCGGCGGTTTCCCCCGGCTGGGGGATCAGATTGAGCACCACGACCTTCGCCGCCGAGGTGCGCACGAGCGCGTCGTGCAGATCCGGCACCAGCAGATGCGGCAGCACGCTGGTGAACCACGACCCGGGGCCGAGGAACACCACGTCCGCGCCGAGCACCGCGTCGATCGCCTGCGGGCAGCCGGCCGGCGGACGGTCCGCACCGGCGGGCGGGTGCAGGCTGATCCGCCGCACCTGGCCCGGGGTGCTGGCCACCGCGACCTGGCCGCGGATCCGCCGGACCGCGCCGGGATCCCGGCTGTCCAGGCCGGTCACCTCGGCCTCGATCTCCAGTGGTTCCGGCGACATCGGCAGCACCCGGCCGGAGATGCCGATCAGCCGGGCCGCCTCGTCGAGCGCGGCCACCGGATCGCCGAGCACCTCGAACAGCCCGGCCAGCAGCAGATTGCCCACCGCGTGCCCGGCGAGCGCGCCATCGCCGCCGAAGCGGTGCTGGAACACCTCCGCCCACAGCCGCCCGCCGTCCTCGGCGGCGAACGCGGCGAACGCCTGCCGCAGGTCGCCCGGCGGCACCAGGCCCAGCTCGCGGCGCAGCCGCCCGGACGAACCCCCGTCGTCGGCGACCGTGACCACCGCGGTGACCTCGCGGGTCACCCGGCGCAACGCGGTCAGCGTCGCGTGCAGCCCGTGGCCCCCGCCGAGTGCCACCGCGCGCACCTCACTCACGGCCAAGGTCGCGGTGCACCACCTTCACGGCCATTCCGTCCTCCTTGGACAGTCGCTGGGCGAGCTCCTCGGAGATCGCCACGCTGCGGTGCTTCCCGCCGGTGCAGCCGACCGCCAGCGTCAGGTACCGCTTGCCCTCGCGCTTGTAGCCGGCGCCGATCAGCCGCAGCAGCTGGTGGTAGCGGTCCAGGAACTCCTCCGCGCCCTCCTGGGTGAGCACGTAGTTGCGCACCTCGGTGTCCAGCCCGGTGTGCTCGCGCAGCTCCGGGATCCAGAACGGATTGGGCAGGAACCGCACGTCCATCACCAGGTCGGAGTCCATCGGCAGGCCATACTTGTAGCCGAAGGACAATACCGTGACGCGGGTCTGCGTGCTCGCCTCGG
Source organism: Amycolatopsis sulphurea (assembly GCF_002564045.1). Classification (NCBI taxonomy): domain Bacteria; kingdom Bacillati; phylum Actinomycetota; class Actinomycetes; order Pseudonocardiales; family Pseudonocardiaceae; genus Amycolatopsis; species Amycolatopsis sulphurea. The sequence goes on along the minus strand of NZ_PDJK01000001.1, from coordinate 181,780 downwards.
AGCCGAACGCGTCCTCGATCTTCGCCCGCAGGTCGTGCACCGACAGCGCGGACGTGTCGAGCACCAGGTCGGCCTCCTCGCGCAGCGGCGAGAGCAGCGTGCGCTCGGCGGTGATGCCGTCCGCGAGCCGTCCGTCGCCCTGCATCGGGTGGCTGCGCCGGACCGCCTCGAACCGGCGCACCAGCACCGCGTCCGTGGCCTCCAGGAACAGCACCCGCGGCTTGTACCCGCGCGCGTCCAGATCCTTGATCACCGAGGCCAGATCGTCGGTGAAGGCCCGCGACCGCACGTCCATCACCACGGCCACCTTGGTGATCGCGCCGCGCGCCTGCGCGCCCAGCTCGACCATGGTGGCGATCAGCTCCGGCGGCAGGTTGTCCACGACGAACCAGCCCAGATCCTCCAGGCACTTCGCCGCGGTCGACCGCCCCGCCCCGGACAGGCCGGACACGACGGCGACCTCCATCCCGGAATTCCGGTTGCCCTCTTGCGCACTCACTCTGGTTCCTTCCCCATTCACGGCCCCTGCTCCCCAGCGGCGGTCCCGGACTCCCCGGTCAGGGCCGCCACGACGGCTTCCGCGGTGCGCCTGCCGAAGCCGGGCACCGCCTCGATCTCCTCCACCCGGGCCTGTTTGACCTTCTTCACCGAGCCGAAATGCTTGATCAGCGCGGTGCGCCGAGCCTGCCCCAGTCCGGGCACACTGTCCAATTCGGACGTCTGCATGCGCTTCGCGCGCTTCTCGCGGTGGTAACGGATGGCGAACCGGTGGGCCTCGTCGCGCAGCCGCTGCAGCAGGTACAGCGCGTCGGAGGTGCGCGGCAGGATCACCGGGTCCGGGTCACCGGGCAGCCACACCTCTTCCAGCCGCTTGGCCAGCCCGGCCACGGCGATGTCGGTGATGCCCAGCTCCGCCAGCACATCCGCGGCCGCGGTCGCCTGCGGGCCCGCGCCGTCCACCACGAGCAGGTTGGGCGGGTAGGCGAACTTGCGCGGCCGCCCGGTCTCCGGGTCGATTCCGGCGCGCACCGGCTCGGCCGCCTCGCCCGCCTCGTCTCCGGACTCCGGCTCCGCCGCGGTTTCCTTGAGGTAGCGGTGAAAACGCCGCCGCACGACCTCGGCGATGGACGCGACGTCACCCTCGGCCGCGGCCTCGCGCAGCGCGAACTTCCGATACTCCGACTTGCGCGGCAGGCCGTCCTCGAACACCACCAGGGAGGCCACCACGTCGCTGCCCTGGATGTGGCTGATGTCGATGCACTCGATACGCAGCGGCGCACTGTCCAGCGCGAGGAAGTCCTGCAGCTCCTGCAACGCCGCCGAACGCGCGGTGAGATCGCCCGCGCGGCGCAGCTTGTGCTGAGTGAACGCCTCCGCGGCGTTGCGCTGCACGGTCTCCGCGAGCGCCTTCTTGTCTCCGCGCTGCGCCACCCGCAGCCGTACCCGCGATCCGCGCAGACCGCTCAGCCATTCGGCGACGGCCTCGGCGTCCGCGGGCAGCTCCGGCACGAGCACCTCGCGCGGCACCACCGGACCGGCGTCCGGCTCGTCCCGGCCCGCACGGTCGGACTCCTCGCCGTAGAACTGGGTGAGGAAGTGGTCGACCAGCGCCGGAACGTCCATCTCCTCGGCCTTGTCGATCACCCACCCGCGCTGCCCGCGTACGCGGCCGCCGCGGACGTGGAAGACCTGTACGGCGGCCTCCAGCTCGTCGTGCGCGAAGGCGACCACATCGGCGTCCGTGCCGTCGCCGAACACCACGGCCTGCTTCTCCATCGCCCGGCGCAGCGCGCCCAGATCGTCCCGCAGCCGCGCGGCGCGCTCGAACTCCAGATCCTGGGACGCCTCGGCCATCTCGCGTTCCAGCCGCTTCACCATCGCCTCGGTACGGCCGGCGAGGAAGTCGCAGAAGTCCTCGACAATCGCGCGGTGCTCGGCCGCGGACACCCGGCCCACGCACGGCGCCGAGCACTTCTCGATGTAGCCGAGCAGGCAGGGCCGGCCGATCTGGCCGTGCCGGCGGAACACCCCGGCCGAGCAGGTGCGCGCGGGGAAAACCCGCAGCAGCAGGTCGAGCGTCTCGCGGATGGCCCAGGCGTGCGAGTACGGGCCGAAGTAGCGCACGCCCTTCTTGCGCGCGCCGCGGTAGACGTGCAGCCGCGGGAACTCCTCGCCGAGGGTCACCGCGAGCACCGGGTAGCTCTTGTCGTCGCGGTAACGGACGTTGAACCGCGGGTCGAACTCCTTGATCCAGTTGTACTCCAGCTGGAGCGCTTCGACCTCGGTGGCGACCACGGTCCACTCGACGCTCGCCGCGGTGGTGACCATCTGCCGCGTACGCGGGTGCAGCCCGGACAGATCGGCGAAGTACGAGTTCAACCGGCTGCGCAGGCTCTTCGCCTTGCCGACGTAGACGACCCGCTTCCCGGCGTCACGGAACTTGTACACGCCGGGAGCGTCCGGGATGCTCCCCGGTTTCGGTCGGTAGGTGGTCGGATCAGCCACCTCACCACCCTATGTTCCGGCCCCGGCAGTTTGCCGCCCGCCTCCCGTCCAAAGCTGTGAAGGGACCCTTCACAGCCCCAGAGTCCGTCAAGGGCCCCTTCACGGACTACGCGACCCGACGGAAGTCGGATATCGCGGGCAAAAGCGACGTTCGTCGGTTCCCGGCCGGGTGCCGCGCTGCCTACCGTCCGTTCAGCCGAACGCAGATTCGGCATTCCTCCCATTCGGTCCCCCCTGGGAAAGGATCCCGCTTTGAGAAAGATCCGGGTTTTCGGCACGGTCACCGCGGCCGCCGTGGCCTGCACGCTGGCCGGCGGCACCGCGAGCGTCGCACAGACGAACATCATCGGTGGCAGCAACGCGCCTTCGGTCAGCTGGGGCGCACAGGTCTACGTCAACACTCCCGACCGCGACTTCCAGGGCTTCAACTGCTCTGGCACGGTCGTCGCCGCGGACTGGGTGATGACGGCTTTGCACTGCCTCGACGAGGACGGCAGCGGCATGTTCGTGCGCGTCGGCTCGAACACGCTCTTCGGCGGCACGAAGATCGCCGTGGACCGCAAAGAGTCCGCGCCCAGCGGCGACATCGCGTTGCTGCACCTCGCGCAGCCGACGGACGCGACGCCGGTCAAGCTCGGCGACGCCGACCCGGCCAACGGCAGCACCGACCAGCTCTACGGCTGGGGCCGCACGACCCCGACCGGCCCGCCGGCGTCCGAGCTGAAGGTCGCGAACGTCAAGGTCAGCGGCCGGTCCACGGACGCGTACGGCGGCCGCGCGATTCAGAGCCGGGGCGTGGACGGCGCGGCATGGAAGGGCGACTCGGGCGGTCCCGAGCTGTCCGGTGGCGTACAGGTCGGCGTCGCGTCGACTGTGCAGAACCAGAGTGGCACGAACACCCGCGGCACCAACAACTACGCGAGCGTCGCGAACAGCCGCTCGTGGATCAAGAGCACCGCGGGCGTGTGACCACTGCGGCCGGGCGTCCCGCTCCAGCTCCGGTGGGGCACAGCGTGTGGGATGCTCGGCCGCATGCGCGTCGCAACGTGGAATGTGAACTCGATCGTGCCCCGGCTGCCCCGGGTGCTCGACTGGCTGGAGCACACCGCGCCGGACGTGCTGTGTCTGCAGGAGCTGAAGAACACCACCGAAGCGTTTCCTGTCGAACCGGTGCGGGCGCTGGGGTACGAGGTTGCCGCGTACGGGCTCGGACGGTGGAACGGTGTGGCGATCGTGTCGAAGGTGGGGCTCGCAGACGTCGTACGCGGGTTACCCGGCGAGCCGCAGTTCGACGGTGAGTCCCAAGCCCGCGCGGTGGGCGCGACATGTGGCGGCGTACGGGTGTGGTCGGTGTACGTGCCGAACGGCCGTGAGCCGGAAAATCCGCACTACGCCTACAAACTTGAGTGGCTGTCGGCGTTGCACGGTCTCGTCGGCACTGAGCTGTCGACGGACCGGCCGTTCGCCGTACTGGGCGATTTCAACGTCGCACCGGACGACGCCGACGTGTGGGACATCGAAGCGTTCGCCGGCTCGACGCACGTGACCGAGCCGGAACGCGCGGCGCTGACGGCGTTGCGCGAAGCGGGGCTGTCGGACGTCTTCCCTCGGCCGCTCAAGTACGATCACCCGTTCACCTACTGGGACTACCGCGCGGGGAACTTCCCCAACAACCGGGGAATGCGCATCGACCTGGTGTACGCGAACAACGCTTTCGCCGGCGCTGTACGCGACGCGTACGTGGATCGGGAGGCCCGTAAAGGCAAAGGCCCTTCCGATCACGCACCGATCGTCGTGGATCTGGAGCTCTGAGCGACCGGCGCGTCAGGAACCCGTCGCCGAGCGGTGCAGACGACGCAACGCGCGCACCGCGAGCACGGCACGTTCACGGTCCACCGCCTGGATGGCCATCACCGAGAAGTACTCGTCGTCGGGCAGCTCCAGGCGCGCCCACGAGGCGCCGTCCGGAAAACTGACCGACAGCACCTCGTCCCACGCGAAGCGCCGCCTCGCCAGTACGTTGCGTACCTCGATGCCCGTGGCGTCCGCGCGGACGCGGGCCATCGCGAAGAGCATGGTGCCGAACGACAGCAGTACGCCAATGCCGATCATCGCCACCTGATCGGACGCCTCGAACACGACGCCGGTGTGCGAACTGCGCAGCAGCACGGCCACCACGACGAACGCGGTGAGCAATAGGACCGCCAGCGTGCTGCACATGATCAGGGCACGGCGCGGGCGGACCACCAGGGCACTCTTGTCGGTTTCGGTCACCGTTGTACTCACACGAATCCCCGCTCGGTCCACGGCTGCCGCAGTCCGCGCAGCACGTGCGCGGTGTCGAGGGCGGCCACGGTCGCCTCGTATCCCTTGTCCTCCGCCGAGCCGGGCAGGCCCGAGCGGTCCAGCGCCTGCTGCTCGGTGTCACAGGTGAGCACGCCGTTGCCGACCGGAGTGCCTTCGTCAAGCGCAACCCGCGTGAGCCCGGCTGTCACCGCGTCGCACACGTACTCGAAATGCGGCGTGCCCCCGCGGATCACCACGCCCAGGGCGACGACCGCGTCGTGGTTGCGAGCCAGCGCCTGCGCCGTCACGGGCAGCTCTACTGCGCCCGCGACGCGGACGACCGTGGGCTCTTCTTCCAGCTGCGCTTCCTTCGCCGCAGCCAGCGCACGCTCCAGCAACGCGTCGGCGATCTTCGCGTGCCAGCGGGTGGTCACGACGGCCAGCCGCAACGCCTTGCAGTCGCTCAGGTCGAGCGCGGCCTCCGGCCGCCCCTCGCCGCTCATCGCTCGTTCCCCTCTTCGGCTCCCGGCCTCGTCGCGCCGACCTGGTCGTAGTGCTCCAGCTGCGCGAGGTCGTGCCCCATCCGATCCCGCTTGGTACGCAGGTACCGCAGGTTCTCCGGGTTGGGCGAGATCGGCAGCGGCACGCGTCCGCTGACCCGCAGCCCGTAACCCTCCAGGCCGACCCGCTTCGCCGGGTTGTTCGTCAGCAGCCGCATCGAACGCACGCCCAGATCGCAGAGGATCTGCGCGCCGGTGCCGTAGTCGCGCGCGTCCGCGGGCACGCCGAGGGCGAGGTTCGCGTCCACGGTGTCCGCGCCGTCGTCCTGAAGCTGGTACGCCTGCAGCTTGTGCAGCAGGCCGATGCCACGGCCCTCGTGCCCGCGGATGTACAGCACGACGCCGCGGCCCTCGTCCGCCACCGCCTGCAGCGCCGCCTCCAGCTGCGGGCCGCAGTCGCAGCGAAGCGAGCCGAACACGTCGCCGGTCAGGCATTCCGAGTGCACGCGTACGAGGATGTCCTCGCCGTCGCCGACTTCGCCGTACACGAATGCGACGTGCTCGATGCCGTCGAGCAGGCTGTCGTAGCCGACCGCGCGAAACGTGCCCGCCGCCAACGGGATCCGCGCCTCCGCGACGCGCTCCACCTGCTTCTCGGTGCGCCGCCGGTAGGCGATCAGATCGGCGATCGTGATCATCTTGAGGTCGTGGTCGGCCGCGAACACCTCCAGCTCGTCGCGACGGGCCATGTCGCCCTCGTCCTTCTGCGACACGATCTCGCAGAGCACCCCGGCCGGGTGCAGCCCGGCCAGCCGGGCGAGGTCCACGGAAGCCTCGGTGTGCCCGGGGCGGCGCAGCACGCCGCCCTCTTTCGCACGCAGCGGCACCACGTGCCCGGGGCGGCGGAAGTCCTTCGCGGTCGCCTCGGGGTCGGCGAGCAGGCGCGTGGTGTGCGCGCGGTCCGCGGCCGAGATGCCCGTGGTGATGCCGTCCGCGGCGTCGACCGTGACGCTGTACGCGGTGCCCCGCTGGTCCTGGTTGGTGTGGTACATCGGCGGCAGGTCGAGCCGGTCCGCCTCCTGCTCGGTGAGCGCGACGCACACGTACCCCGAGGTGTAGCGCACCATGAACGCCAGCAGCTCCGGCGTCGCCATCTCGGCGGCGAAGATCAGATCGCCCTCGTTCTCGCGGTCCTCGTCATCGACGACGACGACCGGGCGCCCGGCCGCGATGTCCGCGATCGCCGCTTCGATGGTGTCCACGTCGACCCCCCCTGCCACCCCGCACGGGGTCCAGCCCGCCTTCGGTTCGGCCGCTGCCTTCGTCTCGCTCACGAATGCTCCTCACCTGCTCTGGGGTCGACGTCACTCATTGTGCGCGCTCACACCCACGTATGGGGTAGTGAGCTTCTCCACGTACTTGGCGACGACGTCGACTTCCAGGTTCACCGGGTCCCCGCTCTCGCGGCGGCCGAGCGTGGTGACCTCCAGCGTGGTCGGGATGAGCGCCACCGAGAACCGGTCCGCGGACACGCTCGCCACGGTGAGCGACACCCCGTCCACCGCTATCGAGCCCTTCTCCACGACGTACCGGGAAAGGGCCGCGGGCAGCTCGAACGTGGTCAAGCCCTGCTCGTCCCGGGAGAGGAACACGCCGGTACCGTCCACGTGCCCCTGCATGATGTGCCCGCCGAGCCGTCCGCCGGCCGGCGTCGCGCGTTCGAGGTTGACCGTGTCGCCCACGGCCACCTTCGAGAGGCTGGAACGACGCAGTGTCTCGTTCACCACATCCACGGTGAACTCGCCGCCGGAGGCCGTGACGACGGTCAGGCACACCCCGCTCACCGCGATCGAGTCGCCGTGCGCGGCGTCCGAGGTGACCAGCGGGCCGCGTACGGTCAGCCGGGCCGCACCGTCCAGCTGCTCGACCGCGGTGACCTCGCCGACCTCTTCGACAATTCCCGTGAACACTGCTGCCTCCCTCACCGGCCCACCGTCCCGGTGGTCCCTCCATCCAACACCCGCCCGGCCCTAGGGTCGCGCTCAGCCCACGCGGTGGCGCGCGGCCTGCTCGCGCAGGGCGGCGACAGCGCGGCCCGGGTCGTCCGCGCCGTACACGGCGGAGCCGGCCACGAAGCAGTCGACGCCGGCTTCGGCGGCCTGCTCGATGGTGTCGGCGTTGATCCCGCCGTCGATCTCGACGATCAGCTTGAGGTGCCCCGTGTCCACGAGACGGCGAGCGGTACGCACCTTCTCCAGTACGTCCGGGATGAACGACTGCCCGCCGAAGCCCGGTTCGACCGACATCACCAGCAGCGTGTCGTAGTGCTTGAGGGTGTCCAGGTGCGCTTCGAGCGGCGTACCCGGCTTGATCGACAGGCCCGCCTTCGCGCCCGCGGCGCGCAGGTCCTTCGCCAGCTTCACCGGGTCCTTCGCGGCTTCGACGTGCACAGTCACGTTGTACGCACCGGCTTCGGCGTAGCCGATCGCCCAGCGATCCGGGTCGTCGATCATCAGGTGACAGTCGACCGGCACGTCGGTGGACTTCAGCAGGGACTGCACCACCGGCAGGCCGAGCGTCAGGTTGGGCACGAAGTGCGCGTCCATCACGTCCACGTGCACCCAGTCGGCCCGGGTCGGGCCGGGAGTGGCCACGGCCGCGATTTCCTCGCCGAGCCGGGCGAAGTCCGCGGACAGGATGCTGGGTGCGATGAGGGGGTGAGCCACGGCCCGAGTGTAGGAGTCCCCGGCTGACGGCCGTTCACCGGCCGAGCGGGCGGAAGTTCGCTTTTCGGTCTCTTGCCGCTCATCCGGAGGATCCACGCACAACAGCTGCGCCGGAACCAATGAGTGACCACCGGACCTTCCGGACGAAGAGCACTGAGGAGAGCCATGGTCCCGGCAAAGTTGGTCGAGGACCCGTGATCAGCGGAGAGAGCCGTGGCGTCCGCGTCATCATCGACGGCGCCTGCCATCTCGATCGATCACGACCGGCAGCAGGCGAAGCGGTGCTCGAGACGCGCGACCACCTCGTGGTGTGCGCCAGACCTGTCCCGGGTCCGTGAAGGGGCCCTTCACAGACTCAGAGTCCGTGAAGGGGCCCTTCACGGACCTCCGCAGTCTGCGCAGGTCCCCTCACAGGCCGCCCGCGGTCTCCAGCCAGCGCCCGGCGGTGGGCGTGAGGGTGATCGCGAGCCGCCAGCCGCGCACGAACGCGGGACGGGCCAGCTCGGCGGTGAAGCGGGTATCGAGCCCACCGCACGAGCTGGCGACCAGCCCCAGATCCGTCACGGCTTGCGCAGGACTGCGCAGAACATTGCGTCCGTACCGTGCCGATGCGGCCACAGCTGCACGTACGGCCCTTCGCCGAGCTGTGGCACGTCGGGGAAGAACGCCCGCGCGTCGAGCACCTCGGACTTCGTACGACGGGCCGTCTCCCCCACCACGCCCTCGGTCTCGGCCAGGTGCGGCGAGCACACGACGTACGTGACGACGCCGCCCGGCCGGAGCAGATCCAGCGCGGCCACGAGCAGTTCGCCCTGCAGCTTCGTGAGGTCCGCGACGTCCGACGGCTTGCGTCGCCAGCGCGCTTCGGGACGGCGCCGCAGCGCGCCGAGGCCGCTGCACGGAGCGTCGACGAGAATCCGGTCGTAACCGGGTTCGAGTTCGGACTCCCGGCCGTCGCCGATGTGGACGGTGACCGGCAGGCCCACGGTGGCGTTCTCGACCAGCCGCGCGCGGTGCGGCGCCTTCTCGAGAGCGTCGACGTGCGCGCCGCTGATCTTCGCGAGCGCACCCATCAGCGCGGCCTTACCACCGGGCCCCGCGCACAGGTCGAGCCACCGCTCGTCGGAACCTTCAAGGGGCGCCTTCGTGGCCGCGACAGCGCACAGCTGGCTGCCTTCGTCCTGGACCGCGGCCAGCCGTTCCCGGATCGGCTCGGCGTCCGCGGGGTCACCCGCGCCCGCGGGCAGCCGCACGCCGTACGGCGAGTACGGCGCCAGGTCGCCCCCGGTGATCGCGGCCAGCTCGTCGGCGCTGATCTCGCCGGGCCGGGCGACCAGGTGCACCTCGGGCCGTTCGTCGTCGGCTTCGAGCGCGGCCTTCAGCTCCGCACCCTTGTCCCCCAGCGCTTCCGCGAACGACCGGGCCACCCAGCGGGGGTGCGCGGTGCGCAGCGCGTACGCACCGATCGGGTCGGCGGACTCGTCCGGCGCCAGCTCGTCGAGCCACTGCGCCTCGTCCTTCCCGGACACGGTGCGCAGGATCGCGTTGGTGAATCCCGTTGCCCACGAACCGGCTTCCGCCCGTACGAGGTCCACAGTGGACCCCACGGCGGCGTGCTCCGGGATCCGGGTACGCAGCAGCTGGTACACGCCCAGCCGCAGCGCGTCGAGCACCACCGGATCGGTCTTCTCGATCCGACGGTCGGCGCAGGCCGCGATCACCGCGTCGAGCAACCCCTGCGCCCGCGAAGTGCCGTACGTCAGCTCCGTCGCCAACGCCGCGTCACGGCCGTTCAACCGGCGTTCGCGCAGCAGCTGCGGCAGCACCAGGTTGGCGTACGCGTCCTTCTCCCGTACTGCGCGCAGTACGTCGAACGCGACCTGCCGGGCCGGGTCGATCTCCGGCGGACGACGCGGTCCCGATTTGCGCGGCGCCGGGCGGCTCCGCTGCGGCCGGTCCGGCCTCCGCTGTCCACGTTCGTTCACCGCAGGCGCTCTCCTTCTTCGATCCGCGTTCCGCGCGCCCAGTCGGTGGCCGCCATCCGTTTCTTGCCCGCTGCCTGGACTTCGCCCAGCCGCACCGGTTTCGTCGCCGTGCCGGCCAGGACGCGCTTGCGCTCCACGACCAGCTCGCCGGGCGGCGGGCCGGGCTCGTCGAGCACGGTGACCGGTCCCAGTTTGACCCGTTCGCCGCGGAATTCCGCCCACGCGCCGGGATCCGGCGTCACCGCACGGATCTGCCGATCGACGGCCGCCGCCGGATCGGCGAAGGATACCCGCGCGTCCTCCACGGACACCTTAGGCGCGTAGCTGACGCCTTCGCCGGGCTGGGCGACCGCTTGCAGGGTCCCGTCCTCGATCCCGTCCACGGTGGACCGCAGCAGGTCCGCACCGGAGTGCGAGAGCCGCTCCAGCAGCGCGCCCGCCGTGTCGACCGGGCCGATCGCCTCGGTGACGACGCCGAACACCGGCCCGGCGTCGAGTTCCTTCACGATCCGGAAGGTGGACGCGCCGGTGATCTCGTCGCCCGCGCGGATCGCGGACTGCACCGGCGCCGCACCGCGCCACGCGGGCAGCAGCGAGAAGTGCAGGTTCACCCAGCCGTGCGCGGGAATGTCGAGCGCGGACTGGGGCAGCAGCGCCCCGTAGGCGACCACCGGGCACACGTCCGGGGCCAGCTCGCGCAGCCGCGCGAGAAAGGCCGGGTCACCCGCCTTGGCCGGGGTGAGCACCTCGATACCGTGCTCGCCGGCGAGCGCGCCGACGGGCGAGCGCAGCACCTTGCGGCCACGCCCGGCCTGGGCATCCGGGCGCGTGACGACCGCGACGACCTCGTGCCGGGACGAGTCGAGCAGAGCGCGCAGGGCGGGCACCGCGGGATCGGGGGTGCCGGCGAAGACAAGCCGCATCACCGCACCTCCGGCGGGAAAAGGGGGAATTCATGCTGGTCGGACATCAGGCATGAGTCTAGGGAGCACGGCGCGGACCGCACGGGTGAGGGTGGCGGTCGGCCGCCGGACCGGCCAGGCGCGGCGCGGCCGGGACGAGCGGGTGCCAGGATCGGGGCATGACCACGCTCAAGGAGACCCTGCACGCCGACCTGACGACCGCGATCAAGGCCCGTGACCAGCTGCGTTCGGCGACGCTCCGCCTGACCCTCGCCGCGATCGGCTACGAGGAGACCGCCGGCAAGACTGCCCGCACGCTGTCCGACGACGACGTGGTGAAGATCATCACTCGCGAAGTGAAGAAGCGCCGCGAAGCCGCCGAAGCGTTCGAGAAGGCCGGCCGCGCGGAGTCGGCTGAACACGAGCGTGCCGAAGCGGAGGTCCTGACCGCGTACCTGCCGGCGCAGCTGAGCGACGAAGAGCTGCAGTCGCTCGTGACGGCCGCGGTGGCGGAGACCGGGGCGTCCGGGATGGCGGGGATGGGTGCGGTGATGAAGGCGGTGCAGCCGAAGATCGCGGGCCGTGCGGAGGGCGCGCGCGTGGCGGCCGAGGTGCGCAGGCAGCTGGCCGGCTGAGGCCAACGACACGGAACCGGCCCGAAACGAAAAGACCCGGTTCCCGCCGCGTGCGGGACCGGGTTCCCGGGTACTCCGGAAATCGTTGCGCTGCTTACCTTTCGCCGCGATTACCGCAGCGCGGCCACGGTCAGGGTGGCGAGCCCGCCGAGTCCCCCGACCGCCATCGCGACGACGGCGAGCGAGGCCGTCGCCGCGGCCAGCTTCGTGACGAATCCGACCAGCCGCAAGGCGACCCGGATCAGCACGACGAACGCCACGATGACCAGCACGAGGATGCCCGCCGACGAGTCGGCACCGGCGGCGGCCAGGGTGCTCATCGACGGCCCCGCTGGGCGAACACGCGCTCGACGGCCGGATATTCACGATCGGCCGCGTACTCACGGTCGGCCGCGCGCCAGGCCTCGACCTCGCGGCGGATCTCCAGTGCGTGCCTGCGCTCCGAACCGAGCCGCAAGGCCCAGCGCCAGCCGAGCCCGAGCGAGATCACCGAGCCGACGCCGAGCACCAGAATCGCTTGCCCGACAAGGCCGTCCGGCGGGGCGAGCCGCACCAGCACGAGCAGCGCCCACAGGTCCGCGACGGTGCACAGGATCACCAGCGCCGCCGCGTAGACCCCGCGTCGCCAGCGAATCGGCTGCGGGGCGGGAAGAAACGGGTCCATGGCTGCCTCCCTCAGAGTGTGTACTCTCAGGATTCCCCTGTGCGGCAAAGAAATCTGTGTCAGCAGACACGTTCACCGAAACTCAGCGGGCGAGCCTGCCCAATTCGGCGAGCCGGTGGATCACGATCCGGCCACGCGCCGTGCTGAGCACCCCGCGGCCACGCAGCTCCCGGGTCACCCGTGCCCAGGATTCACGCGAAACCGCCGCCGTGGCAGCGAGTTCCGCCTGCGTACCGGGGATCGCGACGACGAGATCCTCACCCCGGCGTACCCCATGCTGAACGGCCAGCTGCATCAGCTGCGCGGCGACGCGCCGGGTGATCGTGCCGCCGCCGACATCGAGCCGCTGCCGCCCGATGTCCCGCATCCGGTCGGCCAGGACCAGCAGCAACGCCCAGGAGATCGCCGGTTCGCGGCGGCACAGCGCGGCGAATCGCGCAGCCGGCACGACGAGCGCGTCCAGCTCGTCCAGCGCGGCCACGGTCGCCGAACGCGGCCCGCCGTCAATCGCCCCCAGTTCCCCGACCACGTCCCCCGCACCGCGTACGGCGATCAGAACCTCGCGGCCGTCGGAGGTCGTGTTGCTGATCCGGACGTGCCCGGACAACAGCAGCAGCACGATCGCGGACCGGTCGCCCTCCCGGCAGACCACGTCGCCCCGGCGGTACGCGCGACGGATCGCCAGCTCGGCCACCTTGCCCTGCTCGGCGGCGCCGAGCGCAGGCCAGAATCCGGTCGTCTCCACGGGTCGCCTCCCGGGTTCGTCACGCGGTGAGCCCCGCCCGGCGCCGGCCCGGCCCAGTGGCCCCGGTCCCTTCCGCGGTCCGCAGCCAGCCCCGCATCCGCTTACCGCCCACTCGCACGTGGAAGGCGTGCGTGAACGCGGTGCGATCGATACCGGCGTACCCGTGCCGCACGACCGACCAGTGGATGGCTTCCGAAACGGCCAGCGCGAGCGGCCCCGCGGTGTTGCGCAATCGCTTGCGCAGCTCGGGCGCGTCGAGCAGCCGGCAGGCGAGGTCGACATCCTCGCCGTACGGCCCGTGCCCGTCGTAGTGGACCTCGCCGGCGTGCATCGCCACCCGGAGCCGGAAGGCCGCCTCCGGCCGGTCCGCGTTGTGCCGCGCCAGCAGTTCGGCCAGCGCGGGCACCACCCCCGCGAGCAGCACCGTCTTCGGTGCCTCGTCGACCGGCCGGACCAGGCAGAGCGCCCCGTCGCCGCGGTCCACGAAGGGGTCGCGGAACCCCTCGGTGATCCCGCCCGCCCGGAATGCCTCGTCGAGCAGGTCGAACAGGATCGCGCGCAGCTGTGCCCGGGCCGGGTTGGTCCGGGTGGTCGAGCCCTCGATGTCGACCACCAGGATCGCCCGGTGCAGCGGTACGTGCAGCACTGCGGTGTCCACGGCCCACCCCCTCTGTTCAGGTGGCTACTGAAATCTAGTAGACTTTCACAAGACAAACTATAAAGGCTCCGGTCGACGCTGAACAGAGCCACCGGCTTAAGTCCCGCCTAAAACTTCCCCTGGGCCACCTGAACTAAACAACCCCTGAAATCACCCTGTCGGCACGCGGCACACACCCCAGCCGAGCCCGAAAAACCCTGTACAATCACTGTCACTCACAGTTTAGTGAACTTCACTGAAGGGCCTGAACAGTGTCCCAGCCGAGTCCCGCCCTCGCCGGCCGCCTCCGCGCGCTGCGAAAGGAGAGCTGGCCGGGCGTCGTGATCACGCAGCGCCGGCTCGCCGACGTGTTCGGGGTGAGCAACGGGCTGCTGTCGTCGTGGGAGAACACCGCCACCCCGGTCAGCCCGCCCACCTTCCGGCTCGACGCGTACGCCACCTTCTTCGCCACCCGGCGGTCGATCGAGGGACCTGAGGACCGGCTGCTGCCGGTCGCGGAGCTGACGGAGGAGGAACGCCGCCGCCGCGAGCAGCTGCGTACGGAGCTGGCCGGGCTGCGCGGGAGCACCGACGAGCCCGGCAGCCCCGTCGCGGAGTTCGCCCCGGGCAACCTCTGGCGGTTCCCGGCGAAAGAGGACGTCGTACTCGTGGTGTCGCAGCTGCCCGAGAACCGGCGGATCGAGTACGCCGATCCGGCCAGCCCCGACTACGCCCAGCTGTTCAGCTACGCCGATCCCGACGCGCTGATCGAGCTGTACGGACACATCCGCGCCTGCAACCCCACCAACAACGTCTCGTTCCGCACCGCGAACCAGCGGGTCCCCCTGCGTCCCAAGGAGTACACCGCGCACCTCGTGCTGCTCGGCGGGGTGGACTGGAACCCGCAGACCAAGGAGCTGCTCGCGCTGATCGACGCGCCGGTACGCCAGGTCGGCCGCGGCGACGGGGACGACGACGGCTTCGGCGGCTTCGTGGTGACGCGGCCGGACGGCGCCATCGAGCACTTCAACACTCAGGTGTCCCCGGACGGCGCCGTGGTCGAGGACATCGCGCTGTTCTACCGCGGGCCGAACCCGCTCAACCGCAAACGCACCGTGACAGTGTGCAATGGCATGTACGGCCGGGGTACGCTGGGCGCCGTGCGAGCGCTGACCGATCCGCGTTTCCGCGACCGCAACCAGGAGCACCTGGACCGGCGATTCGCGGGGGTACCGTCCTTCAGCATCCTCAGCCGGGTGCCGATCTTCAACAACCAGGGGCTCACCCCCGACTGGACGCTGGCGGCCCACCGGCTGCACGAATGGCCGGAGACGAACTGACCGTGACCACGGCCGGCAGCCCGCGGGAGGACCGCGGCACCCGCCGACGCCTGCTGGCCGAAGTCGAAGCCGGAACCGTCCCCGAAGCCGATCTGGATGCCATCGTCGTACCCAACGGCCGCTCGGACCTCGTACACGCCTGCGCCGCCGCCCGGGAGACCGACGCCACCCTGCTCCTGCTGTGCAGTCACAACGGCGACGCGGCGAAGGCCGTCCGGGCCGCGACGGAGGCCGGGGTACGGGCATTCGCGATCGACACCGGGCACGTCCCGGCGGGCGTGGTGCCGGAGTTCGCCACCACCCGGCTGCTCGCCGCGCAGGACCTGCTCCACCACCCCGACACGAGTTTCAAGCGCAACCTGGGCTTGCTCGTCGCCGACCTGTCCGGCTGGGCCAGGGTGGCGTTTCTCGACGACGACATCCGCCTGCCGCGGCCCGCCGACCTGCGCGAGGCGGCCGGCCTGCTGGACCGCTACGCCGCCGTCGGCCTCGCGAATGCCGGCATGCCGGACAACTCCGTCGTCTACCACGCCTACCGCGAGTCCGGCGGGCAGCAGGACACCTTCGTCGGCGGCGGGGCGCTGGTCGTGGGACGCCGCTGTTTCAGCTCGTTCTTCCCGGACGTCTACAACGAAGACTGGTTCTTCCTGCTCGACGACGCCGGGCTACGGCCGACCGCGCTGATCGGCAGCGCGCACCAGTCGGTGTACGACCCGTACGAACCCGGGCGGGCCGAGTCCGAGGAGCTGGGCGACACGCTCGCCGAGGGGCTGTACGGCCTCCTCGACCGGGGCCTGCGCCCGGCGGACGCGACAGAGGAGTACTGGGCGGGATTCCTGGAGAGCCGCCGGGAATTCATCCGTACCGCGCTGCGGCAGGTACATGCGGCGGCGCGGCTCGACCTCGCCAAACGGCCCGGCATGATCGAATCGCTGCGTAGCGCGTTGCGCCGCAACGAGGAGAAGGTCACAGCCGCGTTGTGCACCCGGTTCCTGCAGGCGTGGCACACGGATCGGGCCACCTGGCAGGCCCATGTCGCCGAGCTGCGCGAGCGGCACGCGGACCGCGACGCCGACGAAGCGTTCCACACCCTGGGCATCGACCGGCTGGTACGGCGAAGCTGAGTCAGAGCGGCTTCACCAGCACGTGGCAGGTCTCGATCTCGAAGCTGCCGTCCGGGAGGAGGTTCTCCGCGCGGCAGGCGACCGTGCCGTGTCCCCAGTCCCGGTAGCCGAGCCGGTGGTAAAGCCGCGCTGCTTCGCCGTTGTCCGTGCGCACCGCCAGCGCGCAGCGCGCGTACCCGAGGCCCGCCAGCCGGTCCTCGGCGGCCTGGATGAGCGCCCGCCCGATCCCGCGATTCCGGTGCGCGGGAAGGACTTCCGCGTGCATCAGCAGCGGGACTCCGGGCAGGAACAGCCGGATCGGCGGCTCTTCGGCGGCTTCCAGCCAGACGTACAGATTCCCGACCGGCAGATCCGCCGACCACGCGGTGAGCAGGATCCCGAGCCCCTCCTCCTGCCGCGCGACCCGGCCGGTGAAGTACTCCTCCGCCGCGCCGAGGACGACGGCCAGCGCCGGAATATCGGCCCACCCGGCGGGACGAATCGCAGTGGCGGACGCCCGCTCGCCGGGTCGACTCCCGCGGGCACGCAGATCGGTCTTCGGCATCGTGCATCAGCGTAGGACCCACGTCGACGGCCCCCCACCGGGGGACAGGCCTGACCCGTCCGGGTGGCTCTTTTCCGGCACTTGTCACGCAAACCCACCGTGGGGTGGCTACTTCGGACACTCGTCACCCGGGATCGCGCGATCGCCAGAGAGGGTGTGCCGATAGCGGTCCGCAGCCGGTCGATCGCCGGGCGGCTTCGCTGGAACGCGTCGGTGCCGCGGCAGGAAACCGGGTCATGCCCTCGTCCGGCTTCGAGGGATTCCCTGAAGCCGGATCACATCCAGCGGGTCCAGCCGAATCCGGATCGGCTCGACGGCTTTCCGAGCGCGATCCGGATCAGCACACGCCCGGACACCATCGCCACCCGCACCTCCACACCTCCACACCGAACACCGGTGCCGGACAACGGCATCATCCAGGAACCCAGCCACAAACCGACTCAGCCGCCACCGGTACGCAACCGCCGGAGGGTTCCGCGACATCAGATCACCTCCAGCAGATCCAGCCGAATCCGGAGCAACTCCGCAGCCGTCCCAGCACGACCCGAATCACTGCACGCTCCCGGACACCATCGCCACCCTCATACTCCACACCGAAAAACCCCTAACTGGTGCCGGACAACGGCAATCATCCAGCAACCCAGCCACAAACCGACTCAGCCGCCAGCGGTACGCAACCACCGGAGGATTCCGCGACATCAGATCAAATCCAGCGGATCCACCTGAATCCGGATCGGCTCGGCAGCCTTCCGCGCATCCCGGCGAGCAGCCGCCTCGTGCACCGCCACGGCCAGCGCACGCCCCTCCGGACGCGCGACCCGGATCAACGCACGCTCCCGGACAGCGTTGCCGTCCTCGTCCTCCTCGCCGAGCGGAACCGGTCCGAGAACCTCACCGGTGCCGGGCAACGACAGGTCATCCAGCACCGCACCCACCGCGGACGGACTGCCCTCCACACTCGCCATCCGCATCGCCGGGGGGAAGCCCAGTTCGCGGCGCTGCTCCAGCTCCTGCCCGGCGTGCCAGGCCGGATCCCAGCGCACCAGCGCCTGCACCACCGGCAGGCCCGCCTCGGCGCCGACCACGACCCGGCCGCCGGAGAGGGCGGGGCGGACCAGCGCGGCCGCAGCCATCCACCGGCGCAGTGTCTCCTCCGCCGCGCGCAGATCCTGCCTGCCCAGCAGCGCCCAGCCGTCGAGCAGCAACGCGGCCCCGTACCCCCCTTCGGCGACCGGCTCCGCGCCCGGAGTGCAGACCACCAGCGCCGGACGGCCGGGCACGGTCGCCAGCACCTCGGCGGCCCCGGAGGTCCGTACCGGTACGCCGGGGAACGCGCGGCCCATCTCCTCCGCAGTCCGCTTCGCCCCGACGACCACGGCCCGCAGCCGGACCGAACCACAAGCCGGGCAACGGAACGCCGTCTCCGGCACGCCGCACCACCGGCACGCGGGCGGCCGCGGCGCCCCGTCCGCCGAACCGCCCGGCAACCCGAGCGGGCCGGCGCACCGGCGGCAGTGCGCGGGTGTCCGACACTGTCCGCAGGCCAACCCGGGTACGTACCCTCGCCGCGGCACCTGCACCAGCGTCGGCAGCCCAGCGGCGAACGCCTGTCTGGCCGCCTCGAAGGCGACCGCAGGCAGCCGGGCGACCCGCGCAGCCTCGTCCCGGGCGACGTCGAAGTCTTCCCCCACCGGCGTGACCCGCGGCGCCGCGGCCCGCAGCGCGGTGCGGCCGGCCGGCACCGCCTGCGCCCAGCCCGACTCGACGAGCAGCTGCGCC
This sequence comes from Amycolatopsis sulphurea, assembly GCF_002564045.1. Taxonomy (NCBI): domain Bacteria; kingdom Bacillati; phylum Actinomycetota; class Actinomycetes; order Pseudonocardiales; family Pseudonocardiaceae; genus Amycolatopsis; species Amycolatopsis sulphurea. The sequence goes on along the minus strand of NZ_PDJK01000001.1, from coordinate 163,408 downwards.
TCGGCGGTCCGCGCGAATCCCCCGACCAGCAAAGCGGATCCGGTGGCGTGCGCCCGATCCATCAGCACGTCTCGCACATGCGGGTACGGCGCGTGCGGGTCAAGGTGCAGATCGTCGCCGTCGTCCCAGACCACGAACAGACCGGGATCGGCGACCGGGGCGAACATCGCCGCGCGCGTACCGACCACCACGCGCACCGCGCCCCGCAGCACGGCGAGCCAGCGCCGGTACCGCTCGGCTGGCCCCAGCCCGGCGATCAACGCGACGACTCCGTTGTCCCCCAACAGATTCGCGCACGCTTCGTGGACGCGTGCAAGGTCGCGGTGGTCCGGTACGACCAGTACCGCGCCCCGGCCCTGCGCCGCCGCGGCGGCCGCGGCTTCGGCGAGCCGACGAGGCCAGTCCTCACCCGGCAAGGCCTGCCACACGGCGTTGGCCGGGCCGCCCTTGGTTACGGCGTCCAGGAACGCCCCGCCGCGCTCGTACCGCGCCCAGCCCGTCCCGTCTGGCGGCGAGGGCACCGGCGCGGCCTCTGCGGGCGGTTCGGCCTCAGCCTTCGCGTGCCGGGGCGGCAATGCCAGGCGCAGCACGTCCGACAGCGTGCCGCCGTACCGGTCGGCCACCGAACGGCACAACGCATGCAGCGAAGGCGGCAGCACCGCCTCGCTCGAAGTGACTCGCTCCAGGTACGCCAGCTTCCGCTCGTACTCGGTGGTGTCGGTGCGTTCGAGCAGGTAGCCGTCCACAAGCTGACCGGCGAACCGCACCCGCACCCGGCAGCCGGGCACCGCGGTCTCGTGCAGCTTCTCCGGCACCTGGTAGTCGAACGGCCGATCCAGATGCGCGAGCGGCAGATCGACGACGACCCGCGCGACCGGCAGCTCCGGCGCGGGCTGCAGCTGGCCTCTCCGGGACCGGGCAGGCTTCTTCTTCGCCGGTCGGGCCTTCGGCTCCGGCACGGCGCGCGAAGGCTCCGGCAGGTCCCACAGCGGGGCGGATTCGGAGCTGCTCACCCGGAGATCTTTACCAGACCACCCCGACACCCTCGCTGCCGAACGCTGTGAAGGGGCCCTTCACGGACTCTGAGTCCGTGAAGGGCCCCTTCACAGCCAAGCAAAAGCGGAGGGATCAGGCGCCGGCGAGGGAGCGCAGCGCCTCGGCGCGAGCGATGCTCTCCCACGGGAGGTCCAGATCCGGGCGGCCGAAGTGGCCGTACGCCGCGGTCGGCGCGTAGATCGGGCGCAGCAGGTCCAGGTCACGGATGATCGCGGCCGGGCGCAGGTCGAAGACCTCGCTGATGGCGGACTGGATCTTGCTCGGGTCCACCGTCTCGGTGCCGAAGGTCTCCACGAACAGGCCCACCGGGGCGGCCTTGCCGATCGCGTACGCGATCTGCACCTCGACCCGCCCGGCCAGGCCCGCGGCGACCACGTTCTTCGCCACCCAGCGCATCGCGTACGCCGCGGAGCGGTCCACCTTGGACGGGTCCTTGCCCGAGAACGCGCCCCCGCCGTGCCGGGCCATACCGCCGTAGGTGTCCACGATGATCTTCCGCCCGGTCAGCCCGGCGTCGCCCATCGGGCCGCCGATCACGAACCGGCCGGTCGGGTTCACCAGCAGCCGCGAGTCCGTGGTGTCCAGCTCCAGGCCCGCCAGCTCCGGCTCCACCACGTGCTGCCGGACGTCCACGCCGAGCATCTGCTCGAGGTCGATCCCGTCCGCGTGCTGGGTGGAGACCACCACGGTGTCCAGCCGCACCGGCTGCTCCCCGGCGTACTCGATGGTCACCTGGGTCTTGCCGTCCGGGCGCAGGTAGGGCAGCACGCCGTCCTTGCGGACCGCGCTCAGCCGCCGCGACAGCCGGTGCGCCAGCGCGATCGGCAGCGGCATCAGCTCCGGGGTGTCCGAGCAGGCGTAGCCGAACATCAGGCCCTGGTCGCCCGCGCCCTGCCGGTTGATCTCGTCCTCGTCGCTCTCCACCCGGGACTCGTAGGCGGTGTCGACGCCCTGGGCGATGTCCGGGGACTGCGCGCCGATCGCCACGTTCACACCACACGAATTGCCGTCGAAGCCCTTCGCCGACGAGTCGTAGCCGATACGCAGGATCACGTCCCGCACGATGGTCGGGATGTCCGCGTACGCCTCGGTGGTCACCTCACCGGCCACATGCACCTGGCCGGTGGTGATCAGGGTCTCGACGGCGACCCGGCTGCGCGGATCCTTCGTGAGCAGCCCGTCCAGGATCGAGTCGCTGATCGCGTCACAGATCTTGTCGGGGTGACCCTCGGTGACCGATTCCGACGTGAACAGTCTTTTCGTGGACCCAGTCACGACTTCGCCACTCCCTCGGTTCGACTCGGTACCGAAGAGCGCTCTCCGGTCCCCCCGTTTGCCTGACCCACCTTACCGAGCGGAACTCGTCCGCCGGTCAACGCGAGCGCAAAACCACCACCGCGTCCCACAATGTGGCCGCCAGCCGGGCCTTCGTCCCGAGCGGGATGGGCGCTTCGGTGCCGTCGGCGGCCAGCAGCCAGCCCGAATTGTCCTCGGTGCCGAACGCCTTGCCGTCGCCGACCGCGTTGACCACCAGCAGGTCGGCGCCCTTCCGGCGCAGCTTCGCCCGCGCGTGGTCGAGCACGCTGCCGTGCTCGTCGCCGGTCTCCGCGGCGAAGCCGACCACCGTCTGCCCGGCCCGGCGCTCGCGCACCAGCTCGGCCAGGATGTCCGGGTTGCGGTCCAGCGTGACGACCGGATCCGGGGCGTCGTCGGACTTCTTGATCTTGTGGCCGGCTCGGGAGGCGGGCCGGAAATCCGCGACCGCGGCGGCCATCACCACCACGTCGGCCTCGGCGGCCGCGGCGCGGACCGCGGCCCGCAGCTCCAGCGCGGTGGACACCCGCTGCAAAGTCACGCCCGCGGGCGGCGGCAGCGCGTCGGTGTGCCCGGCGACCAGCGTGACCGCTGCCCCCCGCTGCGCGGCGACCCGGGCGAGCGCGTAGCCCTGTTTGCCGGACGAGCGATTGCCCAGGTAACGGACCGGGTCCAGCGGCTCCCGGGTGCCGCCGGCGGAGATCACCACGCGCAGGCCCGTGAGGTCCCGCGGCAGCGCCCGCGGCGCTTCGAGCAGCAACCGGGCCAGGTCGACGATCTCGGCCGGGTCGGCCAGCCGGCCCTTGCCGGTGTCCACCCCGGTCAGCCGGCCCGCGGCCGGTTCGGTGACGACGCTCCCGCGCGAGCGCAGCAGCGCGACGTTGTCCCGGGTGGCCGGGTGCTCCCACATCTCGGTGTGCATGGCCGGGAAGAACGCGACCGGGCAGCGGGCGGTGAGCAGGGTGGTGGTGAGCAGGTCGTCGGCCAGCCCATGCGCGGCTTTGGCCAGCAGGTCCGCGGTCGCCGGGACGACGAGCACCAAGTCGGCCTCCTGGCCGACGCGGACATGCTGCACCTGAGGCACGTCGGTGAATACCCCGGTGTGCACCGGATGCCCGGACAGCGCCTCGAAAGTCGCCGCGCCGACGAAGTTCAGCGCGGCGGCGGTGGGCACCACGCGGACGTCGTGCCCGGATTCGGTGAGGCCCCGCAGGACCTCGCACGCCTTGTAGGCGGCGATCCCGCCGCCGACGCCCAAGACGATCCTGGGCCGGGCGTCACTCACCCTCGGTGTGCTCCAGCAGCCCGCCGTGAATCTCGCGCAGCGCGATCGACAGCGGCTTCTCCCGGGGACCGGGCTCCACCAGCGGGCCGACGTACTCCAGCAGGCCCTCGCCGAGCTGCGCGTAGTAGTCGTTGATCTGCCGGGCCCGCTTGGCCGAGTAGATCACCAGCGCGTACTTCGAGGAGACCTTCTCGAGCAGGTCGTCGATCGGCGGGTTGGTGATGCCTTCGAGCTCTTCCAGCGTCGCCTGTTGCACAGCCACTCGTGCTACTCCGTATCGTCCGGGATGGCGGTGGCGGAGAGTTCGCCACCGGTCATCAAGTCTAGCAACCGCTGCGCGGCCGTCCCCACGTCGGCGTTCACCAGCCGCACGTCGAACTCGCCGGCGGCGGCCAGTTCGCGCTCCGCCTCGGCCAGCCGGCGGCGCACCGCGGCCTCGTCCTCGGTGCCGCGCCCGGTGAGCCGGCCGACCAGTTCGTCCCAGGACGGCGGCATCAGCATCACCAGCCGTGCCTCCGGCATCGCCGCGCGCACCTGCCGCGCGCCCTGCAGTTCGATCTCCAGCACCGCCGGGCGGCCTTCGGCGAGTGCCCGCTCCACCGGCTCGCGCGGGGTGCCGTACCGGTTGCCGGCGAACTCGGCCCATTCCAGCAGCCGGCCCTGCGCGACCATCCGGTCGAACTCCGCGCCGTCCACGAAGTGGTAGTGACTGCCCTCCACCTCGCCCGGCCGCGGGGACCGGGTGGTGACCGAGACGCTGAAGTAGATGTCCGGATCGAGCAGCCGCAGCCGCCCCACCACACTCGACTTCCCGACCCCGGAAGGCCCCGAGACGACGGTGAGCCGGGGGCGGGAGAGTTCTCTCGCCCCCGGCTCACCGTCGTGGCCGGTCCCCCGGGTCACCGGGTGGTCCCGACCGGCGCCGCTCACTCGCCGCTGAACTCGGCCAGCAGTGCCTTGCGCTGCCGGTCGCCGAGCCCGCGGAGCCTGCGGCTGGGGGCGATCTCCAGTCGTTCCATGGTCTGCTGGGCGCGGACCTTGCCGACGCCGGGGAGCGCCTCGAGCAGGGCCGACACCTTCATCTTGCCGAGAACCTCGTTCTCCTCGGCCTGCTTCAGCACGTCGACCAGAGTGGTACCGCCCCGCTTCAGCCGCTCCTTCAGCTCAGCACGGATGCGGCGGGCGGCGGCGGCCTTCTCCAGCGCCGCAGCACGCTGTTCCTCTGTCAGCTGGGGAAGTGCCACGTTTTCCTCCGGTAGTTCTCACATCTGGGTGGGTGACGCGACGGTACCCACCCCTGAGCAGGGGCCACAATGCGGGGGTGGCCGCTACAACGGGATTTCGGGGCCTGCTAAAGGCCGTTTTCCCGCATTCCCGCCAGCTGGTCGGCAACGCGTTGCGCCGCACGGCGTAACGCGTCCGCGTCCGGTCCGTGGCGCAGCAACTCGCGGGACGAAGCGGGCAGCAGTCCGGGCAGGTCAGGGCCGAACACCGCGTGCAGATCGGCCACTGTCGCGCCCTGCGCGCCGAACCCGGGTGCCAGCACCGGGCCGTTGAGCCGCGCCAGATCCACTTCTCCGGGCGCCACGGTCGCCCCTACGACCACGCCGACGTCGCCGTAAGGCTCCACCCCTGCGTTGTGCTCCGCGGCCGCGTCCACGACGCTCTGAGCCACCGTACGGCCGTCCGGCAGCCGCGCGCTCTGCAACGCATGCGCTTCGGGATTCGACGTCCGTGCAAGCACGAACAGCCCATTGCCCGCTTCACGTGCTGCTGCTACGGCCGAGTCGAGCGACCCGAAACCCAAATACGGCGAAACTGTGGCCGCATCGGCCGTAAATGCTGCCTTTTCGGCCACGTACGCGGCGGTGTACGCGGCCATAGTGGAGCCGATGTCGCCACGTTTCACGTCGAGCAGCACCAGCGCGCCCGCGTCGTGCACGGTGTCGATGACGCGCTCCAGCACCGCCACGCCCGCCGGGCCGAACGCTTCGAAGAACGCCGACTGCGGCTTCACGATCGAAACGACCGCGCCCAGCGCCTCCGCGGCGCCGAGGGCGAACCGTTCCAGCCCACTGGCGTCCAGCGGAAGGCCCCACGACTCGATCAGGCCCGGATGCGGGTCGATTCCGGCGCACAGCGGGCCACGGGCGGCGACCGCAGCCGCCAGCCGTGCCCCGAACCGTACGGTCACGACGTCGCCTTCAGAGCGGCCTGCAGGTCTTGCAGGCTGCGTACGCCGATGTCTCCGCGAATCAGCGCCTCGATGCCGTGTACGGCCGCCGCAGCGCCCTGCACCGTGGTGATGCACGGGATGTCCCGCGACACCGCGGCGGTGCGGATCTCGTAGCCGTCCACGCGCGGACCGCTGTTCCCGTAGGGCGTGTTGATGACCATGTCCACGCCACCTTCGAGGATCACGTCCACGATGTTCGGCTCGGCCTCGGTCGATCCTTCGTAGTGCTTGCGCACGCTGGAGCAGGGAACCCCGTTGCGCCGCAACACTTCCGCGGTGCCGGTCGTGGCGAGGATCTCGAACCCGAGATCGGCCAGCCGCTTCACCGGGAACACCATCGACCGCTTGTCACGGTTGGCCACCGACACGAACACCCGGCCCGAGGTCGGCAGGGAGCCGTACGCGCCGTGCTGCGACTTCGCGAACGCCTGCCCGAAGGACACGTCCACGCCCATCACCTCGCCGGTGGACTTCATTTCCGGGCCCAGCAACGAATCCACGCCGTGTCCCTCCGGCGTGCGGAAGCGGTGGAACGGCAGCACGGCTTCCTTGACCGCAACCGGCGAATCGGCCGGCATCCGCCCGCCGTCGCCTTCTGCGGGCAGCACGCCCGAAGCGCGCAGATCCTTGATCGAGGAGCCGGTCATAACCAGCGCCGCGGCCTTCGCCAGCGGCACCGCGGTGGCCTTCGAGACGAAGGGCACCGTGCGCGACGCACGCGGGTTGGCCTCCAGCACGTACAGCACGTCGTCCTTCAGCGCGTACTGCACGTTCAGCAGCCCGCGTACGCCGACGCCGCGCGCGATGGCCTCTGTGGAGCGACGTACGGCTTCAAGATCCTGCGCGCCCAGCGTGATCGGCGGCAGTGCGCACGACGAGTCGCCGGAGTGGATGCCGGCCTCCTCGATGTGCTCCATCACGCCGCCCAGGTACAGGTCGTCGCCGTCGAAGAGCGCGTCGACGTCGATTTCGATCGCGTCGTCGAGGAAGCGGTCCACAAGCACCGGGTGCTCGGGCGTGACCTCGGTGGCGCGGTGGATGTAGCCGGCCAGCGTCTCCTCGTCGTAGACGATCTCCATGCCACGCCCGCCGAGCACGTACGACGGCCGTACGAGCACCGGGTAGCCGATCTCGTCCGCGATCCGCTTCGCACCTTCAAACGACGTCGCGGTGCCGTACTTCGGCGCGGGCAGCCCGGCGTTTCGCAGCACTTCGCCGAACGCGCCGCGGTCCTCGGCCAGGTTGATCGCCTCCGGCGGCGTACCCACCACCGGCACCCCGGCGTCGGCGAGCCGCTCCGCGAGCCCGAGCGGCGTCTGCCCGCCCAGCTGCACGATGACGCCCGCGACGGTGCCCGACTGCTGCTCCGCATGCACCACTTCGAGTACGTCCTCGAAGGACAGCGGCTCGAAATACAGCCGGTCGGAGGTGTCGTAGTCGGTGGACACCGTCTCCGGGTTGCAGTTGACCATCACGGCTTCAAATCCGGCCTCCCGCAACGCGATCGCCGCGTGTACGCAGGAGTAGTCGAACTCGATGCCCTGCCCGATCCGGTTCGGGCCGGAGCCGAGGATGAGCACCTTCGGCTTGTCACCCTGCGCCGCGACCTCCGAAGTGGCCGCGGGATCGGTCTCGTAAGCCGAGTAGTGGTACGGCGTCTTCGCGGCGAACTCCGCGGCGCAGGTGTCCACGGTCTTGAACACCGGCCGTACGCCGAGCCGGTGCCGAAGCGTGCGTACGCCGTCTTCGCCGGCCAGCTCCGGACGCAGCGCCGCGATCTGCCGGTCGGACAGGCCGGTGCGCTTCGCGCGGCGCAGCAGGTCGCCGTCCAGCACCGGCGCTTCGCGGACCTCCGCGCCGACCTCGCCGATCAGCGCGATCTGGTCGATGAACCACGGGTCGATCTCGGACGCCTCGTGCACCTGCTCGACCGTGGCGCCGAGCCGCAGCGCACGCTCCACTTCGTACAGCCGCCCCTCGTGCGGCACCCGCAGGTCGTCCAAAGTGGACTCCAGGGTGACGCCTCCGGGATCGGGCTGCGTCCAGAACCCGGTGGCCTTGGTCTCGATCGAGCGCATCGCCTTGCCGAGCGCCTCGGGGAAGCTGCGGCCGAAGGACATCGCCTCGCCGACCGACTTCATCGTGGTGGTCAGCGTCGGGTCCGCGCCGGGGAATTTCTCGAAGGCGAACCGCGGCACCTTCACCACGACGTAGTCCAAAGCAGGCTCGAACGCCGCCGGGGTCTCGCCGGTGATGTCGTTGCGGATCTCGTCGAGGGTGTAGCCGATCGCCAGCTTCGCGGCGATCTTGGCGATCGGGAACCCGGTCGCCTTCGAGGCCAGCGCACTGCTGCGCGACACCCGCGGGTTCATCTCGATGACGACCATCCGGCCGTCGTCCGGGTTGAACGCGAACTGGATGTTGCAGCCGCCGGTGTCCACGCCGACCTCGCGCAGCACCGCGATGCCGACGTCGCGCATCTGCTGGTACTCGCGGTCGGTCAGGGTCATCGTCGGCGCCACCGTGACGCTGTCGCCGGTGTGCACGCCCATCGCGTCCACGTTCTCGATCGAGCACACGACCACGACGTTGTCGTGCTTGTCGCGCATCAGCTCAAGCTCGTATTCCTTCCAGCCGAGCACGCTCTCCTCGATGAGTACCTCGGTCACCGGCGACTCGGCCAGGCCCGTGGAGGCCAGCCGCTCCAGGTCCGCGGCCGTGTGCGCCATCCCCGAACCGAGCCCGCCCATGGTGAACGAAGGCCGGATCACCACCGGCAGCCCCAGCTCGGCGACCGTCTCGCGGACCTCCGCCATGTCGTGGCACACCCGGCTGCGCGGCACCTCGCCACCGATCGTGCGCACGATGTCCTTGAACTTCTGCCGGTCCTCACCCCGCTGGATGGCGTCGATGTCCGCGCCGATCAGCTCCACGCCGTAGCGCTCCAGCACGCCCCGCTCATGCAGAGCCACCGCGCAGTTCAACGCGGTCTGCCCGCCGAGCGTGGCCAAGAGACAATCGACCGGCCGCCCCGCGTCCTTTTCTGCCGCGATCACCTTCTCCACGAAGTCGGGCGTGACCGGCTCGATGTAGGTGGCGTCGGCGAACTCGGGGTCGGTCATGATGGTGGCCGGGTTGGAGTTCACCAGGCTCACCCGCAGCCCTTCGCCGCGCAGCACCCGGCAGGCCTGCGTCCCCGAGTAGTCGAACTCGGCGGCCTGCCCGATCACGATCGGCCCGGAGCCGATCACCAGCACGTGCCGGATATCCGTCCGTTTGGGCATCAGTTTCCTTCTTTCACCAGGCGCCGCAGACCATCACGGAAGGCCTGGAAGCTTGCGGAGCGGTTGTTCTCTACGTCCATGTGCGGGGCGATGTCGGATGCCAGGAGCAGCTTCTGCAATCCGGACCGGTGATAACCACGCGCGGCGAGCACCTGTCCCAGCCTCTCCCAGGTCCCACCGGCGATCCGGTCGGGATCCCGGAACGGCTGCTGCTTGTGCAACGAGGCCGGAACCCGCGGATAAGCGGCACGCAGTGCGGGAACGTCACCGAAGAACCACGACTCCAGTTCTTCGATGACGATCCTGATCAGGACGTCCGGGTCAGCGGAAGCCGAAACGGCGGTGAGCCCTTTGTCCTTGGCCATCGTCAGGAGCCGGTCCTTGAGTTCACGGCAATTCTCCTCGTCTCGATCGACGAGGACGGCGACCTTCACCTTCTCCCACCGAACTCGGGCCGCATACCCCGCGAACCGCTGAGGAAGCTCCTTGAGCATCGTCGTCTTGCCCTGGAAGCCGATGACCTGGAAGGCGACGCCGGGCACGATCTTCGGGACGAGGTGCGCCAATGCCGCTTTCGCGGACGGCTCTTCCACCAGTACGTCGAGGGTCAGCGGACCGAGGTTCATATCGGTCGCCCAGATCTAGTCAAGGGATCCCCGACCCCGAAGTAGCCCTCCATCCACAGGCTGCCCAACGACCCGCCGGCATCGACCATCGCCATCAGCCGGCGGTTCTCGGACGCACGCGAGCACTGGGTGAAGCCGTCCTCATCGCGGTAAAGCGCCCACATCTCTTCCGGACGGAGAGCATCCGCGAAGTACGGGGAGTGCGTCGTCACCAGTATCTGGCTCTCCGCCGAAGCGGCGCGAACCTCCTCGGCCAGCGGGTAGAGCAGCCTCGGATGCAGCTGGTTCTCCGGTTCCTCGATGCCGACGATCGGTGCCGGGGCGGGATCGAAGAGCACCGTCAGGTAGGCCAGCAACTTCAACGTTCCATCGGAGATGAACTTGGCCAGCATCGGCGTGTCGAACGGCCGGTCCTTGAGCCGCAGAAGCAGTCTGCCGTCCGGCATCTGCTCCGAATCGACTCGTTCCAGACCCGGTATCCGCTGGCTCAGGACGTCGAAGATGCCCTGCAACCGCTCGGGATGGCGATCGGCCAGGTACTGGATGACGTTGGCCAGGTTGTCACCGGTGACCGACAGCTTCTCCTGGGGACCCGCCATCGGCTGCTGCCGGACCTGGTCGATGTTCAGATAGGACAGGTACCAGCCGGTGATGAACCGCCGCAGGGCAGCGACCTGCGGATACCTGCTCAGCTGCCCGAGGCTGCTGACGGCCAGGAGATCGGCGCTGTCCAGCCGCTCCGGGCTCTTGGCGCCCGCCTGCTCGTCGTAGACCGCACCTTCGCCGCGCGAGAACTTCAAGATCTCGGTCGGCCGCCCCTGGCCCGGGTTCGTAGTCCACCGCAAGAGTTCGCGCTCCACCACCGGCGAGCCCGATTCCTCATCGATCGCCAGCTGGTAGGTGATGAGCCGATTCGTACTGGGATCGTGGTACTTCAGCTCGAACTCCACCGGGCCTTCGGCACCCCGGCTCCGGATCTCGGCGATCCGATTCCGCCCGTCCCAGGCCCGGCGCAGGTTGGTGGTGAAGGCCTCGTGGAGGAAGGCGAAGACGTCGAAGACCGTCGACTTGCCGCTGCCGTTCGGTCCGAAAAGGACTGTCAACGGAGTCAGCGTCTCGAAGGTCACGTCGCGGAGCACCCGGTAATTGCGGATGTGCAGGCGCTCGATCGCCGGTTTCGACCCGCCCGACGCGGTCATCAGGCCTTCTTCTCCATGAGCTTCACGAACTCGTCAAACAACGGCGCCGCATCGTGCGGACCAGCCGCGGCCTCAGGGTGGTACTGCACCGAGAACGCCGGCACGTCAAACGCACGCACACCTTCCACCGTGTCGTCGTTCGGGCAGTAGTGGCTGATCTGCGCGGCGCCGTACGGCGAATCGAAGCGCTGCCCCGGCTCGCCTTCGAGGGCGAAGCCGTGGTTCTGCGCGGTGATCGCCACGCGGCCGGTGGCCACGTCGATCACCGGAATGTTGATGCCGCGGTGGCCGTAGCGCATCTTGTACGTGGTCAGGCCCAGGGCGCGGCCGAGGATCTGGTTGCCGAAGCAGATGCCGAACAGCGGGATTCGTTGTTCCAGCACGGTTTTCGTCAGCGCGGTGGCGTGTTCGGTGGTGGCCGGGTCGCCGGGGCCGTTGGACAGGAACACGCCGTCCGGGGCCAGGGCGAGCAGTTCCTCCGCGGTGGTGCGGCTGGGCAGCACGTGCACCTCGATGCCGCGCTGGGTCATCAGCCGCGGGGTGTTCGCCTTGATGCCGAGGTCGAGCGCGGCCACCCGGAACCGTCGTCCGCCGCGGGCTTCGACCACGTATGGCTGGTCGGTGGAGACCTCGCCGGCCAGGTCGGCGCCCTTCATCTGCGGGCCGGCCAGCACCTGCTCGACCATCTTCGCGTCGGTGTCCAGCGCCTCGCCGGAGAACACCCCGGCCCGCATCGCCCCGCGCTCACGCAGGTGGCGGGTCAGCGTGCGAGTGTCCACTTCGGAGATCCCGACCACGCCCTGGCGGACCAGCTCGTCGTCCAGGCCGCGGGTGGCGCGCCAGTTCGACGGCGTGCGCGCGGGATCGCGGACCACGTACCCCGAGACCCAGATCCGGGCCGATTCGTCGTCCTCGTCGTTCCAGCCGGTGTTGCCGATCTGCGGCGCGGTCTGCACCACGATCTGCCGGTGGTAGGACGGATCGGTGAGGGTCTCCTGATAGCCGGTCATCCCGGTGCAGAACACCGCCTCGCCGAGCGTCCGCCCGCGGGCGCCGTAGGCCGCGCCACGGAAGATCAGGCCGTCTTCCAGAACCAGCGCGGCCGGGCCGCGGGTGCCGTTCGCGGTGCTCACTGGGCACCTCCTTTGATGTCGTGGGGGGAAAGCTTGTCAATCCATTGTGGATAGTCTTCGAGGTCGTCGCCGCGGAACCCGGTGTCCAGCTCCAGCTCGCCGAGCCGCCAGGTGAGCACGAGCAGCGCGTCGGTGCCCATCACCTTGCCCGCGATGCGGGAATCGCGGCGCGCGCCGGTGATCGCCGCGCGCGGGATCCAGAAGTCGGGTGCGCCGCCGCGTTCCACGGCGACGCCTTCGGGGTGCAGCCGCCACACCGCGCCAGTGCGCAGCCCGGCGCCGCGGGTCACCACGCGGTCCTGCCAGCTGCCCGCGATGGTGGTGCTGAGGTAGAGCCCCGTGGACTCCAGCACGACCTCGCCCGGCTCCGCGGGAACCTCCGGGAACGGCGGCACCCAGGCGCTCTGCGACCGGGACTTGCGCCGCCAGCCCAGCCACATGCCGTACAGGCAGAGCAGGAAGAAAACCACGATCGCCAGCACGAGCCAGAAGCGCTCCATCAGCGGATCTTCCCTTCCCGCGCAGTGATCCGCCCGCGCAGCAGGGTCGCTGTCACCACGCCGGGCAGCCGCATTCCCTCGTACGGGGTGTTGGCCGCGATGCTGGCCAGCTCGGCGCCGCGCACGGTCCACTCCGCCGCCGGGTCGACCAGCGTCAGGTTAGCGGGTTCCCCGGTGGCGAGCGGGCGGCCGTGCTCGGGCAGATTGCCGATCTCGGCGGGGCGTTCGCTCATCACCCGGGCCACGCCGCGCCAGTCGAGCAGGCCGGGCTTCACCATGGTCTCCACGACCACCGACAGCGCGGTCTGCAGGCCGAGCATGCCGGGCCGCGCCGCGTTCCACTCGGTGTCCTTGTCCTGCGGGGCATGCGGCGCGTGATCGGTGGCGACGCAGTCGACGACGCCCTCGGCCAGCGCCGCGCGAAGCCGTTCCGCGTCGCTGCCGGTGCGCAGTGGCGGGTTGACTTTGTTGACCGGGTCGTAGGTTTCGAGACGATCGTCGGTGAGCAACAGGTGGTGCGGAGTCACTTCGGCGGACACCTTGGTACCGCGTTCCTTCGCCCAGCGAAGCACGTCGACCGTACCCGCAGTGGAGACGTGGCAGACATGCAGCCGCGCGTTCGCGTGCAGCGCGAGCAGGCAGTCGCGCGCGACGATCGACTCTTCCGCCGACGCGGGCCAACCCGGGTAGCCGAGACGGGACGCCTGTTCGCCTTCGTGCGCCTGCGCGCCGACAGTGAGCCGCGGCTCCTCGGCGTGCTGTGCGATCACCGCGTCGAGCGCCGTGGAGTACTCCAGCGCGCGCCGCATCAGCAGCGGGTCGGCGACACACACGCCGTCGTCCGAGAACACCCGTACGCCCGCGACGCTCTTCGCCATCGTGCCCAGCTCGGCGAGCTTCTCGCCCTTGAGCCCGACAGTGACCGCGCCGACCGGGTGTACGTCGACCAGCCCGGCTTCCTGCCCGCGCCGCCACACGTGATCGGTCACCAGCGCGTTGTCCGCCACCGGGTCGGTGTTGGCCATGGCGAACACCGCGGTGTAGCCGCCCAGCGCGGCCGCGGCGGAACCACTTTCGACGGTCTCGGTGTCTTCCCGCCCCGGCTCGCGCAAGTGCGTGTGCAGGTCGACGAACCCCGGCAGCAGCACCTGTCCCGCGGCCTCGATCACCTCCGCGCCTTCGGGCACGGTGACCGAGCCGATCTCGGCGATCACCCCGTCCCGCACGAGAACGTCGACCGGCTCCCCCTCGCCGTACGGACGGGCGCCCTTGATCACCAAGGCGGTCGATACCGCCTCCGCGGGAGGACGTACGTCGGCGGTCATGCAGCGGCTCCTTCACTGGCCAAGAGGTGGTACAGGACCGCCATGCGCACGTGTACGCCGTTGCGGACCTGTTCAGTCACAGCCGAAGCGGGAGAATCGGCGACCGCGTGCGCGATCTCCATCCCGCGCAGCATCGGACCGGGGTGCAGCACCACGGCGTGCTCCGGGAGCAGCGCTTGACGCCGCTCGGAGAGGCCGTAGGAGATCGAGTATTCGCGCGCCGACGGGAAAAAACTCTGTCCTGGGCCCCCGCCAGTCATCCGCTCAGCCTGTACGCGAAGCATCATCACCGCGTCGACCGCGGGCAGCTCGGCGTCGAGGTCGTGCGACACCGTGACGGGCAGCTTGTCGACGCCGACCGGAAGCAGCGTCGGCGGGGCGACGAGCACGACTTCGGCGCCGAGCGTGGTCAGCAGGTGGATGTTGGACCGCGCCACGCGGCTGTGCAGCACGTCGCCGACGATCGCGATCCGGCGGTCCTGCAGGCTGCCGAGACGCTCTCGAAGCGTGGCGGCGTCGAGCAAAGCCTGCGTCGGGTGCTCGTGCGTGCCGTCGCCCGCGTTGACCACCGAAGTACCGGCCTCGGCGAGCCAGCCGGACAACCGGTGCGCGGCGCCGGATGCCGGGTGCCGGACGATCATGCAGTCGGCTCCTGCGGCCGCGAGGGTGAGCGCGGTGTCCCGCAACGACTCGCCCTTGTTCACCGAGGAGCTGGACGCGGACACGTTGATCACGTCCGCGCTCATCCACTTCCCGGCGATCTCGAAGGACACCCGGGTGCGCGTGGAATTCTCGTAGAACAACGTGATCACGGTGCGGCCGCGCAGCGTCGGCAGCTTCTTCACCTCGCGCCCGAGCAGCGTGTGCTTCAGCTCGTCGGCGGTGTCGAGCACGGCCGTGGCGGTGGCCGCGTCCAGCCCGTCGGTGGCGAGCAGATGCTTCACCGGGTTTCTCCTTCCGGCGCGCGAAGCAGCACCGCGTCCCGGCCGTCCGTTTCGGACAGCAGCACGGAGACGCCTTCGGCTCGCGCGGTGGGCACGTTCTTCCCGACGTAGTCGGCACGGATCGGCAGCTCGCGGTGCCCGCGGTCGACCAGCACGGCCAGCTGCACCGCACGCGGGCGGCCGTGGTCGCGCAACGCGTCGAGGGCGGCGCCGATCGTGCGGCCGGAGAACAGGACGTCGTCGACGAGGATCACCACCCGGTCGTCGATGCCGGCCGCGGGCAGCTGCGTCTGCTCAAGGGCGCGCGGCGGGCGGCGGCGCAGATCGTCGCGGTACAGGGTGATGTCGAGGGCGCCGTGCGGCGGCTCGGCACCGGCGAACTCGCCGATGCGGGCGGCCAGGCGGGCGGCCAGCGGGGTGCCGCGGGTGGGAATACCGAGCAGCACCGGGTGCTTCTCGGGCGGACCGGCCCCGAGGGCGGTCTTCTCGATGACCTGGTGGGCCATCCGGGCTATCGTGCGCGCGACATCACCGGCCGAGAGCAGCTCCCGCTGCCCCGCCGGCTCCGCCGCGCCACGCGGACGTGACGACAAGGCGGACCTCCTTCCCCGCCTCTCCGGACGGGTCCTTAAAGGACGTCGGCTTCCGGCCGGCGCCGGAAACCGCACCGACAGTAGCAGGGCCGGTCAATCATCCTTCCGAGTGGTCCGAACAGGCCCGTCACCTGCGCGGACGGACGTTCCGCTTGACCTGGTGACAACTATGCGTAACCATTACTCTGAGTATTCGACTCGAGGAGTCCCCGTCCCGGTCGTTCCGGCCGGTGTGGGGTGAGGAAACGGAGAACCACCAGATGGGCGATTACGCCAAGGCGCTCGGGGCCAAGCTCCGCGGGATCCGCCAGCAGCAGGGACTGTCCCTGCACGGGGTCGAGCAGAAGTCCGGCGGCCGCTGGAAGGCCGTCGTCGTCGGCTCGTACGAGCGCGGGGATCGCGCCGTCACCGTGCAGAAGCTGGCCGAACTGGCCGACTTCTACGGGGTCCCGGTGGTCGAACTGCTGCCGGAGGGCCGGGTGCCCTCGGGTGCCGAACCCGCCACGAAGATCGTGATCAACCTCGAACGGCTGCAACAGCTGCCCGCGGAGAAGGTCGGCCCGCTCGCCCGGTACGCGGCCACCATCCAGAGCCAGCGCGGGGACTACAACGGCAAGGTGCTCTCCATCCGCACCGAGGACCTGCGCTCCCTGGCGATCATCTACGACATGACCCCGGGCGAGCTCACCGAGCAGCTCATCGACTGGGGCGTCCTGCCGCCGGAGGCCCGGCCGTCCAAAGAGGACTGATCCGCCGCAGGCGGATCGCGCGCGACGTGGTGGGCGTCCCCGGCAGGGGGAAGCCGGGAACGCCCACCACGCGCCGGACCGCCTCGGGATCAGTGCCCAGCGGGGCACGGCGACCCTGTCGGCAACGCACGGGGTGGTAGCCCGGCTGTTCACCGGGCCTGCTCGCGCACCGCAGCCAAGCCACATGGGGGCTCGTCCCGCCCACCCGTGCGAACGGATCCGCTCGCACGCTCGCGAGGCCCGTCGAGACGGGTGAAAGGTGCCGGTCATCCGGCTCCACACCGTGATCAACACCCGATGAACGTCCCTTTTGCCGGGTTACCACTGCACACGGTGATCAACTCGCCCACCAGGCGCTCCACCATGATCATCAGCGTTCGGAATCGATTTTCACCCGATCAGGTGAGGGTCGGGCGATTTTGCTCACCGCCGGGTACGACGGCACCCCCCGGACGCGGCGAAGGCCGCGTCCCCGGAAACCAGGAGAACGCGGCCTTCCGAACCGGTCGGCAGGCGAGCGGGTACGCGCGGGGCGCTCCCGAACTCGCCCTCAGCGGCCAGGAGAACGAACGATCATCACCGGAAGGCTGTGAAGGGGCCCTTCACGGACTCAGAGTCTGTGAAGGGCCCCTTCACAGCGCCGCACTGTGTCGTACCCGGCGGGCACAATCACCGCAGCGCGCAAGGCAGGACCGTGCCGCGACTCAGCACCTCGCGCGAACCGTCCATCAGCTCCGCTCGGCGCGCCAGCGGAGGGTTCTCCTCACACCGTCGCATCTCACCAGCAGCCCGGTCCTCAACACCAGCACCCGGACACGCCACCCGGCGCCGAGGCGCTACAGCACCGCCCGCAGCCGGTCGGCGATGGTGCCGATCCGGCCCAGCACGCCGTTGACGAACCGGGGTGAGTCGTCCGTGGAGAGTTCCTTCGCCAGGCCGACGGCCTCGTCGATGGCGACCGGGTCCGGGACGTCGGCGGACCAGAGCATCTCGTACACTCCGGCCCGCAGCACCGCCAGGTCGACCGGGGGCATCCGCTCCAGGGTCCAGCCCTGGGAGTGTTGCGCGAGCAGCTCGTCGATGCGCTCGCGGTGGGTGGTCACGCCCTCGACGACCGTGATCGTGTAGTCCGCGACCGGGTCCGCCTCCACCGCGCCGACGCGGTCGGCCAGCAGCGTGACCGCGTCGGTGTCGCGCTGGGCGGCCTCGTACAGCATCTCGACCGCGCGCCGGCGGGCCTGGCGGCGGCTGATCGGGCCGCCCCGGTTCGGGTGCGGCGGGAGCTTCCCCTCGGCCATCAGGCCGAGACGCGGCCGAGATACCGGCCGTCGCGCGTGTCGACCTTGATCTTCTCGCCGGTCGAGAGGAACAGCGGCACCTGGATCTCCGCGCCGGTCTCCAGAGTGGCCGGCTTGGTGCCGCCGGTGGAGCGGTCGCCCTGCAGGCCGGGGTCGGTGTGCTGGATGAGGATCTCGACCGAGGTCGGCAGCTCCACGTAGAGCGGCTCGTTCTCGTGCACCGCGACCTGGACCTCGGTGTTCTCCAGCATGTAGTTCGCGTTGTCGCCGACGACCTCGGCGTTCACCGTGATCTGGTCGTAGGTGTCGCCGTCCATGAACACGAAGTCCGCGCCGTCCTTGTACAGGAACGTCATGTTCCGGCGGTCCACGGTGGCCGTGTCGACCTTCGTGCCGGCGTTGAAGGTCTTGTCGACGACCTTCCCGGTCAGCACGTGCTTGAGCGTGGTGCGCACGAACGCACCGCCCTTACCCGGCTTGACGTGCTGGAACGCGGTGACGGTCCAGAGCTGGCCGTCCAGGTTGAGGACGAGCCCGTTCTTCAGGTCGTTGGTGGTGGCCACGAGCTTTCGGTCTCCTGCTGTGTCGGTCTCTTCGTCCGCGGCCCGTCTCAGACGGCCACGAGGTCCTTGGTGCTCAGGGTAAGGAGTTCGGGCCTCCGGGCCCGCACGACGAGCGTGTCCTCGATGCGCACGCCACCGCGCCCCGCGAGGTAGACGCCGGGCTCGACGGTGACCGCCATACCGGCGGACAGTGTACCGACGCCCGTGGCAGCGAGGCTGGGCGCCTCGTGCACCTCGAGTCCGACGCCATGCCCGAGGCCGTGCAGGAAGCGCTCCCCGTGGCCCGCTTCGGCGATCACCGAACGGGCCGCGGCGTCCACTTCGGACACCACGACGCCGGGCATGACCGCCGCGGTGCCCGCCGCCTGTGCGCGGTGCACGAGGTCGTACAGCTCGCGCTGCCAGCCGGCGGGTTCGCCGAGCACGACGGTGCGGGTCATGTCCGAGTGGTACCCGTCCACGGTCGCGCCGAAGTCGATCTTCACGAAGTCCCCTGCCCGCAGCCGCGCGCCGGTCGGCTGGTGGTGCGGGATGGCCGAGTTCGGCCCGGCCGCCACGATGGTGCCGAACGAAGGACCGCTCGAACCGTGCTCCAGCATCCGGTTCTCCAGGTCGCGGGTCACCTCCAGCTCGGTGCGCCCGGCCCGCACTCCCCCGGCGGCCAGCAGGTCCGCCAGCGCGCGGTCGGCCACGGCGCACGCCGCGCGCAGGGCCTCGATCTCGGCTTCGTCCTTGACCAAGCGCAGCTGCTCGACAAGACCCGGCGTACGGATCAGCTGTACGTCCGCGAAACGCACGGCGAGCGCTTCGTGCTCTTCGACGCTGACGTGCTGGCTCTCGAACCCTGTACGGCTGTACGTCGCGCGTTCACCCGCGGCGTACGAAGCGAGCGCGCGAGCGCTGGCACGGTCGAGTACGCGCACAAGGTCGGGCACTTCCGCGTCGGACTGCGTGATGTAGCGCCCGTCGGTGCAGAACACCGTCTTCGCTTCGCCTCCGGCGTGCAGCAGCAAGGCGGCGTTCGACCCGGTGAACCCGGTCAGATAGCGGATGTTGAGCAGGTCGGTGATGAGCAGCGCGTCGACCCCATTGTCGTCGAGCAGGGTACGCAGCGCGCCGCGGCGGTGAGCGTGAATTTCCGGCACCCGGCCAGCTTAACCAGCGGGTTCCCCACAGCCCGGCCGGTGCCACGCGGAAGGAGGCCACGCCGTGCTCACCCGGCGCCGCCTAGACTCCGTCCATGCTGGGTGCCTGGTTGACGCGCGGGCTGGTGATGGCCGTGGTGCACGCCGTCGCGATGACGCTGCTCGCCAAGTGGTCCGTGTTCCACCCGACCGACCAGACCGTGCCCACTTCCCTGACGCTGGCTGTGCTGGTCGGCGTCGCGGCGTTGCGGAGCGCGGTCGACGGCTGGCTCGGCAAGCCGGACCGTGGCCGGGCGTGGTTCATCGCGGGCCTGGTCGCAGGCGTGGTCTCGGGAATTCTGTACGTCGTCGGGCGCGCGGTCTTCGTCGACGAGACCGGCGTGTCCGAACTCAAGTCCGCGCTGACCGGCGGGGCCGCGTTCACCGCACTGCTGGTGCTGCTCCCGGCCGGGGTGGGTTTGTTCGTGGGCAGCAGGATTCGCCGCCCTGATCGAACCGCGGACGAGGACAGGGCGCGGGTGCCCGCAGACGAGGAGACCGGTGGCGAACTGCCGCCGCGCGCCGCAACGGACGAGCAGCGGCGCCCGCGTCCGTCCCCGGTCAGCCGCCCAGCGGCAGCCCGCGGGCGGAGGCGTCCCACTGTCGCGGGTCGGTCTCCAGCACCCCGGAACCGTTGAGCGGCACGATGGAAGTGTCCGGCAGGCCATAGAGCACGCCGTCGAGCACGATCCCGTAGCCGCGCCCGTACGCGTGCACCACTGTGGCCCCGGAGTGCAGCCGCGTCTTCACCGGCAGCTTCGCGAGCTGTGGCACCGGCCGGTCGAGGAGTTCCCCGGCAAGCACCCCGGCCACGGAGCGCCGGTCGACCCGGATCCGCTCGCCCCGCCGGAACAGGTCGATCATGCGGTCCGGGGAGGGCATCGCCACGCCGTCGAAGGTCGTGGTCAGTCGGGACGGCGACGAGCAGCCACCGGCGCCGCGCACGTCGAGACCGAAGTGCATCAACCCGGTCGGGGCGCCCGCGTCGCCGATCCGGGTGGCCCGCACGACGTCCAGCGGTACCGTGCCACACGGGTCGGCGGGCGAGGTGGGCGCGTGCCCGTCCGGACGGCGGATCAGGCCCGGTCCCTCCTGCCAGGCGCCCGGCAGCACCACTGGGGCGTAGGGCTGCACGGTGAAATCGCGGTCCCAGAAGGTGATCGTGGTGCCCTCGGCGGTCTCGTGCGCGACGGCGAACGCGTCCAGCGCGCCGACCCAGGCCAGATCGGCGCTGAACGCGTCCACCACCGACCGCTCGCGCGGTGCGGCGGTGCCCGAGACGGAGGCGAATCCCTTGACCCCCAAGGCTTCCACCCCGCTGCGGAAGGCCGCGTCGTGCGCCCGCAGGACGAACTGGCCCGCACCGTTCCAGCCCGCGGCGCGGCCGGTCGTGTCGGTGAACATCAGGTAGTACCAGCCGTCGAGGAACACCGCGGCGGGCTGGCCCGCGCCGTAGACGTTGGCGCGGTGCACGTCGTGGGACGGGCCGAGGATCGGCTGGCCGCCGTTCGCCCGGGTCCAGTGCACCCCGTCGGTACTGGTGGCCATGCCGACCGCGTTGCCGAGCGCGTGATCGCCGGCGGCTCCGGTGTAGTACATGAAGTAGGTGCCGCCGACACGCAGGACGGACGGGTCGCAGGTGTGCACCCCGTCGAAGTGGCCGGGCGAACCGGACAGGACCGCGGGCGGTGCGCCGCCGCCAGGACCGGTGAACGGGCCGTTGGCGGAGGAGGCCTCGCCGTAGAGGATGTCGTCGCCGGGTGGCGGGGCGCTTCCGTACTGGCTACACCACCAGATCCGCGTCCGGCCGTTTTCGGTCATCACCGTGGGGCCGTAGTTGTACACCGCGTCGGCCGCGCCGGCGGCCACCACTCCGCCGCTCTGCCGGGGCGAAGCCGTCGCGAGGGGGACGTTCGCGGTGCGTTGCTCGGCCGGGGTATTCGTTCCGTCACCGGCGATATTGCCGTGTGCGGTACCGTCGGCCTGCAGCTCCGCAGCACTCTGGCTGCAGCCCACGACCACCGCCCCGGCCAGTAGCAGCGCAGAGAGAAGACGCACGGGTCGCCGGCCCCCACGACGCATCAGGTGCACGATCGCAGAGTGTAGCGAGCGACCCACCACTCGGGTGACATCAACCTGGTCATGAGGTGTCTGTCGCGACCAGTTCGACCTCGAACCCGTCCTCGTTCTCCAGGTAGGCCGCGTAGTGCTCCGGCCCGCCGGCCCGCGGGTAGCGGTCGGCGAACAACGGCCGCCAGCCGGACCCGCCGCGCGCGAGCCGGTCCACGTCCGCGCGGCAGCCCGTGTGCAGGGCGAGATGGTTCAGCCCCGGCCGGGTGCGTTCGTGATCCGGTCCGGTGGCCGCCGGGGACTGTTCGACCACCAGGTAGGTGTCACCGAGCCGCCAGCTGACTCCTGCGGACCAGCGCTGGAACTCCCGCCAGCCGAGCCCGCCGAGCAGCCAGCCCCAGCTCCGCTCGGCGCGCGACAGCTCCGGTACCCACAGCTCGACGTGATGCAGCCGCCCGCGCCGGGACGGCAGCGCGACCAGCACCCGGTGCGTCGCGCCGAAGGCCTCCCGGACGCCGACGTCGAGGAACCCGGTGTGCGCCACGACCGCGAGACTGGCCGCGTTGTCCTCGTGCACGAGCGCGAACACGGCGGGCAACCCGAGAACACCGTACGCGTGATCGAGTATCGCGGTGACCGCTTCGGTGGCGAATCCGTGGCCCGCGTGCTTCATTGCGACGGAATAGCCGATCTCGGCGACGTGACCGGGCAGCGTGCTCGACCGGCGCAGGCTCGCCACGCCGATCAGCGCACCGGCGTGCTCGACCGCCCAATGCCCGTACCCGGGCGGGAGAGCGGCGGCCACGCGGTCGGTCACGAGCGCGCGTGCCTGGCTCGGATCGGAGAAGTCGGCGGCGAAGTACCGGCTCATCGCGGGATCGGCGAACAGCGCGACCACCGCGTCACCATCGGCCGCGGCGAGGGGGCGCAGCCGGAGCCGGCCGGTCGCCAGCTCCGGTGCCGAAGTCACGACCCGTGTGCCGCGAGCCAGCGGAGCGCGAGCGCGTACCCGTCCGTGCCGAGCCCCGCGATGACCCCGGTGGCGAGGTCCGAAAGCACGCTGTGGTGCCGGAATTCCTCCCGCCGGTGCACATTGCTGATGTGCAGCTCGATGAACGGAGCGCTCAGCTGCGCAGCCGCATCACGCACGGCGATCGAGTAATGCGTCCAGGCCGCCGCGTTCAGCACCACGGGCGAGCCCGCGTCGGCCGCTTCGTGCAGCCAGCCGACCAGCTCCCCCTCGTGGTCGGTCTGCCGGACCTCGACCTCGATCCCCAGCTCGGCGGCGGTGGTCTCGCACAGCCGCACGAGATCAGCGTGGCTGCCCGAACCGTAGACACCCGGCTCGCGGCTGCCGAGCCGCCCGAGATTGGGCCCGTTGAACACGAAGACCTTCACGACATCACGCTCCCCTTGCCCGCGACCGCTGCCGTCGGGTACATCCTCGGAACCTTCTCTGCTGCTGCGTCTGCCACCGCACGTTCGCTTCGCTCGGACACGGCTGCCTCCACAGCGACGCACTCACGTCGCGAACCTCGGCCGTACGCGCACCCTGCGAATCGTTGGGCACGGCTCCATGCCGCCGAGCCCGTGGGCACCGCCGCCGGCCGCGCGTGGAGCCCGGCGAGACGGTCACAGCAGAACGCTTCCGCTGCCGGCGTTGTCGGCTTCGAGTACCGAGTAGGCGGCGGCCAGCAGGGCGGGGTCGGGGCCTTCGAGGCGGCCGGGTTTGGCGAGACCGTCCAGGACGACGAAGCGCAGGACCCCGGAGCGGGTCTTCTTGTCGGTCATCATGGTCTCCACGAGCTGCGGCAGGGCGCCAGGCTCGTAGGTGGTGGGCAGGCGGAGCAGGTTCAGCACCGAGGTGTGCCGGGCCGCGGTGGCGTCGTCGAGACGGCCGGCGAGGCGGGCCAGCTCGGCGGCGAACACCAGGCCGACGCTGACCGCCGCGCCGTGACGCCAGCGGTAGCGCTCCCGGCGTTCGATGGCGTGTCCGAGGGTGTGGCCGTAGTTGAGGATCTCGCGGAGATCGGACTCACGCAGGTCCGAGGCGACCACGTCGGCCTTCACCTGGATCGAGCGGCGGACCAGTTCGGCCAGCACCTCGCCGGCCGGGTCGACGGCCGCGGCCGGATCCGCCTCGATGAGTTCGAGGATCCGCGGGTCGGCGATGAATCCGGTCTTGACGACCTCCGCCATTCCGGCGACCAGCTCGTTGCGCGGGAGCGTCTCCAGCGTCGCGAGGTCGACCAGCACCGTACCCGGCTCGTGAAAGACGCCGACCAGGTTCTTGCCGGCGTCGGTGTTGATGCCGGTCTTCCCGCCGACCGCGGCGTCGACCATGCCCAGCAGTGTCGTCGGTACGTTCACCAGCCGCACCCCGCGCATCCAGGTGCCCGCGACGAACCCGGCGAGATCGGTGACCGCCCCGCCGCCCAGCCCGACGACCACACCGCGCCGGTCGAGCCCGATCCGGCCGAGCACCTCCCAGCAGAAGCTCGCCACGGAGAAGGCCTTGCCGTCCTCGGCGTCCGGGATCTCCACCCGGTGCGCGTCGAGCCCGGCGGCGGCGAGTTCGTCCCGCACGGCCTCCGCGGTCGCGGCCAGGGTGGGCGGGTGGATGAGGGCGATCTTGGAGGCGTCGGCGAGGTGCTCGGTGAGCTCGCCGAGCAGCCCCCGCCCCACCACCACGTCGTAGGGCTGCGCGGTGGCGACCCGGATCCGGACCGGCTGCGTCTCGGGCACGGTACTCCTCACTGCTGCTCGGACTCGCTGTTCGGCGAGTCGACGGGGAATCGGGCGGGTGGGCGTGGGCGGCCCGGGTGCCGGGTGGCTGCGCCGACGTGGCGCAGCCGAGTGGCTGCTGATCGGGCGGCTGGGCTTCGGGCGCCGGGTGGCTGCTCGGAGGCGTCGTTGCCGGGCGGCTGCTGATTCGGGTGGGTACGGGCTGTGCCTCGACGGCGGAGCTTCGGGTGCGGGTGGAGGTGGGCTGCAGATCGGTGGTGGCAGGTACCGGGTGGAGTCCGATGACGCTGATCGGGCGGTCCAGCTGCGTGTCCGGCGGCTGGCCATCGGATTTCGGGCAGACAGTGGACTATAGGTCGGTTGTCGGCAGGTACGGGTGGTGTCAGATGGCTGACCGGGCGGCTGTGTCTCGACAGCTGGGCTTCGGAGTGTGGGTGGGCGGCGGGCTGCAGGTCGATGTCGCAGGTACGGGTTGGTGTCGGGCAGTTGCTGCTAAGTCAGGAGCGGGGTTCAGGGCTGGTGGTCGGTCGGCGGCGTGGTGCTCGATGCGGGTGAGTGGGCTCGCTTGCCAGGTGGGCGGCATGTCCGGTGCGGACGTCGCATCCCCCGTCACCGGCGCTGGTCGTTCGGTCGATCTTGTCCGTCAGTCGATTATGGTTGAGGCGGGCCACGTGCCGGGCGGCCGTCGCCCGGTCGGATGTCCTGGTCGCGTGGCGACGACAACACCCGCGGTGGCCCGGATCGGACTACTGCTGCCGGACCTGGCCGGGCTTGAGCGCGGCAAGTACGGCGGCCACGACCTCGTCCGGGGAACGGTGGTCGGTCTCGATCTCGACAGTCGCCACTTCGCGGTACACCGGCAGGCGAGCGTCCAGCAGTGTCTTGAACGTGGCGCGCGGGTTCACTCCGGCCAGCAGCGGGCGCGCGGTCGAGAGACCGGTCCGCTGCACCCCGGCGGCGAGGCCGACGTTCAGGAACACCACCGTGTGCTGCGCGAGGCGGGCGCGGGTGCCGGGAGCGAGCGGGGCGCCGCCGCCGAGGGAGAGCACGCCGTCGTGCTCCTCGAGCCCGGTGGCGACGACTTCCTCTTCCAGCGCGCGGAAGGCCGGTTCGCCGTCCTCGGCGAAGATGTCCGCGATCGGGCGGCCCGTGCGGGCGACGATGTCGTCGTCACTGTCGCGGAAGGGCACGTCCAGCGCGGCGGCCAGCATCGGGCCGACCGTGCTCTTACCCGATCCCGGCGGCCCGACCACCACCGCGCGCGGGCTCACCAGCGCTCCTCGAGCGCGGTCAGGTACGCCTGCGCATTGCGCCGGGTCTCGGCCAGCGAGTCACCGCCGAACTTCTCCACCGCGGCGTCCGCGACGACCAGCGCGACCACGGATTCCAGCACGACCCCGGCCCGCGGCACCGCGCACACGTCGGAACGCTGGTGGATGGCCACCGCCGGCTCACCGGTCGTGACGTCCACAGTAGACAGTGCTTTGGGGACGGTGGAGATCGGCTTCATGGCGACCCGCACGCGCAGCGGCTCGCCATTGGTGATGCCGCCCTCCAGCCCGCCCGCGCGGTTCGACCGCCGGGTGACGCCGACCGGACCGGTGCCGCGGTCGATCTCGTCGTGCGCCTGGCTCCCCCACCGGCGGGCGGTGGTGAAACCGTCGCCGACCTCGACGCCTTTCATCGCCTGCACGCCCATCAGCGCGCCCGCGAGCCGCGCGTCGAGCCGCCGGTCCCAGTGCACGTGCGAGCCGAGCCCCGGCGGCAGGCCGTAGACGAGCACCTCGATCACGCCGCCGACCGTGTCCCCCGCCTTCCGCACCGCGTCGACCTCGGCCACCATCGCCTCGGTGCCCTCGGCGGAGAAGGCGCGCACCGGGCTCTCGTCGATCGCGTCGAGGTCACCCGGCTGCGGCAACGGCCCCGCGGGCACGTCCGCGCCGCCGATGGAGACGACGTGACTGAGCACCTCGGCGCCCAGCAGCTGGCGGAGGAAGTTGCGCGCCACCGTGCCGAGCGCGGTCCGCGAGGCGGTCTCACGGGCACTGGCTCGCTCCAGTACCGGCCGGGCCTCGGCGAAGCCGTACTTCTGCATGCCGGGCAGGTCCGCGTGCCCCGGCCGGGGCCGGGTGAGCGGCTCGTTGCGGGCCAGGCCGGCCAGCTCGGCCTCGTCGACCGGATCGGCCGCCATCACCTTTTCCCACTTGGGCCACTCGGCGTTCTCGATCTGCACGGCGATCGGGCCACCCTGGGTACGGCCGTGGCGGACGCCGCCGAGGAACTGCACGTGGTCGGTCTCGAAGCCCATCCGCGGGCTCCGGCCGAACCCGAGCCGCCGCCGCGCGAGCTGCGCGGTGAGGTCGGAGGTGGTCACCTCCACCCCGGCGGGCATGCCCTCGAGCACAGCGGCGAGAGCGGGTCCGTGCGATTCTCCTGCGGTGATCCAGCGCAACACCGGCTAATCCTGTCACGGCCCACCCGCGGCCCCGGCAGAGGCCCTGGCCTCAGGCGACCCCCGATCCAGGGAGCGGGAACACCGCGCAGAGCCAGGTGGCCAGCATCAAGCCGGGCCCGTGCGGGACGAGCAGGCGCGGCGGGCCGTCTCGGGGCTGGGGTCGGTGCAGGCGGCGGTGGGTGAGTGCGGCGGACGGGGTGAGTGGGGGCGGGAAGGTTGGAGGGACAGGTGAGGATGGTGGGGCTGGCGGGATTGATAGGACTGCTGGAATAGGTGGAGTTGTTGGGGCGGGTGGGGCTGGAGCGTTTGCCGGGTTGGGTGAGGAAGAAGTCTCCACGGGTGAAGTGGCTGCTGGGGCTGATGTCCCTACGGGGACCGGGGCTGATGTGACTATTGGGGCAGATGTGATAAAGCGGGCCGCTGGGTTGAGTGAGGTTGCCGGGTTGAGTGAGGTTGCCGGGTTGAGTGAGGTTGCCGGGTTGAGTGAGGTTGCCGGGTTGAGTGAGGTTGCCGGGTTGAGTGAGGTTGCCGGGTTGAGTGAGGTTGCCGGGTTGAGTGAGGTTGCCGGGTTGAGTGAGGTTGCCGGGTTGAGTGAGGTTGCCGGGTTGAGTGAGGTTGCCGGGTTGAGTGAGGTTGCCGGGGCGAGTGAAGTCGTTGAGGTTGGAGTGGTTACGGAGGCGAGAGTGGCCTTGGTGATCGCCGGGACCGCTGGAGTGGGCGGGACCGAGGAGGACGGGACTGAGGATGTGAGCGAGCCGCCTGGCGTCGGTGAGGCCGTTGAAGGAGGCGGGGAGACAAAGGCGGGGGAAGAGCGGGGGTGATCCGGTCGGGGCGGAGCAGAGGGCAAGACGGGGTGCGGCCACGGCTGGGAATCGGGCGATGGGCGCGAGTTCGGATGGTCGTTCGAGGTCGTGGGGGTTGACGGCCGGTGCTCAGGTGGGCGTGGAGTGGGTGAGGAGAGGGCTCGCGGGCGGTGAAAGCGTCTGCGGAGGTGGGCTGTGGCAAGGCCGATAGTGCTGACCGCGGCGGCTAATGCTGCGGCGGCGGGTGGGGCCGGACCGCCGAGGGCACCGAGTACCGCGCCCAGGGCGCCGGAGAGTTTCACGTCGCCTGCGCCGAGGGCGCCCGGGGCGAGTCGGTGTACGAGCAGATGGGCGCCGCCGAAGAGGAGGCAGCCGGTTAGGGCGGCGAGGAGAAGGTGGGGGCCACCGTCCAGGGCGGCGAGGGTCAGGGCGATCGCGACGGCTGGGTAGGCGGGGCCGGTCAACACGTCGGGTAGTCGGTGGTAGTGGAGGTCGGTCAGGGCCAAGGGGACTCCTAGTACGGCGACCACCCAGGGCACCGGTAGCCACCAGGCGGGGAGCGCGCCGGATTCGGCCAGGGCGGCGGGGATTGCGACGGCGACCGCCACCATCGCGAGGGCAAGAGCGGTGGAGATCGGGGCGCCGGCTCGTTTCACCGCCAGCAGCAGCACGGGGGTGACCGCGACGGCTGCGAGTACTGCCATGAGGACCATGCCACCAGCGTGTCCGCGGGGCAGGGAGCTGCGCAAACGTCAGGCGTAGTGATGGTCCCTCTCGTGCGCGACACGCCGCGAGGTTCACTCGACGGAGCCGGTGGGGCGGGAATCGCGAGGGCGTTTCCGGGGGAGGCGCGGGGGCTGTTCGGGCTCCCGGAGGCGCGGGGCTGTTCGGGCACGCGAGAGGCGCGAGGCGACTGCCGGAAGAGGCCGGACGGTTCCCGGGGAGACGCGGGCCGGTTCCCGGGAGAAGCGGGACAGTTGCAAGGGAGGCGCGGGCCGGTTCCGGCATGAGAGAGGCGCGAGACGACATCCGGGAGAGGTCAGACGGTTCCCGTGGAGAGGCGGGACGATTGCCGAGGAGACGGTCGGTCGCCGAGAAGTGCCCGGCAGTACGGGCGCCCGGAGACGAGAAGCGCTCCCGGGAGACAACCGGACGGTTCGGACGATCCAGCAGGAAGTCGGGCGACCAAGTACGAGAACGCGACATCGACCAACCCGCGCAAGACTCAACCCCGCCAGACAAAGACGCAACCCGTCAGGAGACAGCCGGAAACCGAAGTCACCGGCCCACCGGCACCGTCCGGTCGCGGGGGCGACGAGTGCGGCGGCTGAGGAACGCCTGCCCGAGCAGCACCAGGCCGCAGAGAACGCACACCGCCTCGGTGATCACGCCCCAGTATTCGTACTGGCTGGTGAACTGGTCGTGCACGCCGTAGAAGCCCACCGTCACCGAAAGCAGGTAGGCGAGCAGGGTCACGCCGCCGAAGCCGAGGGTCAGGAAGGCCGGTAGCCAGTGCCGCCAGGTCAGCAGGGCCACCGCGATCAGCACCCCGGCCACGCCGTTGACCAGGAACAACGGACCCACCACGGCGATCTCCGAGTAGCCGCCGTGCCAGTACAGGATGAAGTGGACCGCCGCCGAACCTGCCAGGCCGAGGGCGCCGAGGGCGCGCATCCAGGTAGCCAGCATGGCCGTCTCCTTCCGCCGAGGGGGGACACGGCTTACACGGGCGAACGGAAGGAACGGTTCACCGGAAAGTGCGATGAACCGGAACGGGCCGGGGGCCGTTGCCCCGGATATGACTCCGGATACGACTGCCGAACAGCATTCCCGCCGTTCCGTTCTCACCGCCGGCGCCGCGGTCGCCGGGGCGGCCGTGGGCACGGTCGCGCTCGCCGCCTGTGGCGGTGGGAGCGGAGGCGGCGGCTCCAGCGCGCCCACCACGGCACCGGCCGCGGGCGGCGAGGTGCTCGCGTTGTCCGAAGTGCCCGTCGGGCAGGCGAAAGCCGCGAAAACGCCGGACGGGCAGGATGTGTTCGTCGCGCAGCCGACCGCGGGCACGGTCGCCTGTTTCAGCGCGATCTGCACGCATCAGGGCTGCACCGTCAACCCGCCGGAGAACGGCGTGGCGCACTGTCCTTGTCACGGCTCCGTGTACAACGCGCTCACCGGCGCGGTCGAGCAGGGGCCGGCGACCCAGCCGCTGCACAAGGTGGCCGTGAAGATCAGCAACGGCCGGGTCGTCACGGCCTGACCGGGACCGCCCTTTGTGGACACGCACCGTCCACAAAGGGCGGCCGGGTTCAGTCGTTCCAGGTGAACAGCTCCGCGCCGGCGACGACCTGCCGGCCGGCCACCAGACCGGCCAGCACGTCGGCCGGGGCGTCCAGGCCGACCACGGGCACGATCGGCGAATAACCCTTGGCCGCCACGGCCTCCGGGTCCCAGCCCACGACCGGCTGGCCGGCCCGCACCGCTTCGCCCTTCGCCACGTGCAGGGTGAAGCCCTCGCCCTTCTCCTTGACCGTGTCGATGCCCAGGTGCACGAGCACCGCCCGGCCGTCCTCGGTGGCCACCACGAAGGCATGCGGGTGCAGGGTCACCACCGTGCCGTCGACCGGCGCGACCGCGTCCGCCCGCCCGCCGGACGGGCGCACCGCGACGCCCGGGCCGACCATCGCCTCGGCGAAGACCGGGTCCGGCACCTCGCCGAGCGCGACCACCTCCCCCGCGACCGGGCTCAGGATCCGCAGGCTCACATCAGATCCTCGATGTCACTGGCGATGGTGTCCGCCTCCGGCCCGACGATCACCTGCAGCGCCGTGCTGCCCATCTTCACCACGCCCATCGCGCCGGCCGCCTTCAGGCCCGCCTCGTCGACCAGGCCCATGTCGTCCACCTCGCAGCGAAGCCGCGTGATGCAGCCTTCGATCTCGGTGAGGTTCTCCGCGCCACCGAGCGCCGCGAGAATCTTCTCCGGCCTGTCATCCGCCATCGCGGCCTCCTTGTATCCCGTTCGGTTCGCCACCTGGAGCAGTGGTGTGTACCACCAGTACTACGCCGCCCGCGCGACGCGCCCCGGCCCGGCGAACACGAACGGATAACGGTGGTTGACACCCGCTCGTCCGGCGGAGCATCCTGCCCCATCAGATCAATGGTCTAGACCGGAACGTACCAATCTTCCGGCCCGGACGCGAGCACCGGTCCTCCGGTGCGCGGAGAGGGAGGGTGACGCCGATGAGCGCGGCCGCGCACGTCCCGCCACCCGAGCCCGCCGAGCGGGTGGTCGAGGGCCCGACGCCGAAGCACGCCCAGCTGCGCGAGATCCTGCGCCGCTCGGTGGAGCGGGAGCTGCCGCCGGGATCACCGATCCCGTCCGAGCGGGAACTCGCGCAGCGCTACGGCGTGTCCCGGCTGACCGTCCGCTCGGCGATCGGGAAGCTGGTCGAGGAAGGCCTGCTGGCCCGGGTCCGCGGCAAGGGCACGTTCACCGCGGCCCGGCGGATGGAACTGCAGCTATACCTGATGTCGTTCACCGACGACATGCGCCGCCGCGGGCTGGCCCCGGCCACCGAGGTGATCTCGACCTCGACCGAGGTCCCGCCGGTCACCTCCGCGCACGCGCTCGGCCTCGCGCCGGGCGTGCCGGCGCACCGGCTGATCCGGCTCCGCCGCGCGGACGGCGTGCCGCTGGCCGTGGAACGCGGCTGGTATCACGCCGAACGCACGCCGGGCCTGCTCGGCCTCGACCTCACCAAGTCCCTGTACGCGGAACTGGCCCAGGCCTACGACCTGCGGCCGGATCACGCGTACCAGACGGTGTGGGCCGAATCCGCGGACCGCGAGACGGCGGGCCTGCTGGGCATGCGCACCGGCAGTCCGCTCCTGGTCTTCCGCCGGGTCTCCAGCGCGCACGGGGAGCCGGTCGAGGACATGACGTCCTGGTACCGGGGCGACCACTACCAGGTGACCATGCAGCTGGACCGGAGCATCCCGGGCTCCGGCGACGAACCCCACTATGGAGGTACCCGATGAGCGCCACCACCGCGGCGGCGGCCAAGGGCAAGAAGGGCGGCGGCCTCGCCGGGCTGCAGCGCTTCGGCCGCAGCCTGATGCTGCCGATCGCCGTGCTGCCCGCGGCCGGCCTGCTCAGCCGGCTCGGCCAGGACGACGTCTTCGGCAAGGACGGCCTGGGCTGGGACAAGGTCTCCGCCGTGATCGGCGGGGCGGGCGGCGGCATCTTCAACTGGCTGCCGCTGATCTTCGCGATCGGCATCGCGGTCGGTTTCGCCCGCAAGGGCGACGGTTCCACCGCGGTCGCCGCGGTGGTCGGCTGGGTCGTGCTGACCCAGGTGATCCAGGCGATCGCCCCGCTCAAGGACGTGACCGGCTACAAGGCGGACAAGGGCTGGGAGTTCCAGCCGATCCACTGGCCCTACAGCGTGCTGACCGGCGTGATCACCGGCATCGTGGCCGCGCTGCTGTGGCAGCGCTACCACCGGATCAAGCTGCCGTCCTGGCTGGCCTTCTTCGGCGGCCGCCGGTTCGTGCCGATCGTCACCGCGTTCGCGATGATCATCATCGGCGTCGTCCTCGGCATCGTGTTCAAGTACGTGGACCACGGGCTGAACTCGGTCGGCGAGGCGGTGGACGGTTCCCCGGTCCTCGGCGGCGGCATCTACGGCGTGCTGAACCGGCTGCTCATCCCGGTCGGCCTGCACCAGCTGCTGAACGTGCCGGTGTGGTTCATCTTCGGCGGCGGCGACCTGACCAACTTCTTCCACCACGTGCAGGGTTCCGGCTCGTTCATGACCGGGTTCTTCCCGATCTTCATGTTCGCGCTGCCCGCCGCGGCGCTGGCGATCTGGCGGACCGCGAAGCCGGGCCAGAAGAAGATCGTCGGCAGCATCATGATCTCCGCGGCGCTGACCTCGTTCATCACCGGCGTCACCGAGCCGATCGAGTTCGCGTTCATGTTCGTGGCCTGGCCGCTGTATCTGTTCCACGCGGTCATGACCGGCGTCTCGCTGGCGTTCTGCAACTGGCTGGGCATCAAGCTGGGCTTCTCCTTCTCCGGTGGCGCGATCGACTTCGCGCTGAACTCCTCGCTGGACACCGCGCACAAGGCCTGGCTGCTGATCCCGATCGGGCTGGTGCTGGCCGTGCTCTACTACGTGGTGTTCCGGTTCGTGATCACCAAGTGGAACCTGCCCACGCCGGGCCGCGAGGACGATTCGGTGGAGGCCGACCTCGAACGCTCGGCCGCCAAGTGAGCAGCCCCGACCAGCCAGAGAGGACGACCATGCCGGAGAAACGCGTCACGGTGGCCAGCAAGGTGGGCCTGCACGCCCGCCCGGCCGCGCTGGTGGCCAAGGCGGCCGCGGCCCAGCCGGTGGCGGTGCGGATCGCCAAAGCCGGTGGTGAGCCGGTGGCCGCGGGCAGTGTGCTCAATCTGATGACCCTCGCCGCCGCGTTCGGCGACGAGGTGGTGATCAGCGCCGAGGGCGAAGGCGCCGAAGCCGCGGTGGACGCCGTGGCCGAACTCGTCGCCACCGACCTCGACACGCCCTAGCCTCGCCCCCGGCAACGCTGTGAAGGGGCCCTTCACGGACTCTGAGTCCGTGAAGGGTCCCTTCACGGACGGGGCGCCGGGAGCAGCCGATACGCTGGGCCGTATGGAAAGCCTGCGCCTGATCGACGAGTGGCCGGTGGACGAGACGGCGGCCGGGGTGGTCGGCACGGACGGCGTGATCCGCGGACGGCACGGGGACCCGGCCCGGCCGTTCCGGCTGGCCTCGGTGACCAAGCTGCTCACCGCCTACACCGCGCACATCGCGATCGAAGAGGGCGTCTTCGAGCTGGACACCCCGGCCGGGCCGGCGGGCTCGACCGTGCGGCACCTGCTCGCGCACACCTCCGGGCTGGCCTTCGACGCGCACAAGGTGATGGCCGTGCCGGGCACCCGGCGGCTGTACTCCAACGCGGGTTTCGAGCAGCTGGCCGAAGCGCTGGCCGAGCACGCCGGGATCGCCTTCGCGGACTACCTCGCCGAAGCGCTGCTGAGCCCGCTCGGCATGACCGCGACCGAGTTGGCCGGTTCACCCGCGGCAGGAGCCACCTCCACCCTCGACGATCTGCTGCGGTTCGCCGCCGAGCTGCAGTCGCCGAAGCTGCTCGCGCCGGAGACCCTGCGGGCGGCCACCGAGGTGGCCTTCCCCGGGCTTTCCGGCGTGCTGCCCGGATTCGGGCACCAGAAGCCGAACGATTGGGGCCTCGGCTTCGAGCTGCGCGACCACAAGAGCCCGCACTGGACCGGCGCGCACAGCTCGCCCCGCACGTTCGGCCACTTCGGCCAGTCCGGCACGTTCCTCTGGGTCGACCCGGATGCCGGGTTCTCCTGTGCGGCGCTGACCGACCGGTCCTTCGGCCCGTGGGCGGCCCAGGTGTGGCCGCCGTTCACCGACGCCGTCCTCGCCGAGCTCACCGCGTGAGAATCCGCGTCACGCTGGCGGTCGCCACGGTGCTGGCCGCCGTCGCCTGTTCGGCTCCGGACGACCCGGCACCCTCGGCTGCGCCCTCCCCGGCCGCCGATACTCCGGCGCCACTGGGCACGGGTGGTGCCGCCGCGCCACAGCTGAACTGGACCCGCTGCAACGGCGGGTACGAGTGCGCCACGGCACCGGTGCCGCTCAGCTACCGCGAGCCGGGTGGCGCGAAGCTGGACCTGTCGGTGATCCGGCTGCCTGCCACGGATCCCGCGCACCGCCTCGGTTCCCTGATGATCAACTTCGGGGGACCCGGCGCGGACGGGATCAGCGAGCTGACCCGGTTCGGCGGCCGGTATCCGGCCGAGCTGCGGGCCCGGTTCGATCTGGTGAGCTTCGATCCCCGCGGGATCGGCGGCAGCTCGCCGATCCACTGCCCGGGTGCCGACCGGCTGCCCGCGCCCGGTTCTCCGTTGCACGACAACGGATTCTGGGCGGCGAGCGCGGCCACCGGCAAAGCCTGCGCGGCCGGTTCCGGCGCCGAGCTTGCCCATCTGTCCACCGCGAACGTCGCGCGGGACATGGAACTGCTCCGGCAGTCGCTCGGCGAGCCACAGCTGAACTTCTACGGGTATTCGTACGGCACCTACCTAGGCGGCACGTACGCGAACCTGTTCCCCGACAAGCTGCGCGCGATGACCCTCGACGGCACGCTCGATCTCGTCGCCAACTCCACCGGTCAGCCCGGCACGCAGAACGCTCCGGTCGACGTACGCGCCGACGTCGCGACAGCGCAGCAGCACGAGCTGGAAGCGTTCTTCGCTGCGTGCAACGCTGCGGGGCCGGGGAAATGCGCTTTCGCCGGCGGTGATCCGAAAGAGAAATTCGCCGCCCTGTACGCACGATTGACCCACGGCGGCGCCGGCGGGGTCACTGTTGCGTCCCTGATGCAGACTATGGACCGTTCGCTGTACCAGTGGTCGCGATGGCCTCGGCTCGCCCGTACGCTGGCCGCGCTCGTCCCGTCCGCACCGGTCTCGCCAGCGCCCGTAGCCGATCCGTGGGTACCCACGCACTCGCCGGGATTCCTTGCCGTGCAATGCCTTGACAGCGATTTGCCGCAGGATCCCGCGCAGTACCGCGAACTCGCGGCCCGCGAGGAGCAGCGGCAGCAGTATTTCGGGCTGGCGCCGGTGTTCGCCATGGCGCAGTGCGTCGGCTGGCCCGCGCACGACGAGGACCGTTACCTCGGCCCGTGGAACCGGCCGCACCGGCATCCGGCGCTGATCCTGTCCACCCGCCACGATCCGGCCACTCCCCTGGCCAATGCCCAGGCCACAGCGAAGGAATTGGGCGACGGGCGGGTGCTCACCGTCGAAGGCGCCGGGCACACCACACTCGACGTGCCCAGCAAGTGCGCTTCGGCGGCGATGGTGCGGTATTTCGTGGATCTCGCGGTGCCCCAAGAGGAAGCCACCTGTCCACCGGACGTGGGGCCGTTCCCCTGACCGCTGGAGAGCGCTACGCCTGCGCGCGGCCGATGATCTCGTCGATCACGTCGTTCTTCGCGTCGGCGTAGTTCTGGATGTAGTCCCAGGTCCGGGCCGCGAGTTCGCGCTTCTTCGCCAGGTACCGGCCGAGTTCCTCCGGATGCGTCCGCAGCCGGTCGCGGAAGAGCAGGTACCGCGGCGTCTGGCCGTCGCCCGGCGAGTGCACGTGGAGGTTGATGTTCGTGTCCGGGCCCTTGAAACAGCGGTGCTTCTCCCAATCCGGCTCTCGGATCACCAGCCGGTAGCCGGCCCCTTCCAGCAAGGGAACGTAGGCCGCCTCGTCGTCGGAATCGGGCACTTCGAGCAGAATGTCGATGATCGGTTTGGCCGCCAGGCCCGGAACCGACGTCGACCCGACGTGTTCGAGCAGCACGATCCGG
Organism: Amycolatopsis sulphurea; assembly: GCF_002564045.1. Classification (NCBI taxonomy): domain Bacteria; kingdom Bacillati; phylum Actinomycetota; class Actinomycetes; order Pseudonocardiales; family Pseudonocardiaceae; genus Amycolatopsis; species Amycolatopsis sulphurea. The sequence goes on along the minus strand of NZ_PDJK01000001.1, from coordinate 127,631 downwards.
TCGCCGAGCACCGCACGCAGGCGGGCGGCTTCGCGGTCGAACAGCCGCGGCCATTCGGGGTCGTACCCGGCGAGCGTGACCGTGGTGCCGAGCCGGGGCGGCTCCCCCACCCAGGCGGCGCGGATGGCGTCCTCGTCGTTGACCTCTCTCGACACCGGAATTCCCCTCAGGCGGCCCGACAGTACGTCAGGAGATCGGCAGCGGCAGGACGTCGCCGGTGGCCGACCGCAGCGCGGCACGCATCTCCGCTCGCGGCGCGGGACGGCCGGTGAAGTGCTCGACCTGCCCGAAAGCCTGGTGCAGCAACATATCCAGCCCGGTCGCGAGCTTCCCACCATGCGCCGCAACAGCTTCGGCCAGCGGCGTCGGCCACGGGTGGTAGATCACGTCGAGCACGCTGCCGATCCGCGACAGCTCCGCGACATGCGGCTGCACGGCTTCCGGCGGCACCGTGCTGATCAGCACCGCCGCCTCGTGCGCGAGCTTCGCGAAGTCCACTTCGGACCAGGTCAGCACGTCGACGCTCAGCCCGGCTCGCCCGGCCGCTTCGAGGGTCTCCCCGGCCCGCGCCGGATTGCGGACGACCAGCTGTGCCGAGCCGACTCCCAGCCCGGCCAGCCCGACCACTGCCGCGGCCGCCGTGCCACCCGAGCCGAGCACGACGGCATGGTCGCCCGGGGCAGGCAGGTAACCACCGGCCACCTGCAGGGCACCGGTCACGCCCTCGACGTCGGTGCAGTCGGCAAGCCAGCCTTCGGCGGTGCGCACCAGCGTGTTCGCCGCACCGGCGGCAGCCGCCCGCGGGGTGACCACGCCGGCATGGTCGAGCGCAGCCCGTTTGCCGGGCATGGTGACCGACAGCCCGATCCACTCCGGACCGAGCCCGTCGACGAACCCGGGCAGCTCGCCGGCGTCGGTCTCGAACCGGTCGTAAGTCCAGCCGGACAGGCCGAGCGCGGCGAACGCGGCGCGATGCAGCACCGGAGACAGGGAATGCGCCACCGGCTTCCCGAGCACGCCCGCCCGGCGCGGGAGATCAGTAGGCGCCACGGGACTGTGCCAATATCCGGTTCTGGTTGTGCTCCTCGTTCGTGACCGCGAAGCAGGAATGCCCGTCCTTCTCGCACTTCACGAAGAACTCCCAGTCGCCCGGCGTCGGCTTGACCGCGGCCTTGATGGCGTCTGTGCTGGGCACCCCGATGGGCGTCGGCGGGAGACCGGTGTTCGCGTACGTGTTGTACGGGCCGGCCTTGTCCCGGTCCTCCGGCTTCGTGAGCAGTGTCGGGCGGTCGAGCGCGTAGTTCACGGTCGAGTCCAGCTGGAGCTTCATGTTCTTGCCCAGCCGGTTGTAGAGGACCCGCGAGATCTTGCCGAAGTCGGGGGTGATCGCCTCGCGCTCGATGAGCGAGGCGATGATCAGCGTCTGGTACGGCGTCATGCCCGGGCCGGTGTTCTGCGGGCCGAGCCCGGCCGCCTGGATCGCCCCCGTAGACTGGTGCACGAGGTCCTTGACCAGCTCGTCGGCCGTCCAGCCGGGTTTCACGTCGTAGACGCCGGGCGCGATCAAGCCTTCCAGGCGCTTGTCCTTGGCGGCGGCCTTGTCGGCGTTCTCGACCGCCCAGGTGGGCACGCCGAACGCCTTGAGGTCCGCGTCGGCGACGGTCTTGCGCAGCGCGTCCACCGGAATGCAGGTGCTCTTGCCGTTCAGCGTCGCGCAGGAAGCCTTCGACATCAGCGTGAACACCCCGGGGGTGACCTTGCCGTCGGCCTGGGTGATGTCGTCGAACTGCGTGTACGGGCGGATCTCCAGCCGTCCGACGCGGGCCGACGGGGAGGTGATCGCCTCCACCGCGCTGACCCCGGACATATGCTGTTTCAGCAGGTAGTAGCCCTGCTGAATACGGCTCAGCGCGGCGTTGTCCGCACCGGCCTTGACGAACGCCTTGGTGCTCGCGACGACCCCGAGGCCGGTCAGCTTCGCGCCGATGGCCGAGGTGGTGTCCCCGTCTTCCACCTGCACGAGAGCGTCGCCTTGCCCGGAACCGTCGAAATCGTCGTAGCCGAAGAACTTCTCGTAGCCGAACCAGGCGCCGCCGGCGAACAGCACCAGCACGACGATCGCGGCGACCCAGCCGAGTGTGCGTTTACGACGCCGGCGCGGCTTGGCCGGGGCCTCGTCCGGAGGCGGGTTCTCGGCGTCTTCGTATTCGCCTTCGTACTCGCCGTCGTCGCCGTCCTCGTATTCCTCGTACTCGCGGTAGTCGTCGTACTCGTCGTCGAAGAGGTCGTCGAGGTGTTCGCGGGGCTGCTCGGCGGGTTCGTCGAGCAGGCTCGGGATGACCTCGGTGGGCTGTTCCGCCAGCGGGAGCCTACGGGGGTCGCGCGGCATCGGACCGGCGGCGTACCGCGGGTCGGGCGGCATCGACGGGTGTGGGCCGGGGGCGGCGAACCGCGGATCGTGCGGCATGGAGCCCTCGGTGAACCGCGGGTCCGGGGGCATCGACCCGTCCGTGACCCGCGGATCCGGCGGCATCGAAGCGTCGGCGAAGCGCGGATCGTGCGGCGTCCAGCCTTCAGCGAACCGCAGGTCCGGCGGCATCGAGCCGTCCACGAACCGGGGGTTCGGCGGCGCGATCGGCCGGCGCCGCGGCGGCCGGCCGGGCGCGGCCGGGGGTTCGGCGGCCACCGGGTTGCCGACGTCCGGGGTAGGCACCTCGCCCAGCTCCCGGCGCCGGCGGCCGGTGGCGCGGGGATCTTCGGCGTATTCCTCGTTATACGGCTCGGGTTCGGGCTGGGGCGGACGGCGCCGCGCCGGTGGCGGCCCCTCGGCGTTCCCGGCCCGACGACGGCGTGGGTGCGCCTGTTCCCCTGCCTCGCCACGAGGACCGCGCGGCGGGGGCTGCTCGGCATCCGGCGCGCGGCGGCGACTCGGTTGCGGAAGCGGCTCGCCCTCGTCGAGGAGACGCCCCGGCGGTCCCTGTTCACCCTCGTCGAGCAGGCGCGGGCCGGGCGGCGGAAACTGCTCAGCTTCGTCCACACGACGGCGGCCCGGCGGCGGCTCACCCTCGTCCACATGACGGCGAACGGGCGGCAGCTGCTCACCTTCGTCCGCGCGACGGCGGCCCGGCGGCAGCTGCTCACCTTCGTCAAGACGGCGACGACCCTGCGGCAGCTGGTCCTGCTCGTCCGCGCGGCGACGGCGCCGGGGCGGCGGCTGCTCGGCATCCGCGCTCCGGCGGCGGGCGCGCGGCGGCGCCTGCTCGTCCTCGCCTTCGGGGCGGCCGGGCGGGGGTAACGGCGCACCCGGCGGAGGCTGTTCGGGCTCCGGCGCGCGGCGGCGCCGGCCGGGGCGCGGGCCGTCCTCCGGACGGATCCGGCGAGGGGCGGCCCGGTGGGGTTCGGCAAGCTCGTCCAGCTCGGGTGCCCGGCGGGGCGCGCCGGGGGGTGGCTGGCGGGTGCCGTCCGCGCGGCGGGGGCGCCGGACGGGAGGTTCGCCCGGAGGCCGCCTCCGGCGACCCGGGTTCTCGGGACCGCGGGGCTCGGTCATGAGTCGCCTTCCCGGGCCCGGTGCGCAGCGGCGGCGTCGAGCCAGGCCTGCAGGATCTCCACGGCGGCGGCCTGGTCGACCACCGCACGCTGCTTGCGGCCCTTGACTCCGCGCTGGGACAGCATCCGGGACGCGGTGACCGTGGTCAGCCGCTCGTCGGCCAGCCGGACCGGGACCTCGCCGACGCGGGCGGCGAGGCCGTCCGCGTACGCGAGCGCCAGGTCGGCGGCGCTGCCCTGGCGGTTCGCCAGCGTCCTGGGCAATCCCACGATCACCTCGACCACCTCGTGTTCGGTGACGAGTTCGGCAAGCCGGTCCAGATCGCTGTCGTTCTTCGCATCACGGGAGAGGGTAACCAGAGGACTGGCGAGGATGGGGGCGGGATCGCTCAGCGCCACACCGACCCGGACAGAACCGACATCGACCGCGAGGCGTCTGCCCCGGCCCGGATCGGACGCGCCGGGCCGGTCCGGGCCTCGATGCGGCTTAGCGGGCAACGCCGGCGACCGCCGCGCGCACCGCGGCCGTGGCCTGCGCCGCACCGGCCGGGTTGGTGCCCCCGCCCTGGGCCATGTCCGGCTTGCCGCCGCCCCGGCCGCCGATCGCCTCGGCGAACGAGGGCACGAGCTTGCCCGCGGCGAACCCGCGCTCGCGCGCCGCCGCGGTCGTGGCGACCACGAACGCGATCTTCTCCCCGGCCGGGGAGAACAGCGCGACCACCCCGGGCCGCTCGCCGAGCCTGCCGCGGATGTCCGCGGCGAGCGCACGCAGCCCGGTGCCGTCCACGTCCGGCACGACCTCGGCGACCACCGCGACGCCACCGGCGTCCTCGGCCTTGTCCGCCAGCGCGCCGGCCGAGCCGAGCACCTGCTGGGTGCGCAGCTGCTCGATCTCCTTCTCCGCGTTCTTCAGCCGGGTGAGCACGTCCTCGATCCGGGCGGGCAGCTCGTCGGAGGGCACCTTGAAGGTGTTCGCCAGCTGCGAAACCAGCAGCTGCTCCTTGCGCACGTGCTTGAGCGCGTCCGGCCCGACCAGCGCCTCGACGCGGTGCACCCCGGAGCCCACCGAGGCGTCCGAGACCAGCTTGACCAGGCCGAGCTGGCCGATCCGCTCGACGTGCGTGCCGCCGCACAGCTCGCGCGAGTACTCGCCCATGTCGACCACGCGCACGTCGTTGCCGTACTTCTCGCCGAACAGCGCGACCGCGCCCAGTTCGAGGGCCTTGTCCTTGGTGGTGGTGTAGCTGCGCACCTCGACGTCGGTCTGCAGGTAGTCGTTCACCTCCTGCTCGACCTCGGTGAGGATGTCCGAGGACACCGCGCCGGGCGTGGTGAAGTCGAACCGCATCCGGCCGGGCGCGTTGAGCGAACCGGCCTGCGCCGCGCGCTTGCCGTAGGCACCGCGCACCGCCGCGTGTACCAGGTGGGTGGCCGAATGCGAGCGCTCGATGGACAGCCGCCGCGTCGCGTCCACCGCACCGGTCACCCGGGTGTCCAGCCCGACCTCGCCCGCGGTCACCTCGACGCGGTGCACGAACAGGCCCGGCACGATCTTCTGCACGTCGAGCACCTTCAGCTCGACACCGTCGCCGAGCAGCACCCCGGTGTCCGCGATCTGGCCGCCGCTCTCCGCGTAGAACGGGGTGCGGTCCAGCACCAGCTCGGCCCGGTGGCCCGCCGCGACGCTGCGCACCGGCAGGCCGTCTTCGAGCAGGCCGACCACCTTCGCGTCCGCCTGCAGCTCGGCGTAGCCGAGGAACTCGGTCTCGCCGTGCTGTTCGAGCAGCTTGCGGTATTCCGACAGGTCGCCGTGGCCGCTCTTGCGGGCCGCCGCGTCCGCCTTCGCGCGCTTGCGCTGCTCGTTCATGAGCGTGCGGAAGCCGTCCTCGTCCACGGTCAGGCCCTGCTCGGCCGCCATTTCGAGGGTCAGGTCGATCGGGAAGCCGTAGGTGTCGTGCAGCTGGAACGCCTTGTCCCCGGCCAGCACGTCGCCGCCGCCGCGCTTGGTCTCCGCCGCGGCCAGGTCGAAGATCCGCGAGCCGCTGGTGAGGGTGGCCAGGAACGCCTCTTCCTCGACCCGCACCACCTCGGAGATCCGGTCGAAATCGGTGACCAGCTCGGGGTAGGTCGGCCCCATCGTCTGGCTGACGATCTTCGCGAACTCCTGCAGCACCGGCTCCTGCACGCCGAGCAGCCGGGTGGAACGCACGATCCGGCGCAGCAGGCGGCGCAGCACGTAGCCGCGGCCGTCGTTGCCGGGAGTGACGCCGTCGCCGATCAGCAGCACGCCGGTGCGCGCGTGGTCGGCGATCACCCGGAAGCGCACGTCGTCGAGGTGGTTGGCGCCGTAGCGGCGGCCGGAGAACTCCTCGGCGCGGCCGATCACCGGGCGCACCAGGTCGGTCTCGTAGACGTTCTCGACGCCCTGCAGGATCGTCGCCACCCGCTCGACGCCCATGCCGGTGTCGATGTTCTTCTCCGGCAGTTCGCCGATCGGCGGGTGACCCAGCTTCGGGCTCAGGTCACCGCGCACGTCCTGCATGAAGACGAGGTTCCAGATCTCGATGTAGCGGTCCTCGTCGGCGATCGGGCCGCCCTCGCGGCCATAGGCCGGGCCACGGTCGTAATAGATCTCCGAGCACGGGCCGCCGGGACCGGGCACGCCCATGTCCCAGTAGTTGTCCTTGCCATCGCGGACCTGGATGCGCTCGCCCGGCATGCCGGTGATCTTGCGCCACAGCCCGGCCGCCTCGTCGTCGTGCTCGTAGACGGTGGCCCAGATCCGGTCCGGGGCGAGGCCGAAACCGCCGTCGGCCTGAGACCGGGTGATCAGGTCCCAGGCGTTCTCGATCGCGCCGTCCTTGAAGTAGTCGCCGAACGAGAAGTTGCCGGCCATCTGGAAGAACGTGTTGTGCCGGGTGGTCTTGCCGACCTCGTCGATGTCCGGGGTGCGCACGCACTTCTGCACGCTGGTCGCCCGCGGGTAGGGCGGCGGCACCTCGCCGAGGAAGTACGGCTTGAACTGCACCATGCCGGCGTTGACGAACAGCAGGTTCGGATCGTCCAGGATCAGCGGGGCACTCGGCACCCGGGTGTGGCCGCGGCTCTCGAAATGCCGCAGGAACCGATCGGTGATCTCGTGTGTGTCCACGGGGTGTCCTCAGGATGGGTCCGGCCCCGCACGCGCGGCGGCCGGGAAAGACGGGAGAGGGACGGCGACGGCGGAGGGCGCGCGGAAGCGGCTCAGCCCTCCGCCCGGCGAGCTCGCCGGACGGGGCGCTGGGCGGCGTGCCGGCCCGCGCCCGCGGGCGGTGCGGTGAACCCGGTGCGTTCCTCGACCATGTCGTGCAGCTCCTGTTCCCGTTCGCTCATCCCGGCGCGCACGTCCGCGCCGAACGAGCCGACGGCGCCCGCGAGTTCCCGCACGGCGTCGCCCACGTTCGATGCTAACCCGGCGGGCGTGGCCTGACGAGCGGCTTCGGAGGTCTTGCGGCTGAGCGCGACCCCGGCGACCACGCCGAGCCCGAGCCAGAAGAGGCGCTTCACTTCTTCCCCCGGCGCGACGAGCGCTCGGCCTTGGCCGCGCGGCGCTTGCGCCGGGCGCGGATCGCCTTGCTGACCCCATAGGACACCGCGGCGGTCTTCACCAGCGGCCCGCCCAGCGTCGCGGTGAACACCGAGGACAGCGCGGACACGTTGCCGCTGACCGCCTGCGCGTTGGCGGTGATCCCGTCCACACGCTCCAGCTGGGTGTTCACGTGCGTGATGGTCTCGTTGGCGCCGATCAGCAGCGGATCGGTGTTCTCGTGCGCCTTGCGGATCGCGATGGTCGCCTCGTCCAGCGTGCGGCCGAGCTTGAGCAGCGGGATCGCGAGCAACAGGACCAGCAGTACGAAAGCACCTGCGGCGATCAGCGCGGCGATCTGCCCTGCCGACACGGGCCCTCCTCGGGTGGTACGGGGTCTTCGAGTGCCAGTGAGGTTACCGCCTGGCCCGCTGTTCGCCGGGGTCGCCCCGCCGGTGTGGTCACGCAGCGCAGCCACCCGGGGGAAATCGGTTTCGTACCAGCGGCCCGGATCCCGCAATTCACCTTCGCAGGTGTACTCAGCGACCTGTCTTGACGATCGCCTCGTACAGCACGGCCATGTCTTCTTCGCCGTGCCCAGCCTCCACTGTGGCCTGTAGATGCGCGAGAGCCGCACTGATACCGGCGACGTCCACCGCATCACCGGCTGCCGCGACGACAAGGCTCGCGTCCTTCGCCGCGAGTGAAGCGGGGAAGCTGGCCGGGTAGTCGCCGGACAGCATCATCGGTCCTTTCATCCGGGCGTAGTCGACGTCGAATGTGGTGCCCTCCATGACGTCGAAGAACAGCTGTGGGTCCACACCGAGCGCGTGGGCGAGCCCCAGGCTTTCGCCTGTGGCGTTGGTGAGCGCGAGCACCCAGGCGTTCATGACCAGCTTCAGGCGGGTGGCAGCGCCGTGCTCGGTGCCGAGCCAGCGCGTACGCGAGCCGATGGTGGCGAACACCTGCTCCGCGCGCTCGCGCACTTCTTCCGGACCGGCTGCGAGTATCTGCAGCTTCGCCTGCTCCGCGGGCACTTTCGTGCCCATCACCGGGCAGTCGACGAACGGCACCCGCGCTGCGGCGGCGTCTTCGGCGAGCTTGGCCACCCACTCGATCCCCACGGTGCTGGTCTGCAGCCACACCGTCCCAGGCGCGGGCGCGGCCTGTGCGAACACCTCGGCGACGACCAGGCCGTCCGACAGCATGGTCACGAGCAGGTCCGCTCCCTCAGCCGCTTCGCGCGGCGAGGAGGCCACCACGGCCCCTTCCGCGGCGAGTGGTTCGGCGTTCGCCCGGGTGCGGTTCCAGGCCCGCACCTCGAATCCCGCGCGGACGAGGTTGGCGGCCATCGGGCGGCCCATGATTCCGGTGCCGAGGAAAGCGATTGTGGTCATGCCCGCCATCATCGGCCGGTCGGTCGCCGCGCGCAGGTCGACCGGAAATCCGTTCGGCTGCCAGGGGTTTCGAAACCCGTGTGTCTCAGCGCTCGCCGCGGATGGTGCGGCGCAGCCTCGGCACGCGCTCGGCCAGCGGCCGTTCCCCGCCACGCTGGGTGGGCTCGTAGTAGTCCCGGCCGACGAGTTCGTCCGGCGGGTATTGCTGGGCCAGTACGCCTTCCGGGACGTTGTGCGGGTACCGGTAGCCCTTCGCGTTGCCGAGTTTCTGCGCACCCGCGTAGTGCCCGTCGCGCAGATGCGCGGGGACGGTGCCGGCCGAACCGGAGCGGACGTCGGCGAGCGCCGAATCGATGGCCGTGATCACCGCGTTGGACTTCGGCGCGGTGGCCAGGTGGATGGTCGCCTGCGCCAGCGCCAGCCTGCCCTCCGGCATGCCGATGAAGCTCACCGCGTGCGCTGCGGCCACCGCGGCCTGGAGCGCGGTGGGGTCGGCGAGCCCGATGTCCTCGCTCGCGTGCACCACCAGCCGCCGGGCGAGGAAGCGCGGGTCCTCCCCCGCCTCGATCATCCGGGCCAGGTAGTGCAGCGCGGCGTCCACGTCCGAGCCGCGGATCGACTTGATGAACGCGCTGATCACGTCGTAGTGCTGATCGCCGTCACGGTCGTAGCGCGCCGCCGCTTTGTCCACAGTGGACTCGACGATGGCGAGGCCGATGGTCTTGTGCTCGGTCGCCGAGGCCGCGTCGGCCGCCGCTTCCAGCGCGGTGAGCGCCCGCCGTGCGTCGCCCCCGGCCAGCCGGACCAGATGCGCCCGCGCCTCGTCGGTGAGCTTCAGCGCACCGCCGAGACCGCGTTCGTCGGTGAGCGCGCGCTCCAGCAGGGCGACGATGTCGTCTTCGGTGAGCGAGCGCAGCTGCAGCACCAGCGAACGGGACAGCAGCGGCGAGACCACCGAGAACGACGGGTTCTCCGTGGTCGCGGCCACCAGCAGGACCGTGCGGTCCTCCACAGCGCCGAGCAGCGCGTCCTGCTGGGTCTTGGAGAACCGGTGCACCTCGTCGATGAACAGAACGGTGTTCTCGGCGTTGTACTGGCGGCGCCGGCGCGCCTCCTCGATCACGCCGCGGACTTCCTTGACCCCGGCCGAGAGCGCGGACATCGCGACGAACCGGCGTCCCGTGGCGATGGACACCAGGTTGGCGAGAGTGGTCTTGCCGGTCCCCGGCGGACCGTAGAGCAGCACGGACGCGGGCGCGGCACCCTCCACCAGCCGGCGCAGCGGCGCCCCTTCGCGCAGCAGGTGCTGCTGGCCCACCACCTCGTCGAGCGTGCGCGGGCGCATCCGCACCGCGAGCGGGGAACTCGCCGGGGCGGCCTGCACCGCGCTGCCGCCCGCGCCCGCAGGCTCCGGCGGCGGCCCCAGATCGGGGTTCACCGTGAAGAGTTCGTCTTGTGCCACACCGATGACGGTAACAGTGCCCAGGTCGTCGGCCGGAGAACGTGCCGAGGGGACTCCGCCGTCCGCGAACGGGCCGACGCCACCGCGCCCGGACGCGCACACTGGGCGGATGGTGTCCTCGGTCGCGGTGCTCTCCGACATCCACGGCGTGCTGCCCGCCCTCGAAGCGGTGCGGACCGAACCGGACGCGGCCGCGGCGGACGTCGTGGTGCTGTGCGGTGACCTCGCCGCCGGGCCGCTGCCGAGGCAGACTCTCGACCGGCTCGCCGCGCTGGGCGAGCAGGCGGTGTGGGTGCGCGGAAACGCCGACCGCGCACTCGTCACGTCGGCAGGGGTCCCGGCAAGGTTGGTCGAGGACCCGTGATCAGCAGAGTGAGCCGTGGCGGCCGCGCATCATCGACGGCGCCTGCCATCTTCGTCGATCACGCCCGGCAGCGGGCGATGCGGTTGCGTTCGAGATGCGCGACCACCTCGTGGTGTGCGCCGGACCTGTCTCGGGTCCGTGAAGGGGCCCTTCACAGACTCAGAGTCCGTGAAGGGCCCCTTCACAGCCCTCCGCAGCTGCGCAGGGCCCCTCACACCGACTTTGCCGACACCCTGCGTCACGCCGGCCGCCGACGGGCACATCACGATCCCGGACCCGATCGCCGGGTGGGCAGCCGGAGAACTGCGGCCGGACCAGCTCGCCGTACTGGACGGGTTGCCGTTGTCGGTGACCATCGACGTGGACGGGCTGGGCTGGGTGCTGTTCCGCCACGCCACCCCGCGTGACGACGAAGAAGTGGTGCTGGTGGACAGTCCGCCCGAGCGGTGGCTGGAGGTCCTCGCCGGCACCGAAGCGGAGACCGTGGTGTGCGGGCATACCCACATGCCGTTCGCCCGGCTCGCTGGACGGCGCCGGATCGTCAACCCCGGCAGCGTCGGAATGCCTTATGGCACAGCGGGTGCGCACTGGGCGCTGGGTCCGGGAGTGCAGCTGCGGCGGACCGTGTTCGACGCCGAGTCCGCCGCCCGCGTCCTCGAGGAGACGTCGGCTTATCCCGGAATCGCTGCGTGGGCCACGGATTTCCTCCGGAACCCAGCCTCGGATCTGGAGGCGCTCCGGGGCTTCAGCCCGCGTGCCCGCGGAACGACCGCCACATGATCACCGCGGCGTACGGCAGGAACTCCCGTCCACGCCGCCACAGCCACGGCACGCCCTTGGCGACCAGCCAGCCGAGATGCCCGGCGGTGCTCGGTTCCACCCCGCCGGAACAGGTCAGGCCCACCGGTTCCGGCACAGCGAAGCCGGCCTCCGCGAGCAGCGAGGTGAAGCCCCGGGCGAGCATCCGGTGCCCCAGTTCCGACGGATGCAGCCGATCGACGCTCCACGCCGTGAGGTCGTAGGCCCCGGGCAGCGCGTCGAGATCGAGACACGCGATCCCCTCCGCCTCGACCACCTGGTCGATCGCGTCGTTCAACTCGACGACACGCGCGCTCAGCGCCCGCTTCAGCGACTGCGGCAGGCGGAAAACCTTGCTGTGGTCGTGGAATCGCACCGGCAGCACCGTGGTGCCGACGGCGGCGAAGGCGCGGACGATCTCGGTGAGATCCTCGGCGATCCGATCCGGATCGAAGTCCGGCCGGAGGGTGTCGTTCATCCCGGCCACGAGCACCGCGACGTCCGGCCGGTGCGCGAGCGCGGCGGGCAGCTGATCGATGCGCACGCACTTCATCCGCGCGCCGGTGAACGACAGGTTGAGGTAGCCCTCCTCGCCGACCCCGAGCGCGGCCGCGACCAGCGGCCCCACTCCCCGCCAGCCGCCCCGTCGCGGCAGCGGATCGCCGAGGCCGACGGCAGTGGAATCGCCCAGCACCACCATCCGCGCCGCCCGGCGTGGCTCGGCCGGGGGTACGGGCAGGCCTCGGACCTCGGGTGCGGGCTCGGGAACAGAGGTGACTCCGACGCTGATCACGGTCACCCCCTGACCATCGGGCACCCAGACTCACCCCTGGTGATGGCGAGGTAACGCGGCATGGACGAGGCCGGGAACTTCCGGTTCCCCCACCGCCCGGCGCCCGTTATGCCGGGTTCCGCCGCTGCCCGCCCCGCCGCTACTGCTGCCCGCTGAGGCCAAGGCTGTGAAGGGGCCCTTCACGGACTCTGAGTCTGTGAAGGGCCCCTTCACAGACCCCGATCAGCGGAAGGCGGGATAAAAGGCGAGATCGGCGTGCGGGCCGAGACGGGCACCGAGTGCGGCGGCCACCCGAGCAGCGTGCTCGGCGACGTCGGTGTGCCGGGCGTACCCGGCGTGTTTGGCCAGCTCCCGCCACCACGTGACCAACGCGGCCTCGCGGCTGAGCGGGGTCGCATGCCGGGTCAGGTCGAGCGTGGGCAGGACCCTCCGCGTAATCCGCCACACCAGCAGCAGCTCACTCACCGTCAGCTGATCGGCCAGCTCCGCATCGTCGGCGAAGGACGGCCACACCGACACCACCTCGGCGCGCCAGGCGGCGATCATCGCCTCACTCATCCCGGCGGGCAATGCCAGCGCATCGGGCCAGAAGGCGAACGGCAAGCGTAGATAGGCCGCGTCGATCAGCGCGGTGCGCACGCGGCCGCGTTCGAAGTCGAGGAACCGCACGCCGGACCCGGTGACCAGGTTGTTGTCCGGGCTCAGCTCCACCGGGCTGAACGCGCCGAAGGCCGCCGACCGGGCCTGGGCCACCGCCGTGGCGACGCGCTCGCGCACCGGGTCGGACACCGTCACCCCGAGCAGACCGGACAGCATCCGCGGGACCTCGGTGGTCTCCGCGGCAAGGTCCGGGTCTTCGATCCGGCCCGGTCCGCCGAGCCGGCGCAGCAGCGCGTGGAAATCGGCCTCCCGCCCGGCCGTACCGGCGTGCAGCCTGCCGAGTGAGCGCGCCCAGGACAGCAGAGCCCGTTCGGCGGCGCGGGAATCCCGTGCGGTGAGCTTGTCCTGCAGGGTGGGCGCCCGGCCGAGGTCCTCGATCACCAGCACCCGGTCCCGCCCGTCGTGCGCGAGCAGCTCCGGGCACATCCGCTCGTCCGGGGCGAGCGCGGTGAACAGCTGGTAGCTCACCGCCTCCTGGGCGAACGGATCGGCGCGGCCGGGCACCGCCGGATCCGGATAGTGCTTGACCACGAGGGTGCGCGGCAACGCGAAGGAGGAGGACACCACACGGGCCCGCACGACCGTCGCCGGGCCGCTGCCTTCGAGGTGCTCGGGCTGCACGAGAGTGATCGAGCTGCCGAACCGGCGGGAAAGCACGGCCTCACCGGCCGCGACCGCCGCGGCGAGGGCGAGCTCCCCGGCTTCCGCCCGCACTCCGGCGTCTCCGGCGGAAGAGGTGTCGACTGTCATCGGCACCGACCCTACTCGTGACTGAGCAACCATGACCACCAGCTACCGGGTAGGAGAACGCGGATGGCCGCGTTTTCCCGCATTCGTCCTCACCCTCGCGAGAGCGGACGCAACAGCGCCGAGGAACGCTGCTTGCGTCGGCGAAGGATCAGCACAATGGCTGCCGCGAGGACGATCCCGGCGAGGTTCACCACCAGCTGCAGCAGCGAGAACCCGGCGCGGTCCCAGCGGCCGGCGACCGCCGCGACCACCACATACCCGGCGGCGGGCACGGTGGTGACCGAGATGAACACCCCGACCAGGGCAGCCGATTTCGCCGAGGTCATCGCGAGCATCCCGGCCGCGCCGGCGAGCAGCGCCACCACGAAGGACGCCGGTCCGACCTGGTAGACGAAATCGACGTCGTGGTTGCCGTCGATCGTTCCCGGGTCGAAGATCCCGGCCGCGCTGCCGGCCAGCACGCCGGCCAGGGTCACCGCCATAGCCACCGGGAACCCCGCCAGCAGCGCCAGCCCGGCCCGGCGCACCAGATCGCCCCGGCGCAGCACCAGCCCCACTGCGATCGCGGCCAGCGGGCCGAACTCAGGGCCGACCACCATCGCACCGACGACGGTGATCGGCGAATCGGTGAGCACCCCCACCGCGGCCAGCAGGCAGGCGATCGAGAGGAAGCCGAGGAAGGTGGCGTTCGCGCGGGATTCCTCCCCGGTACGGCCGAGCAGCTCCTGCCACACCACCGCGTCCGCGGCCTCACCCGGGGCCGCTTCCTCCGCCGCGTCGGCGGCGTCGGACACCGCGGTGTCCAGCGCCTCCAGGGTGATCCCGCCGGTGCGGTCGAGCCCAAGTCCGCAGAGGCCGTCGACGATCTCGTCGGCGGCCTCGCGCGCCACGTCGGCCTCGATCAGGTCACCCTCGGGCGACACCGCCGCCCCGCGGTGCAACACCAGGTGCGCGGTGCCCGGATGCCCGCGCAGCAGCTCCACTACCTCCGCGGTGTGCTCCGGTGGGCACACCACTCGCACGTGCAGCACTACTTCGCCGGGGCCGCCGGCTTCGCGTCGATTCCGGCTTCCTTGCGCTGCTGCGCGGTGATCGGCGCGGGCGCCGCGGTGAGCGGGTCGTAGCCGCCGCCGGTCTTCGGGAAGGCGATGACCTCGCGCAGCGATTCGGCGTGCGCCAGCAGCATCACGATGCGGTCCCAGCCGAAGGCGATGCCGCCGTGCGGCGGCGCGCCGAAGGCGAAGGCGTCGAGCAGGAAGCCGAACTTCTCCTGCGCCTCCTCCTCGCCGAGCCCCATCAGCGCGAAGACCCGCTTCTGCACGTCCTCGCGGTGGATACGGATCGAGCCGCCACCGATCTCGTTGCCGTTGCAGACCAGGTCGTAGGCATAGGCGAGCGCGTTGCCCGGGTCCTGCTCGAACTTGTCGATCCACTCCGGGGTGGGCGACGTGAACGCGTGGTGCACCGCGGTCCACTTGCCGGAGCCGACCGCCACGTCGTCGCCGATGTCCTCGACCGGCGCGAACAACGGCGCGTCCACCACCCACACGAACGACCAGGCGTTCTCGTCGATCAGGCCGAGGCGCCGGCCGATCTCGTCACGCGCGGCGCCGAGCAGCGGCTGCGCGGTGGAGATCTTGCCCGCGGCGAAGAAGATGCAGTCGCCCGGTTTCGCCCCGGCGGCCGCGGCGACGTTCGCGCGCTCGGCCTCGGAAAGGTTCTTCGCCACCGGGCCGCCGAGTGTGCCGTCCTCGCCGACCAGGACGTAGGCGAGTCCCTTGGCGCCGCGCTGCTTGGCCCACTCCTGCCAGGCGTCGAGCTGGCGGCGCGGCTGGTCCGCCCCGCCCGCCATCACGACCGCGCCGACGTAGGGGGCCCGGAACACCCGGAACGGGGTGTCGGCGAAGAACTCGGTCAGCTCGGTGATCTCGAGGTCGAAGCGCAGGTCCGGCTTGTCCGAGCCGTACTTGGCCATCGCCTCGCGGTAGGTGATGCGCGGGATCGGCCGCGCGATCTCGTGCCCGATCAGCCGCCACAGCGCGGACACCACGGCCTCGCCGACCGCGATCACGTCGTCCTGCTCGACGAAGCTCATCTCGATGTCGAGCTGGGTGAACTCGGGCTGCCGGTCGGCGCGGAAGTCCTCGTCGCGGTAGCAGCGGGCGATCTGGAAGTAGCGCTCCAGCCCGCCGACCATGAGCAGCTGCTTGAACAGCTGCGGCGACTGCGGCAGCGCGTACCAGGAGCCGGGCTTGAGCCGGGCGGGGACGAGGAAGTCGCGCGCGCCCTCCGGGGTGGACCGCGTCAGCGTCGGCGTCTCGACCTCGACGAAACCCTGATCGTGCAACACGTTCCGGGCCGCGCGGCTGACCTCGCTGCGCAGCCGGATCGCCGCCGCCGGACCGCTGCGGCGCAGGTCCAGATAGCGGTAGCGGAGCCGGACCTCCTCGCCGACGTCGACCCGGTCGTCGATCGGGAACGGCAGCGGGGCGGCCTCGGACAGCACCTCGAGCCCGGTGGCGAGCACCTCGATGTCACCGGTCGGGATCTCGGGGTTCGCGTTGCCCTCGGGCCGCCGCGCGACCTCGCCGACGACCCGCACGCAGAACTCGGAGCGCAGCGCGTGCGCCCGTTCGGCCATCTCGCCCTCGCGGAAGACGACCTGGGCGACGCCGCCGGCGTCCCGGAGATCGATGAAGATGACCCCGCCGTGATCGCGCCGCCGGGCCACCCATCCGGTGAGGGTGACGGTCTGTCCGGCCTGCCCGGCACGCAGGGTGCCGGCTTCATGAGTGCGGAGCACTGCGACTGCTCTCCTTAAGCCCACGGGGTCGCCGGCGGGGTGCGCCGGAGGCGGTTTCTCGCCGAACACAGAGGTTAACGAACCCACCGCGGGCGGCCGCGACCAGGTTTGACTCGGGTCCGTCGCCTGTGGCGCCGCGGGGGCCGCCGCCGCGGTGGGTTCGGGTGCGAGGTGAATCCCAGCCGCATCGGCAGCCGCCGGGTAGGCAGCCCGCGCGCGATCTCACGCAGCCAGGCCAGCGCCGCTGCGCGGGCAGAAGCGGATGCGTGCGCGACCCTCGCCCAAGTCCGGGCAGACGCGGATGCGTGCGCGACCCTCGCCCAAGTCCGGGCAGATGCGGGTGCGTGCGACTTCCGCCTGAGCCACGCCGACTGCCACCGCCCAGGCCGCGGAAGGCGCGCGCGATCCTCACCCACGCCTGGCCGTTCTCGCCGCCAGAACACCGGTGTGCGCGGCCCAGCCAAGCCGTCCGTCGCGCCTGCCGGCTGGCTTTCCGTGGCTGTGAAGGGGCCCTTCACGGACTCTGAGTCTGTGAAGGGCCCCTTCACAGCCACCCCGACCGCGGCGCAGCCCAACCCGGGCGGGGGCGGGGGGCGGGTCACAGCAGCCGCAGCTGGGTGGTCTCCGTCCGGGGCGGTGGCGGTTCGGGTTCGCGGTGGTTGTTCGCGGTCTGTGGGGCGAGGCCATGGCGGCGGAGCAGCGGGCCGGCGCGGGCGGCGAGGAGTTCGCGGTAGCCGCGGTCGACATAGCTGCCCCGCGCGTAGAGGCGCCGGTATCGGGGGACGAGGGCCGGATGTGTGCGGCCCAGCCAGGACGCGAACCATTCCCGGGCGCCGGGACGCAGGTGCAGCGGCAGCACCGTCGCGCTGGTGACGCCGGCGTCGGCGAGTTCGGCGAACAGGGCGTCGAGGGCTTCGGCCGAATCGGTCAGGTACGGCAGCACCGGGGCGACCATCACCGAGCACGGCAGGCCCGCCGCGGCCGCTTTGCGCAGCAGGTCCAGCCGGGCCTGGGGGCTCGGGGTGCCCGGCTCCAGCCGCCGTTGCAGGTCCCGGTCGAGCAGCGCGAGCGACACCGCCAGCCGCACCGGAACGTCCTTTCCGGCCACGCTCAGCAACGGCAGATCCCGGCTCAGCATGGTGCCCTTGGTCAGGATGGACAGCGGGGTCCCGGACCGGGCGAGCGCGCGGATGATGCCGGGCATCAGCCGGTACCGGCCTTCGGCCCGCTGGTACGGATCGGTGTTCGTGCCCATCGCCACCGGTTCGCGGCGCCAGCTCGGGTGGGTGAGCTGTGCGGCGAGCACCTCGGGCGCGTTCACCTTGACCACGACCTGGGTGTCGAAGTCGTGCCCGGCGTCGAAATCGAGGTAGGTGTGCGAGTGCCGGGCGAAGCAGTTGTGCGAGACCACCCCGTCGGCGACGAAATCGCCGGTGCCGGTGGTGATGTCGAACAACGGCAGCGACAGGCCCATCGGCTCGACCGCGGCGACCCGGCGCCGCACCGAGCCGATCACGGTGCCCTCCAGCGAACGCTTCCAGGCCACCACCGGATCGGCCAGATGCAGGAAGCGCAGCACCTCACCGGTGCCCCCGGTCAGCCGTGCCTGCCTGCGGCCGGGGTGCCCGCGATGCCCGACCGTCTCGTAGGAGAAGGAGAACCGGTCCAGCGCGGCGAACAGCGCCTCCACCACCTCGGTCTCGTCGTGGGCCAGCGTCAGCGCCCCACGCCGGTACCCGCCGGCCAGGTCGAACAGCCCGGCCAGGAACCCGCGCGCCCAGTGCGCGTCCGGCTCCCGCGGGATCCGCATGAATCCCGCCGACGAACCGAAATCCGGCAGGTAGGCCAGCGCCCGCGCGGCCGCTTCCGGCTCCGTGGCGAACCCGCCGGAGCGCAGCATTCCGCACAGGTACCCGGCGCGGTAGCCGAGCGTGTCGTCCGGGGTGCGCACGAACCGGCCCGCGCCGACCAGCTCCATGCCGGGCTCCAGATGCGGCCGCTGCGCGGTGCCCAGCCTGCTGCCGGTCACGTACTTCCAGCCGCGGGCACCGAGGAACCGGTGATCGGCCCCGGCCACCAGCCGGGTGCCGTCCTCCAGCGTGATCCGGTACGCCTCGCGCACCGTGCTCCACTGCGCCAGCACCTCGGTGGGCACCAGGCGGCGCGCGACCCCGTGGCCGCGCGTGCCGAGGATCCGGTCCCCCGTGCGCAGCTCGGCGATCGGCTTCGCCCGCCCGTCCGCCAGCAGGACCGGCGTGCTGCCTTCGAGGCAGTACGTGCAGGCATGCGAGCACCCCCGGTACGGGTTCACCGACCACCGGAACGGCACCGCCGACTCCCCGGGCACCCGGTTCAGCACCGACCGGGCCCGCACCTCGTGGAACGTGATCCCCCCGAACTCCGGTGCCCGCACCGACCGCACGGCCTCGCCGAACGCACCGAGACCGGGCAGGACCGGCTCTCCCTTCCCCGCACGCAACTGCTCCCATCGCACCCCTCAAGTCGAACACATGTTCTAACCCAGTGTCAAACATACGTTCGAGCAAGACCCGATCGAGGTAGGGTGGCGGGTAGTTCGACAGGTCTCGAACAAAGGAGGAAAGGCGATGCGAGCGATCGGCCTGACCGAGTACGGCGGACCCGAGGTGCTTCAGGTGCTCGAACTGCCCGATCCGGTGCCAGGCACCGGCGAAGTGCGCATCCGGGTGCACGCCGCGGCGGTCAACCCCGCCGACATGTTGCTGCGTTCCGGCGTCACGCACGAGCGGTTCGAAGGCCGTCCCGGGCCTTACATTCCAGGGATGGACGCGGCGGGAGTGGTCGACGCGATCGGCCCGGACACCGAAACCACTCTCCAGCCGGGCGACGCGGTGATCGCGCTCGTCCGTCCTTATCGGACACACGGTGGCGCGTACGCCGAGTCGATCGTGGTCCCCGCCGAGTCGGTCGTGCCGATGCCGTCGGGCGTCGACTTCGCAGCGGCCTCGACGCTGCTGATGAACGCCCTCACCGCGCGGATCGGGCTGGATCTGCTCGCCATCCCGCCCGGCGGCACGGTCGCCGTGACCGGTGCGGCCGGCGCCTTCGGCGGATACGCGGTCCAGCTGGCCAAGAGCGACGGCCTGCGCGTACTCGCCGACGCCACGCCGGCGGACACCCAGCTCGTCTCCGGGCTCGGCGCGGACGAAGTCGTCGCGCGCGGCGACGACGTGGCCGGCCGGTTCCGCGCGCTCGCACCGGACGGGGTCGACGGATTGCTCGACGGGGCGATGCTGCACGAGCTGGCCGTCCCGGCCATCCGGGACGACGGCGGGATCGCGGTCATCCGCGGCTGGGCGGGCCCGGCAGGCCGCGGGATCCGGGTACACCCGGTGTGGGTCACCGAATCCGCGACCGACCACGCCCGGCTGCTGCGACTGCGGGATCAGGCCGAAGCAGGCGATCTCACCCTGCGCGTGGCCGACATCCTGCCCGCGGCCGCGGCGGCCCAGGCCCACCGCCGGCTCGCCGAGGGCGGTGTGCGGGGCCGTCTCGTCCTGGACTTCACAGCTTGACGGGGCACCTCCCGGCCCGACCTAGGGCCGCGAGGTCGTCACCCGGGGAAGTGCTCCAGCGCGCGGATCTTGTTGGTCGCATCGAGTGCGGCGACCTTGTACGCCTCGGACAGCGTCGGGTAGTTGAAGACCGCGTCCACCAGGTAGTCCACCGTGCCCCCGCAGCCCATCACGGCCTGTCCGATGTGTACGAGGTCGGTCGCGCCGGTACCGAACACGTGAACACCGAGCAACTTCCGGTCCATTGTGGACACCAGCAGCTTGAGCATTCCGTAGCTGTCCCCGGTGATCTGCCCGCGGGCCAGCTCCCGGTACCGCGAGACGCCCACCTCGTACGGGACCGACGAAGACGTCAGCTGCGCCTCGGTCGCGCCGATGTAGGAGATCTCCGGAATGGTGTAGATCCCGATCGGCTGCAGCGCGCCCAGCCCGTTCGCCGGCTCGCCGAACGCGTGGTACGCGGCGAGCCTGCCCTGGTCCATCGAGGTGGCGGCGAGCGCCGGGAAGCCGATCACATCGCCGACCGCGTAGATGTGCGGCACCGAGGTGCGGTAGTGCTCGTCCACCTCCAGCCGTCCGCGCGAATCGGCGGCGAGCCCGGCGTTCTCCAGCGCGAGTTCCCCGGTCATGCCCTGGCGCCCGGCCGAGTACATCACCGCCTCGGCCGGGATCCGCTTGCCGCTGACCAGGGTGGTCACGGTGGCTTCGGCGGACACCGCCACGTTCGACACCTTCTCGCCGAACCGGAACGTCACGCCGAGGTCGCGCAGCTGGAACTTCAGCGATTCCACGATCTCCGGATCGCAGAAGCCGAGCATCTGGTCCCGCTGCTCGACCACGGTGACCCGCGCGCCGAGCGCGGCGAACATCGAGGCGTACTCGATGCCGATCACGCCCGCGCCGACCACCACCAGCGACGACGGGATCTCCTCGAGGGCCAGCACCTCGTCCGAGTCGAGCACCCGGGCGGCGTCGAAGTCGACGTGGTCCGGCCGGGCGGGCCGGGTCCCGGTGGCGATGACGAAGTGGCCGGCGGTCAGCGTGCGCCGGTCGCCGGGATGCCGTCCGTCCACCACCACGGTGGTGGGATCGGCGAAGGAACCGGTGCCGACCACCAGGTCCACGTGGTTGCGCAACAGCTGGGCGCGCACCACCTGCACCTCGCGGCCGATCACGTGCTGGGTGCGTGCCATCAGGTCGGCGATGGTGATGTCCTGCTTGACCCGGTAACTCGCGCCGTACAGTTCGCGCTGGTTCATGCCGGTCAGGTAGAGGACCGCTTCGCGCAGGGTCTTGGACGGGATCGTGCCGGTGTTGACGCACACTCCGCCCACCATGTCGTGGCGATCGACGACCGCCACCTTCTTCCCCAGTTTCGCGGCCGCGATGGCGGCCTTCTGCCCACCCGGGCCCGAACCGATGACGATGAGGTCGTATTCGTGTTCGCTCACGCCAAGAGCGTGCGCACTCGGCCGCGCGGGCGCAAGCCAGGGTTGCCCGGAAGGCCACTTCGGACGAGTCGGACCGCGCTTGTGTGAAGGTCCACATCGGGCTAGATTTTGTCCAGACCACTCTCCATCATCGGTCGTGTCCCCACTTAGGCATCCCCACGCCGCCGCGGCGGTGGGCAGCGCTGCCGCCGCCGTGCCGGTGTCTCCACTCCGACGACTGCGAGGTCGCCTTGAAGCTTTCCCGCCGTGTTTCCGTCCTGTCCGGACTGCTGGTGTCCGGGGCGGTGCTCGCCGCCCCGATGGCCACCGCGAGCACCGCCGAGCAGCAGCGTGGCTGTGCTTACCAGAGCACCCTGGCCGGCACGCAACTCAGTGATGTCCAGCTCGCCCAGCAGGCGCGCAACGCCGGCCTGCACGGCCAGAGCCTGGTGCTGTCCGTCGCGGTCGGGCTCGCCGAGAGCGCCGGCTGGACGCACGCCCAGCTGACCAACACCGATTGCAGCCGCGACCGCGGTCTCTGGCAGATCAGCGACCGCTGGCACCCCGAGGTGTCCGACGGGCAGGCGTTCGACCCGGTCGGCGCGGCGAGGGCCATGTACGCGATCTCCTCCCACGGCAGCAACTGGTCGCCGTGGGTGGCCTACAACAACGGGTCCTATCAGCAGTACATGTCCCGTGCGCAGGCCGCGGCCGGCCAGGCCGGCGGCTAAGCCCGAAGTATGCCGCGACGGCGCTGTAGATCGGTGACGGTCTGCAGCGCCGCTTCGAGTTCCTCCCTGAGCAGGGCCGCCTGCTGGGCGGCCACGTCGTCGCCCAGCAGCTCGGCGAACCGGCCCTGCTCCAGCAATGCCAGCGATTCCCACGGCGAAGCCGCGAGTTCACCCACCCGGGTACCGGCGGGCGGCGGCGCCAGTTCGTCGGCGATCCCGGCCGTCCCGGCGGCGAGCAGCGCGGCCACGACGAGATGCGGCTGCGCGTCCGCTCCGGCGAAGCGGAACTCCAGCCGTGGCGCGGTCTCCGTGCCACACCACCGGATTGCGCACGTGCGGTCGTCCCGCCCCCAACGCAGCACGCGCGGCGAGAACGGCCCGGTGCGCAGCCGGACGTAGCTGTTCCAGGTCGGCGCCCACACCGCGGTCAAGGACCGCGCGTCACGCAGGACTCCGGCCAGGAACGCACCCAGCACGGCCGTGTCCGATGTGGACAGTGACAGGTGCACGTGACACGAGTTGCCCTGGCCGGATTCCGGCGCGGCCAGGTAGTCCGCGCTCGCACCGTGACCGGCTGCGACCCGGCGGGTCAGCAGTTGCAGCAGCAGTGCATCGTCGCAGGCGGCGAGGGCGTCGCGATGCCGGAGGACCACCTCGTACTGCCCGGGATGACACTCCGCGCGGGCCGACTCGACGCCGAGCCCGGCCGTTGCCGACCGTAGCTCGGCCAGCATCGGCGCCAGCCGTTCTGTGCCGCCCACGGCATAGTCGACGCCGTGCGAAGTGAGCGGAACCCCTTCCGCGTCTCGGAAAACGACCTCGTGCTCCAGGCCGGCCGAGGGCACCAGGCCCCGTTCTTCCAGTACCGCCAGTTGTTTCCGCAGAACTGTGCGCGGGGCCAGCCCGGCCGGTTCGCCGGACCCGAACTCCGCGTCGCCCACCACCGCCCAAGTCCGTTCGTCGAGCGGAAACGCAGTCGCCGCGTCGGGCCGCACGCGCAGGTCGCCGAAGCCGTCGAGGTAGCGGCTCACCGGGCCGTCCTCCGGCAGCGGTGCACGCTCGGGGGTCCAGGCGAACACGTAGCTGCACATGCCGTAGCCGGTGTCCACGACCTCGGCGGCGAACGGCGCGGCCAGCTCCACCGCGGCGAACCGCGCGTGCGGGTCGGGCACGAGCAACGTCAGCCGGTTCCCGTCCTCGGCGAACACTCGGCGCAGCACCTCGGCTCCCTCGCGGTGCGCCGCCGCGCGGGCCGCGAGCGAACGCGGCCCCACCGGACGGGCGAACGGCGTCACCAGGCACCTTCCGGATCGGGCGCGTGCAACGGATTCGGCACGCGTCCCCAGCGAACGTCGAACTCGTCGTCGCGCTCGACCTTGTCGAAGCCCTGGCCCCCGAAGTGCTCGCGGTTGAGCGTGACGCGCTCGACATCCGGCGCGAAGAGACGACAGGCGTCGAACCGTTCGGTGACGTCCGGGTTCTCGTCGCGATAGCGGCCGACGACAGTGCGTACCAGCGCCCAGAAATCGCCACGTGCGAGCCCCAGATCGTCCAGCAGGATCTCGGCCCAGAAGCGCAACTGTCCGGAAAAGACCGAGCTGAACAACGACTGCGCGAGCAGGTGCGCCGGCCAGCGCAGCATGTCCGCGGCGGCCTCCGCCGGGAGATCCGCGTACGCGGGCAGTTCCTCGTCCAGCAGATCGACGCCCTGCGCGAAGTCCTTGATCGCGACCCGCAGCGGGCGACCCTCGGCGTCGACGATGAGGACGAGATTCTGGCCGTGCGGGCAAAATCCCACGCCGTAGCGCAGCAGCCATTGCAGCAACGGGGTGAGCAACAGGTCGAACAACCGCGAAAGCCACGCTTCGGCGCCTTCGCCGGAGCGGGTGATGAGCCGGGTCAGCACGGCTTCCCCCGCAGTGTCCCGATAGGGCAGTGCGGCGAACGAGAGCGCCTGCTCCCCCACCGCAAGCCGCGCCACGAGCGGCTCCCGCCAGAGCGCGCCGAGCGTCTCGTGGAACCGGTAGGGCAGCTCCTCCAGCGCGCCGAACAGCGGATGCCGCACCGAGACGCCGGCGACCTCACCCAGCAGCTCGAACCGGTATTTCCCGGACAACAGCGGATCGGCCGCGTCGATCCGGCGCAGCCATTCGGTGACGGACGGCCCGGCGAGCGTGGCAGCGGAGTTCAGCCCGCGGTAGACGAGGGTGTTGCGCACCGACACCGCGGTCTTCACGTCGTGGCGGTCCGGGCGCGAGCAGTTGGCCAGCGTACGTACGGTCTGATGTGGACGGTAGACGTCAGTACTCTCCCCCAGCTCGGCCATCTGCCCGGTGGCCAGCTCGGCGGCATAGAGCGTGCCGACGATCTCGTCCGCCTGCCAAGGATGCACCGGGACCCACACGTACTCCGCCGGATCGCCCAAAGTCGCCGCCCGCGCTGCGAAAGCCGCACGGGTCACCTCGTCGAGTTCCTGGCGCAGCAACGTTTCCGCGTCGAGCCCGGCGACGCTGCGGAACTGCGCGAGGTCCCGATGCACGGCGTACCACCGCAGCCGCACGTCGGTCCCCGACTCGGGCGCGTAGCGGGCTCGGTCCCGGGCGGAGAAGCCCACGCGGCCCTTGTTCAGCACGAGCCGGGGGTGCCCGGCGAGATGCCCGTCGGCCAGATTGTAGTCCATTTCGGACAGATGGGCCACGGTGGGCGCGCGGCGCAGGCGGATCGCTTCATTCGTGACCGTGGCGGTCAGCTCGGCCAGCACGTCGGCCAGCCGGAGCCCGGTGAGGCCCAACGTCTCGCGTGCGTCGGCCACGAGGGTGCGCGGGTCGTCGGCAGGTGTCTCGGCTCCGTCGGCCAGGCGGATTGCGCTGCCGGGCAACACGGTCCAGGATTCGAAAGCGCCCCGGCGTGCTTCGAAGCGGTACGAGACGCCGTCCGGCAGCTCCAGCAGCCATTGGCGATGCCCGGCCCGGGTCGGCTCGCCCGCCTGCGGGACGAGCATCGCCTCGTAGGACAGCTCGCCGAGCATCTTGTGCGTGACAAGTGAACCCGCGGCCCGCCAGGCGGCGGTATCGGTCAAACGGTCGGTCACTGGTCCTCCGTTTCATCCAGGCCGAAGGTGGTGAAGGCAGTGCGCTCCGGCAGTTCGTAGACCGGTTTCCCGCACACCGAGTTGAGAATCGACGCGGCCCGCCAGGCGCCGAGCCCGAGATCCGGCGCGCCGGGTCCGTGCGTGTGCCGCTCCGCGTTCTGCACGTACAACGAGCCACGCACCGGCTCGTTCAGCTGCACGCGGTAGTCGGCGTCGATGATCAGCCGCCCCTGTTCGTCGCGGCGGACCTCCTCGCCGAGGCCGGAAAGCAGTGGCCTCAAAGGCGTTTCGGTGTATCCGGTGGCCGCGACCACCGCCGACGTCCGGTATGTCGCGGCGCTGCCCTGCTGGACATGCCGTAGGTGCAGCAGAATTCCTTCGGCATCGGCGGACGCGGAGGTCACGTCGACGCCCGGAGTCAGCACCGCATCCGGCCAGCCGCCGCCGATACTGCGGCGGTACAGCTCATCGTGGATCTCGCCGATGGTCTCGGCGTCGATCCCCCGGTACAGCTGCCATTGCGTGGGCAGCAGGCCGTCGCGGACGGATCCGGGCAGCCGGTGGAAGAACTCGGTGTAGTCCGGAGTGAACTGTTCCAGGCCGAGTTTCGAGTACTCCATCGGCGCGAACGCCGGCGTCCGCGCCAGCCAGCGCAGACCGTCCACTGTGGAACGACTCCGCAAAAGATCGAGGAACACTTCGGCACCGGACTGCCCGGACCCCACGACCGTCACCCGATCCGCGGCGAGCAGCTCGGCCCGGTGTGCGAGGTAACCGGCAGAGTGCACGGCCAGGATGTCCGGGTCGTGCACCAATCCCTGCAACGGTTCCGGCACGCTGGGCACGGTGCCGACCCCGAGTACCACCGCAGTGGCGAGCACCGGTTCCGTCCCGGTCACGGTGAGTTCGTACGCCTCCTCGTCTGGCCTCCAGCGCAGACTGGTGACCTCGTGGCCGAACCGGCAGGACGGGAGCCGCTCAGCCGCCCAGCGGGCGTAGTCGTCGTATTCCGCACGCGGCATGTGGAAACGCTCCGCGAAGTAGAACGGCAGCAGGCGGCCGCGTTCGCGCAGGTAGTTCAGAAACGAGTACCGGCTCGTCGGATCGGCCAGCGACACCAGGTCGGCGAGGAAGGGCACCTGCAACGTCGCGCCGTCCACCAGCATTCCCGGATGCCACCGGAACTCCGGGCGCGCGTCGAACAGGACCACGTCCAGATCCAGCGGATCGGCCAGCGCGGCGAGCGACAGGTTGAACGGGCCGATCCCGACGCCTGCCAGGTCGTAGCGTCTCACGACGCGACCGGGCTTTCCTGCGTCACCACGGATTTCGCGGCGACGGCGGTCACTGCGTCGAGCAGCGGGCGGTAGTCGGCCTCGGTGGCGTGCGGGTGCAGGAGGGTGAGTTTGAGCCACCGCCGCGGGCTGCCGTCCGGCCCGGTGGGCAACACACCGCGGCCGATCACCGCGGTGCCCTCCTCCATCAGTGTCCGCCGCACCCGGGCGACCAGTTCGTCCCCGGCGGCGCCCGGCAGCTCGTCCGCAACCCTGGGACGGAAGACCACTGTGGACAATTCCGGCGGCCCCCAGGAACGCAGGTCCGGATGATCCTCCACCCGCGCGTGCAGGGCGGAAGCGTTGGCACAGCAGCGTTCCACCAGCTCGCCGAGCCCCTGCACACCGAGCGCCCGCACCGTCACCGCCATGCGGAAGGCGTCCGGGCGACGGGAGGTGTGCAACGACCGGCCGAGCAGATCCGGCAGACCCGCCTCGGTGTCGTCGTCGGCGTTGAGATACTCGGCGCGGACGGTCAGCGCGCGAAGGTCGGTGGCCTCGCGGGCCGCGAACAACCCCGCCGCGACCGGCTGCCAGCCGAACTTGTGCAGATCGAGCGCGACCGAATCGGCCAGCTCCAGCCCGGCGACCCGCCCCCGCAACGCCGGGCTGCACAACGCGAGCCCGCCGTACGCGGCATCGACGTGCAGCCTCGCCCCGGCACGGCGGCAGATCTGCGCGATCTCCGGCAACGGATCGATCCGGCCGGTGTTGGTCGTGCCCGCGGTCGCCACCACCACCGCGCGTGCGCCGAGCGTGCCCAGCACTTCGGCCAGCGCCGAGGGCACCATCCGATCGTCCACACAGGACACAACGACCGGCGCAGGCAGCCCCAGCAACCAGGCCGCGCGGGCGACGCTGTGATGGGAATTCGCCCCGCACACCGGGCGCAGCACAGCACCCGTGGTCTCCCGCGCGAGCAGCAAACCGAGGAGATTCGACTCCGTACCGCCCGACGTGACGACCGCGTCTGGCCGCGCGTCCCGCGGATAGCACAGCCGCGCGATCCCCGTGGTGAACTGCCGCTCCAGCTCACTCGCGACCGGCGCCTGATCCCACGAATCCATGGACGGGTTGAGCGCGGACGCCACCACGTCCGCCGCCACCGCCACAGCCAGCGGCGGGCAGTGCAGATGCGCGGCACACGCGGGTTCCGCCGGATCGGCCGCCCCCGCGGCGAGCAGCGTGCCCAGCTCCTCCAGCGCGCGCTCGGCTCCTACTCCCTGCCAGGGCAACCCGGACGGCGGGGCGGCGTTCTCGGGGTGTTCCGGGCAGGTCCTGCTGCCGTCGCCCGCGAGGGACGGCTGGGTGCCTCCCGGAGCAGGCGAGTCCAGGCCGCTCCCCGGTGGATTGAAATCCCTTGCAGAGCTTGGATCGGGAGCGGAGAGGTCTGGCGCTTCCGACGCGTGAGCCCTTCCGGAAGAACCGAAATCCCCGGCGACCCCCACCCGGTCCGCGCCCGCGTTGCCCACCGTCGCCAGCGCGGCCACCGCGGCCGGCCCGCCGGACGGGATGGGGCCACCTCGTTCCGCCGTGCCGGAGGCCAGCGCACGCAGGGCGACCGGGATCAGCCGCGCGAGCCGGTCCGCGCCGTCCGGACCACCGGCCAGCCAGGCCGAGGACTCACCCTCCATGGAGCCGCCTTTCTTAGGGTAACCTTTCCTAACCCTACGCAACGATACGGGCACCCGCCGCCGGTCCGCGCGCGGGTACCGTGCCGTCGTTCCCAGCATGCTGGGCGGACGCGTCGGAATGCGTCGGCCATTCGGGAGATCCGGTTCCCCCGAACGCCGAGCCGAACGCCGACCGGGACGCGAAAAGGCCGGTGGCCCGGGGGTGCGCAACCCCGGGCCACCGGCCGCCGGAACCAGCCTCAGCGCACCGGGGCGAGCCCGCGCACCTGGGCGAAGACATCCCCGCCGGTCGGCAGCACAGCGAGCACGGGAGTGGTCAGCCCGTTGTCCACATAGGACTGCACCTGCTCCCGGCAGGACGCCACGCTGCCGTGCACCACCAGCGCGTCGACGACCTCGTCCGGGATCACCTCGTTCGCCTTCTTCCGATCACCGGCGGCCCACGCCTCGTGCATCGGCCGCAGCTGCTCGCCGCGGCCCAGCCATTCGTGGAACGCCGCGTACACCGGCACCGTCAGGTACGACGAGATCATCATCCGTCCCAGCGCCCGCGCGGCCCCGGCGTCCTCGGTCGGGCATACGAAAATCCGGGCCGCCAGCTCGACATCGGGGCCGACGACCTCCCGTATCTTCGGCACGTCCGCGGCGGCCAGCCAGTTGGTGATCGCCCCGTCGGCCTCCTTCGCGGCCAGCCGCAGCATGCCCGGACGCAGCGCGGCGAGCATGATCGACGGCGCCGGGCCGGGCGCCCGCTCCAGCCGGAACTTCGCCACCGAGAACGTGTCGTAGGACTCCGTCACCTTCTCCCCGGCCAGTGCCGAGCGCAGGAACCGCAGCGTGTCCCGCGACCGTTTGAACGGTTCGGCGAACTCCGCGGAGTTCCAGCTCTCCACGATCACCGGCGAAGACGCGCCGATGCCCAGCACGAACCGTCCGGGCGCGAGTTCGGCCAGCGTCGAGGCGCTCATCGCGAGCAGGCCCGGCCCACGGGTGTAGACCGGCACGATCGCGGTACCCAGCCTCAGCTGCGGCGCCCACTGCGAGGCCAGCACGAGCGGCGTGAACGCGTCCGTGCCCGCGGTCTCCGCGGTCCACACGTCGGTGTAGCCCAGATCCGGCAGCTGCTCGACGAGCGCGCGATGCTCGATCAGCGGCACCCCGGTGAGCGGGATGGTGAGTCCCCAACGACTGGTCACGGCTGCTCCTTACGACCGGCGTTCAGCTCACGCAGAATCCAGTCGACCTGCGTGCGCATCAGGTTTTCCGCGACCTCTTCGGCCTGCGGCGTCATGTGGGTGGCCCCGGCGAGCGGCAGGAACACGTGTGCGCGGCCGGCGGCGAGCAGGGCCGAGGACAATCGCAGCGAGTGCGCGGGGAACACGTTGTCGTCCGCAAGCCCGTGCACGATCAGCAACGCCCGGGAGAGCGACCCCGCGTCCGCGATGAGCGAGTTGTGCTCGTAACTGTCCGGTTCGGACTCCGGGGTGCCGAGGTAACGCTCGGTGTAATGCGTGTCGTACAACGACCAATCGGTGACCGGCGCACCGGCGACCGCGGCATGGAACACATCCGGACGGCGAAGCACGGCGAGCGCGGACAGGTACCCGCCGTAGGACCAGCCGCGGATGGCGACCCGTTCCAGATCCAGCTCCGGATACGCTTCGGCAGCCGCGTGCAGCGCGTCGACCTGGTCGGCCAGCGTCACATCCGCGAGCTTTCCGGCGATCGCTTTCTCCCAGGCCGGACCACGCCCCGGCGAACCGCGCCCGTCCACGACCAGCACCGCGAAACCCTGGTCCGCCAGCCACTGCGGCGTCAGGAAAGCGTTGCGGCTCTGCAAAACCCGCTGCGCGTGCGGACCGCCGTACGGGTCGAGCAGCACCGGCAGCCGACCTTCGCTCGGTTCGTATCCCCGCGGCAGCACCAAAGCCGCGCGCAGACCACGCTCCCCCAGCGTGAGCCAGGTCAGATTCGGCACGATCTCCGGGTCCACAGTGGACGACGCGATCGTCCCTGCCACCGCACCGTCTCGCAGCACGCTGACGCGCGGACCGCTGTACTCCAGGCTCCACGCGGTCAGCACGGTCAGCTCCGCACGGCCCGCCCCGGCGTGCACGCCGTCCTGAGTGGACAGTCGACGCACGCCGTCGCTTCCCGCGCGGTACACGTGAATCTGCGTCGGATCGTCTTCCGAAGCGGTGAAAAGGATTTCGTCGCCGACGTGGAGCACCGCGCGCAGCTGCATGCCCGGCGGAGTCACCGGCGTGCCGCCGACGACGAGCCGGTGGTCTCCGTCCGCGGCGCTCTCCACGACCAGCCTGCCGTCCGGCGTCCAGGCCGGCACGCCCTGCACGATCTCCACCCAGTGCTCGTCGGTCTCGGTGTGCAGCTCGGTCACCGATCCGTCGGCCGGGTCCAGAGCCAGCACCGTGAGCGCCTGCTGATCCCGCGGCTGCACCGAAAGCAGCGGCTGCCCACCGGCCGACCAGTGCACGGCGACCAGGTATTCCCAATCCCCGCCGGCCACGTCGACGCGGCTGCCGTCGAGCCCGAGCACGGCGAGCGACACCTCGGCGTTCGGCGTACCGGCGGCCGGGTAGGCCACCACGTTCGCGGGCCGCTGCGGGTTCGCCGGGTCCCCGATCGTCCAGCGCGGCACCGGACCGCGATCGGACCGCTCGACGAGCAGGCGGCGCCCGTCCGGCGCCCACCAGTACCCGCGGACGCGGTCCATCTCCTCAGCGGCGATGAACTCCGCGAGCCCCCACGTGACGTCCTCGCCGTCCTCCTCGGCCAGCGCCCGGTCCTCGCCGGTGGCCAGCTCGATCACGCGCAGCCGACGGTCGCGCACGTAGGCGACATGCGTCCCGGCCGGGTTCGGCCGCGGATCGATCACGGACCCGTCGACCAGCATCCGGGTGGTGCCGGTGGCCAGGTCCAGCGTGTAGAGCTTGCCGGACAAAGTGAACGTGACGAGCGTGAACGCGCTGTCGACGTCGAAGGCCACCACCCCGCCCCCGGTCTCGCGAGCCCGCTCCCGCCGCGCCCGCTCCTCGGGCGGCAGGTCCTCCTCCCCCGGCAGCAGCTCGGCCGCGTCGACCAGCAGCGTCTCCCGGCCGTCCGCCGGATCGAACGACCACAGGCTGTGCCGCGGGTCGGTGCCCGAAGCCGTGCGCAGGAACACCACCCGCGAGCCGTCCGGCGCGACCCGGAACTGCTTGGGCGCGCCGAGGGTGAAACGCTGGGTGCGGGCCTGGCGGCGGAGGAACGGAACGTCGTCGAGCGCGGAGTCGGTCACGACCCGCACTCTTTCAGAAGATCAGCCGCTCGCGCCAACATGCTGCAGCGCGGCCCGCTGCTGCGCCACGTCGTAGCCCGGCTCGGGGAACTGCGGATCCAGCTCGGCGAAGGTCTCGGTGAGCAGCTCGGCCACCGCCCAGTTCCGATACCACTTGCGGTCGGCGGGCACCACGTACCACGGCGCGTGCGCGGTCGAGGTCCGCTTCAGCAGATCCGCGTAGGCGGCCTGGTAGGCCGGCCACAGGCGGCGGGCTTCCACATCGGAGGGGTCGAACTTCCAGCGCTTCTCCGGCCGGTCCAGCCGCGCGGTCAGGCGCCGCAGCTGCTCCTCCGGGGAAATGTGCAGGAAGACCTTGACCAGCGTGGTGCCCGCCTCCGTCAGCTCGCGCTCGAAGGCGTTGATCTCGGTGTAGCGGCGGCGCCGGTCGGCTGCGGCAAGCTCCCCGGTGACGCGCGGCACCAGGATGTCCTCGTAGTGCGAGCGATCGAAGACGCCGAGGTGGCCCGGAGCGGGCAGCCGCCGGCGGATGCGCCACAGGAAATCGTGGCGTCGTTCGGCGGCGGTGGGCTTCTTGAATCCCGTGTACTGCACGCCCATCGGGTTCACCAGGCCGAGCACATGCCCGACGGTGCCGCCCTTGCCGGAGGTGTCCATGCCCTGCAACACGAGCAGGACGCTGCGCTCTCCGCCGCCGGAACCCTCCGCGAACAGCGCCTCCTGCAGCCCGGCCAGCCGCTCGCCGGCCGACGCGAGCCGCTTCGCGCCTTTGCCCTTCTTGCCCGGCCCGACCGGCAACGAACCGGGGTCCGGCAACTCGCCGTCCGCCAAGAGCGCGGCACGGACCCGGTTCGCGTTCTCCTTCGCCTTCTTCGCCATTCAAAGAACGATAACCGGCAGTTCACGGCCGTACCCGGGCCAGCGGTCACCCGTTGGCATGGTTACGCAGCGAATCACCGTGCTCAGTCCGGAGTGCGCAACGAACAACCGGTGTAAGCAACGTTTCCCGGATGAACTCTCCGCCTAGGCCATCTAGCCTGAACGCATGACGACGTTCGCCGGTACCGGCCTCCCCGCTTCCACCGACGGCTACCTCGCGCTCGACGAGCACTGGAGCGCGCAAAACTACCATCCGCTGCCGGTCGTCATCGCCGAAGCCGCGGGCGCCACGGTGACCGACGTCGACGGAAAGTCCTATCTCGACTTCCTGTCCGGCTATTCGGCGCTGAACTTCGGGCACCGGCATCCGGACCTGATCACCGCCGTGACCGAGCAGCTCGGCCGGGTCACGCTCACCTCGCGGGCGTTCCACCACGACCAGTTCGGCCTGTTCTGCCGCGAGCTGGCGGAGCTGACCGGCACCGAGATGGTGCTGCCGATGAACTCCGGCGCGGAGGCCGTGGAGTCCGCGGTGAAGCTGGCCCGCAAGTGGGCGCACCGGATCAAGGGCGTCCCGGACGGCACCGCGGAGATCATCGTGGCCGGTGCCAACTTCCACGGCCGGACCACCACCATCGTGTCCTTCTCCACCGACGAGACCGCCCGCGCCGACTTCGGCCCGTTCACCCCGGGGTTCGTCACCGTCCCCTACGGCGACGCGGATGCCGTGCGCGCCGCGATCACTCCCCGAACCGCGGCGGTCCTGCTCGAACCGATCCAGGGCGAGGCGGGCGTGATCGTGCCGCCCGCCGGGTTCTTCGCCGAGGTCCGCCGGGCGTGCGACGAGGAGGGCGTGCTGCTGATCGCTGACGAGATCCAGTCCGGGCTCGCCCGCACCGGCACGGTGCTGGCGCTGGACCACGAAGGCGTGCGCGCCGACCTGTACACCCTCGGCAAGGCCCTCGGCGGCGGCATCCTGCCGGTGTCCGCGGTGGTCGGCAGCCGCGCGGTGCTCGGCGTGCTCAAGCCCGGCGAGCACGGCTCGACCTTCGGCGGCAATCCGCTGGCCTGCGCGGTCGGCCGCGCCGTGATCCGGTTGCTGAACACCGGCGAGTTCCAGCGGCGGTCCACCGAACTCGGCGAGCATCTGCGGCAGCGGCTCGGGAAACTCGTCGGCCACGGGCTGGCCGAGGTCCGCGGTCGCGGGCTGTGGGCGGGCATCGACCTGGCCCCGGGCGGGCCGTCCGGCCGGGCCGCGTCCGAGGCGCTGGCCGGGCTCGGCGTGCTGTGCAAGGAAACCCAGGACACCACGCTGCGGATCGCCCCTCCGTTGGTGATCACCCGAGCCGAGCTGGACCGTGGCCTCGATGCCATCACCCAGGTGGTCCAAGCCTGAAGGGCTGTGAAGGGGCCCTTCACGGAATCAGAGTCCGTGAAGGGCCCCTTCACAGCTTTCACGGCTCCCGTACGCTCGCATGAGTGACCGTCAGACGGGTACTTCTCTTCGTCGCCGTGCTCGGCGCGCTCGCCGCCGTTGTGCTCGGCTTGCTGGTCGTACCCCGCGCACCGGGATCGCTCGACACCTGGGCCACCGACCGCACCGGGGAGCTGAGCGAACGGCTGCTCGACGTGCTCGTCCTGCCGACCGAGCCCTACCTGGTGATCCCGGCCATCGCGCTGATCGCCGGCGCCGCCTGGTACCTGCGCCGGCGGGAGGACGTGATACTCGCGGTCGCCGCGCCGGTGCTCGCCGTCGCACTCAACACGTGGGTGCTGAAGCCGATCTTCGGCCGCTGGAAGGACGGCACGCTCGCCTACCCCAGTGGCCACACGGTCAGCCTGGTCGCCGTGCTCGTGGTGCTCGTGCTGCTGGCCCGGCCGAAAGTGCTCGCCGCGATCGCGGCGATCCTGCTGCTGGGCTGCGCGACGATCGGGCTGGTCGGCCTCGGCTACCACTACCTCACCGACGTGGCGGGCGGGGTCTGCTTCGCGACGGCCGTGGTCACCGGGCTGCGGGCGGTGCTGATACCGCGTCGCGTGCCAGCGCCGTCAACCGGCTGACGGCACGCAGGTACTTCTTGCGGTAGCCGCCGTTGACCATCTCCTCGCCGAACAGTTCGGGCAGCGGCACCCCGGACACCACCACCGGGATCGCCCGGTCGTAGAGCCGGTCGGCGAAGGCGACCAGGCGCAGCCCCACGTTCTGGTCCGGCGCCGGGGTCACCCGCGCGAGGTGCACCCGGCTCACCCCGTTCAGCAGCTTCCCGTACCGCGACGGATGCAGCCGCGCCAAGTGATCGGCCAGCGCGCCGAATTCGTCCAAAGTGGACCCTTCGTGCGCCGCCGCGGACGCGGCCAGCTCCTCGTCCCCGACCGGCGGCGGAGCGTCGGGCAGACCGCGGTGGCGGTAATCCGGCCCGTCCACCCGGACCACGGTGAACCGCCGGGACAGCGCCTGGATCTCGCGCAGGAAGTCGTCCGCGGCGAACCGGCCTTCGCCCAGCTTGTCCGGCAGCGTGTTCGACGTCGCGGCGACGTGCACGCCGGCGTCGGTCAGCTCCTGCAGCAGCCGGCCGACCAGCGTGGTGTCACCGGGGTCGTCCAGCTCGAACTCGTCGATCGCGAGCAGCCGGTGCGCCGACAACCGCCGCACGGCCTCGCCGAAACCGAGCGCGCCGACCAGGTGGGTCAGCTCCACGAAAGTGCCGTACGCCTTGGGGCCGGGAGCTTCGTGCCAGGTGGAGGCAAGCAGGTGAGTCTTGCCGACCCCGAAACCGCCGTCGAGGTAGAGGCCCATCGGCCCGGCCGGGGCCGCCGCACCGCCACCGAACAGCGAACGCAGCCGGGACTTCTTGGCCGAGCCTTCGCCGATCCGCGCGGCGAACGCCGAGCACGCCTCGACCGCGGCGACCTGGCTGGGCTCGTCCGGGTTGGGCAGGTAGGTGCCGAACCGGGCCTCGCCGAACCGCGGCGGCGGCACCAGGGACTCGATCAGTTCGTCGGCCCCGAGCTCGGGAAACCGGTCGGTCAGGGCAGCTGGGGGCATGGTCGGGGAGCCTATCCGGGCCGGTCCGGGGCGCCGCCGCCCGCCGTCCCGCGGCGGCGAGGCATATCCCCCGGTCGGGGCCGGGACGGGGCCGTGCTGGGATGGTCGCTGTGCGGAGCGTGTGGCCACCATCACCGGGAGGGCGCGGGGACGGCCCCGCGCTCTCCGATGTGGACCTGGAACGGATCTACGGCTATCCGCCGGCCTGCCCGGGGCCGTTCGTCCAGGTCAACTTCGTCGCGTCGGCGGACGGGGCGGTCGCCGTGGACGACCTGTCCGCAGGGCTGTCGAATCCCGCGGACAAGCGGGTTTTCCTGCTCGCCCGCGACCTCGCCGACGTGATCCTCGTCGGCGCGGGCACGGCCGGTGCGGAGGGTTATCGAGGAGCGCGCACGAACCCCGTCCGGGCCGCCCGTCGCGAGCGCCTCGGCCGCTCCCCCGTGCCGCCCGTGGCAGTGGTCACCCGCAGCGGCGCGCTCGACCCGGCCGCGCCGCTGTTCACCGACACGCGTGTGCCGCCGATCGTGCTCACCACCGCCCGTGCCGACACGGCCGTGCTCACTCGCGCAGGCGCCGAAGTCCTCATCTGCGGAGAGGACGACGTGGACCTGAAGCGGGCGCTCGCCCTGCTCTCCGAACGCGGTCTACGGCGCATCGATTGCGAAGGCGGGCCACGGTTGTTCGCTTCGCTCGCCGCTGCCGGTCTCGTCGACCAGCTGTGCCTCACCGTCGCGCCGATACTCGCCGGCGGCGGTGCCAGACGGATCGCGGCCGGCCCGGCGGTCGTCCCGCCGCAAGGGCTGGAGCTGGCGTCGGTTCTCGTCGAGGACAGCGCCGTGCTGCTGCGCTACCGGCGGTACCCAGGCTGATGGACGACGACGGCAGGCTCGCCGGAGATGCCGCGGCAGGCGACCACGCCGCTTTCGACACCCTGGTCCACCGTCACACGCCGATGATGTTCCGGGTCGCGCTCCGGATCACCGGCAGCCCGGCCGAGGCGGAGGATGCCGTGCAGGAGGCCTGGCTGTCGGTCTGGCGCGCGCTGCCCGCGTTCCGGCAGGAAGCGCGGCTGTCCACCTGGCTCTACCGGGTGGCCACCAACGGCGCGCTCGCCCAGCTGCGCCTGCGCCGGCCGACCGTGCCGCTGGACGAGGCGGCGGGCCAGGTCGCCGGCACCACCCCGGAACGGCAGGTGGTCGACGCCGAGCAGGTGGACGAGGTGCTGCGGGCGATCGCCCGGCTGGAGGTGTCCCAGCGGGTCCCGCTCGTGCTGCGCGAGCTGGAGGGACTCAGCTACGAGGAGGTCGCCGAGATCCTGGAGGTAGGCGTTCCCGCCTTGCGTGCGCGGCTGCGCCGGGCCAGGGTGGCGCTGCTCGGTCAGTTGAGGGAGCGGTCATGACGGACCCGGAGCGCGATCCGCGGTGGGCAGCGGTACGCGCGGCGCGCAGGCACCGTGTGCCGACCCCGCCCGGGCTGGTCGAACGCGTCCTGAACGCCCTCGACGACGTGCGCTCGGCGCGATCGCTGCAGCTGCCCTCGGATCAGGGCCTGCTCTCGGTCACCGAACCGGCCTTCCTGCGGCTCGCGCGCACGGTCGCGGACGCCGAGGCGGCGGCCGTGCCCGGGATGCGGGTGACCGCGGTGGCGCTGGCCGACGGGCGGCTGCAGGTGCTCGCCGCGGTCCGCTACGGCGTGATCGCCGAGGAGGCGGCCGACACGCTGCGCGCCCGGATCACCGCGGAACTGGACCGGCAGCTGGGCGCCCGGCCGCCGGTGGTCGACGTGCACGTGGTCGACGTCCGTCCGGACTGAGCCGCCGAATTAGCCCGTCCGGGTGAGCCCGCGTGAGCTTTCGCCCGGTCGGCACATCGTAGGAGCAGGCAGGGCGCCGCCCGGCGACACTGGAGGCGCACATCGGCAGACGAGGGAGCGAAGAGCATGGCGCAGCAGAACTCGGACCCGCCCGCAGACGTGGGCGCGCCGGGCCGTACGACGATCGCCTCACTGGTCGTGCAGAAGGTGGCCTCGGTGGCCGCGCGCGAGATAGCCGGGGTGTACACGCTCGGCGGCGGCGGGGTGTCCCGCACGCTCGGCGCGATCAAGGAACGGATCCCCGGCTCGGGCACCGCCACCACCACCGGCGTCTCGGTGGAGGTCGGCGAGAAGCAGGCCGCGATCGATCTCGACCTGGTGGCCGACTACGGCGCGCGGCTCCCGGACGTCGCGCAGTCGGTGCGGCGCAACGTGATCAGGGCGGTCGAGGAGATCACCTCGCTCGAGGTGATCGAGGTCAACCTCACGATCACCGACGTCCATCTGCCGGGTGAGGACGACGAGGCGGACTCCTCGCGGGTGGAATGACCCGCGAGGACATGCGCGGAAGCACACGGAAGGAAACACGTTGAACGCAACGCAGACCGGGATCCTCGCCGGCCTGATTCTCGGCCTCGCCGCCACCCAGGGATTCACCGCGTTCCTGGTCACGCTCGCCGTCGGCGTCATCGGACTGGTGGTCGGCCGGGTCCTCGACGGCGAACTGGACCTCGGCGACGTGTTCGGCAAGGGCCGCGACAAGTGAGCCCGGTGGCGCAGGTCGACCTGCCTCGCAGCGCGCTGCCCGAGCCGGCGGAGCGCGGCGCGCTGAGCGTCGCGCACACGGTGGTGCGCAAAGTCGCCCAGCATGCCGCGGACCTGGTGCCGGGCACCGTGCCGAACGAACGCCGCATCGCCGGCGTGAGCACCCGCAAGTCCGGCGCGACCGCGAAGGTGGCCGGCTCGGACAACGACGTCGACCTCGCGCTGGAACTCGCGTTGCGGTACCCGGCGGCCGTACAGGCGGTGACGGGCGACGTACGCGCGAAGGTCGTCGAAGAGGTCGAGCGGCTCACCTCGTACCACGTACGTTCGCTGGCGGTCACGGTGTCCGCGCTGCTGCCCGACGTCGCACCGAGGGTGCAGTGATGCGGGTTGTCGTCCGGCTGTTGTCCACTGTGCTCGCTCTCGCGATAGCGGGCGGCGGGGCGCTGCTCGCGCTGGAGGTCGGCTGGCACTGGTGGCAGCCGGATCGCGGACCGTTGCTCATCCCGTGGCCGCAGTGGCGCACCGTACTGTCCACAGTGGACTGGGGCAGCACGTCGATGCGGATCACCGCGGGGATCGTGGTGGTCGCGGGGATCGTGCTCGCGCTGCTCGCGTTCGTCGCGGGTGACCGTAAGGTGCCGATGACCGAACCGGCCGACGGCGTCAGCGTCAGCACATCGCCGCGCGCGCTCGCGCGGATGGTGGGGATCGCGGTGCGCGCGCAGGACAACGTACGCGGCGCGTCGGTCACTGCCAGCGCTCGCCGCGTACGCGTACGCGTGCGCGCGACGAGCCGATTGGAAAGCGAAGAACAGCTCCGGCCACGTCTGCTGGAGACGGTGACGACGGTGCTGGACGACCTGCCGCTCGTACGCCGGCCGAAGGTGACTGTGGTCGTCGATTCGCCGAGGGACCGCCGATGAGCAACGCTGTCACCGCCCGCCGGGCCCAGGGCCGTTCGTACGGCACCGAGCGCACGCTGACGTGTCTTATCGGTGTGGTGGCGATTCTTGCCGGCGCGGCCGCACTGGTGGTCGGCATGGGCTGGCTGGGCCGGTTCCGCGCTCAGCGTCCGGTACTCGACCCCCTGGCGGTCGGCTGGCTGCACGACCACGCGCTGTACGCGCGGATCGGCGCTGTCGTGATCGGCGTACTGCTGCTGGTGCTGGGCCTGTGGTGGCTCGTGCGTTCGCTGCGCCCGGAGCGTCATCCGGACCTGCGGCTGGACGAGACGCCGGGCGCCGAACTCACGGTGACGTCGGGTGCGCTCGCCGGTGCCGTGAGCACCGACGCGGAGCAGATCGACGGCGTTGTCCGCGCGCGGGTGCGCTCGGTCGGCACGAATGCCGAGCCCGCGTTGCGCATCTCCCTGTGGCTGGCCGAAGGCGCCGACGTCCGGCGAGTGTGGGAAGACCTCGAAGCGCACGTACTGACTCGCGCCCGGGAATCCCTCGGCGTCACCACGCTGCCTACAGCGATCCGCCTCGAACTCGACACGGCCGGGCCGACACGCGTGCGCTGACCGCGGCTTTCGCCGAGAATGCCGGACATGGCCCTTCCCCTGGCGGCACCGATCAAGCCCATGCTCGCGAAGCCCGCGAAGGCGATCCCCGATTCCGGTGGGCTGCTCTTCGAGCCCAAGTGGGACGGGTTCCGCTGCCTCGTTTTCCGGGACGGCGACGAACTCACCCTCCAGTCGCGCGCGGAGAAACCGCTCAACCGGTACTTCCCCGAGGTCATCGCGGAGCTGAAGGCGAGCCTGCCGGACCGGATCGTGCTGGACGGGGAGCTGGTGGTCGCGCGCGGCGGCAAGCTCGACTTCGACGCGCTCACCGAGCGCATCCACCCGGCCGACAGCCGGGTCCAGCTGCTCGCGAAGGAGAGCCCCGCACAGTTCGTCGCGTTCGATCTGCTCGCCCTCGGCGACGAGTCCTTCATGGACGAACCGACCTCCGCACGCCGCGAACGGCTGACCGCGTTGCCCAGCGTTGCGCTGACCCCGGCAACCACAGATCCGGCGACCGCACGGCACTGGTTCGAGCTGTTTGAAGGCGCCGGCCTCGACGGCGTGATCGGCAAACCGCTGACCGAGCCGTACACGCCGGGCAAGCGGGTGTTGTTCAAGTACAAGCATTCCCGTACTGCCGATTGCGTACTCGCCGGCCTGCGGTGGCATGTGGACTCCGCGCCCAGCGAAGCGGTCGGCTCGTTCCTGCTCGGCCTGTACGACGAGCAGGGCCTGCTGCACCACGTCGGCGTCGTCGGCTCGTTCCCAGCCGCGCGACGGCGAGAGCTGGCCGCCGAGCTGAGCCCACTGATCACCGACGGCGAGGGCCATCCATGGCTCGGCGACGCGGTGCGCGAAGGGCAGCGGGTCCCCGGCGGCATCACGCGCTGGCGAGCGAAAGAGCAGCCGTGGGTGCCGCTGCGGCTGGAGCGCGTCGTGGAGGTGTCCTACGAGCACACCGAAGGCGGCTACCCGTCGCGGTTCCGGCACACCGCGCAGTTCGCCCGCTGGCGCCCGGACCGTGAACCGTCCTCGTGCGGTTACACCCAGCTCGACGAGCCCGCGCGGTACGACCTGTCCGCAGTGTTCCGCGGGGAGGTCGTACGGACCCGCTGAGCCGCGTCGGTGTCGCGGACCCGCTCACTGCCTCCCCACACCCGGCATGTCAAGCTCGGCGGCGAGTTCGCCCGGATTCGACGTGAGGACCTGCCCGTGCACCGCCGTTTCGCCCGCCGTCTCCGTCTGCGCGTACGGCTGGTCGCGGCGACGCTCGGCGTGCTCGCGCTGGCCGGGTGCACGACCGGGCCGTCGGTGCGCCCGGCGGTGATCGACAACGACGGGCGCAACACGCCGTCCCCGAAGTCCAGTACGGCGCCGGTGCCGCTGCCCCCGCTTACGCAGCCGCAGTCGTCGGCGCTGCGCTGGGCGGACTGCGGCCAGGACACCCGCGAGCGGATCGGCGACCCAGCCGTGCCCGCTTCGCTGCAGTTCAGCTGCGCGCGGATGACCGCACCGCTCGACGCGCCCGACGACACGCAGCGGCTGCTCGCGCGGATCTACCTGCTGAAGGTGGGGAACGGGCCGATCCCGCTGGCAGTGGTCAACGATGTCGGCGGCGAGCCGGGCACGGTGTACGCGGCGCGGCTGGCCGCGCAGTTGCCGCC
This sequence comes from Amycolatopsis sulphurea, assembly GCF_002564045.1. Classification (NCBI taxonomy): domain Bacteria; kingdom Bacillati; phylum Actinomycetota; class Actinomycetes; order Pseudonocardiales; family Pseudonocardiaceae; genus Amycolatopsis; species Amycolatopsis sulphurea. The sequence continues at coordinate 86,745 of NZ_PDJK01000001.1, read as the reverse complement.
GGCGTTCCTTCAGAAGTTCTCGCTGATCGGTATGGACCGCCGTGGCACGGGGCTGTCCGGCGGCGTGCAGTGCGCGCCGGACGAGGTGCGGTCCGCATTGCTCGGCGCCGATCCGACACAGGGCGGCCTCGGCGACGTACTGGACGCAGCACGCCGGGTCGGGCAGCAGTGCGCAATCGACCTGGACACCGCGCAGACCGCACTGGACAGCTGGCGTACCGCCGGCGACCTCGACAAGCTGCGGCAAGCGCTCGGCCTTGACCGGCTCAACGCGCTCGGCCACGGCGACGGTTCGAAGGTGCTGTCGGAGTACGCCGTGCGCTACCCCGCACAGGTGGGCCGCATGGTGCTAGACGGCCTGCCGGACCCAGGCGACGACCGAGGCGCCGTACTCGACGCGGTCGCCGCCGGCGCGCAAGCCACCTTCGACGCGTTCAACGCCGACTGTGCCGCCCGAGGCTGTCCGCTGGGTGATGCAAAAGCCGCACTGAAGGCCGTCACCGACCGGCTGCGCACCGCACCAGTCAGCGGCCCCGACGGTCTCGTAGTCGGCCCGGGGGTCGCGACCTATGCCGCGTACGTCGGCCTCAGCGACCGCACGCGCTGGCCCGCTCTCGCGGACGCCCTGAACTCAGCCCGCAACGGCGACTTCGCTGCGCTGACGGCCTTCGCGGACCCCGTACTAGTCGACGCGCGTGGGCGCGCGTCGCGAATCAGCGGCATGATCGCGACCCGCTGCAACGACTCGTCCACCCGGCTGCCCGCCGACCAGATCGACCGCGCCGAAGCCGCCATGCGCACCAAGTACCCACAGTTCGGCGCCGCCATCGCCCAGGAACTCGCCTGGTGCGGTGCCTGGCCCGTACGCCGCGAGCCGTTGCCCGCTGCGGGTGCCCCCGGCGCCCCGCCGATCCTGGTCGCCGCCACCGCGGCCGACCCGGTGACCCCACAGGTCGGCACCACCCGCGCGGCGGACCAGATGCCCAGTGCGGTCACCGTCACCTGGCAAGGCGCGGGCCATGGTGCGGTGGGCCAGTCGCCGTGCGTCACCGCTGCCGTGCAGGGGTTCCTGATCGACGGCAAGGTTCCGGACACCAGGACGCTCTGCCCGGCTTGAGCTGGGGCTTCGGCCGCGCGGGCGGGGGCCTCGGCCCCGGTCATCTCGTTGCCGCTGAAGGCTTCTGCGCTCCTGGGGTCGGCCGTGGAAACACTTCGGAGTCAGGCCGGCACCCTGCTCGGGCGCTGGTCTCCGACTTCGAGTCCCACGCCCGGCCCAATCCGGCGCGGGACCGCCGGGCGGCGCTCGCGCGCACCCTCAGCCCACCCCGGCTACTGTCGGTAACCTTCGACCTGCGCGACGGAGCGCACCTGGACCTCGTCCGGGTCCTCTGCGAACTCGGTGCGTGCCCGGCGCCGGCGGAGCAGGTCCCAGCACTGGTCCAGGTGCTGTTCCAGCGCCGTCAGCCGGTCCCGGTCCGCGGCGGACAGGCCGGTGCCTGCCGCGCGGGCGCGCAGCTCGTGTTCCTCGGCGATCAGCTCGTCGATCCGGTTCAGGATGCCGTCCTCGGTCATGGGTACCTCCGCAAGTCGTCCGGCAGGAGTGCAGACGCGGCGGCGGGCCGGGGAATTCCCGGCCGGTCCGGTTCGTTGGACCCGTCATGGGCACAATGGAGCTGACCGCGGGCAATTTCGACGAGACCGTGACCGACAACAAATTCGTGCTGATCGACTTCTGGGCGAGCTGGTGCGGCCCGTGCCGGCAGTTCGCGCCGGTCTACGAGAAGGCTTCGGAGCAGCATCAGGACATCGTGTTCACCAAGGTCGACACCGAAGCCGAGCAGCAGCTCGCGGCCGCCTTCGACATCCGGTCGATCCCGACGCTCGCGGTGATCCGCGACAGGACGCTGATCTTCTCCCAGCCGGGCGCGCTGCCCCCGGCCGCGCTGGAGGACGTGATCCGCCAGGCGCGCGAGGTCGATATGGACGAGGTCCGCAAGGCCGTCGCCGCCGAGCAGGCGCAGCAGCCCGCGCAGGACTGACCAGGGCAACCACGAAGGCCCCGGTACCCGCATCGAGCCGGGTACTCGGGGCCCTCGCCGTACGTGGGGAGCTCAGGAGCGCGTGACGAGCCCGCGCAGGAAGAACGTCAGGTTCGCCGGCCGTTCCGCGAGACGCCGCATGAAGTAGCCGTACCACTCGTCGCCGCACGGCACGTACACCCGCATAGTGGTGCCCGTCGCGGAGATCCGCTGCTGCTCGTCCGGGCGGATGCCGTAGAGCATCTGGAACTCATGGTCGTCCGCAGTGCGCCCGGCGTCGGCAGCCAGCCGCTCCGCGATGGCGATCATCCGCGGATCATGCGTAGCGACCATCGGGTAGCCCTGCCCTGCCATGAGCACCCGCAGGCAGCGTACGTAGGACTTGTCCACTTCGGACTTGTCTTGGTACGCCACGGTTTCCGGTTCGGAGTAGGCGCCCTTGCACAGCCGTACCCGCGAACCCGGGCCGGACAGCTCGTGGCAGTCCTGCTCGGTACGCCGGAGGTAGGCCTGCAACACCGCGCCCACCCACGGGTACTCGCCGCGCAGCTTCCGGAGGATGCCGAGCGTCGAGTCGGTGGTGGTGTGGTCCTCCATGTCGAGGGTCACCGTCGCGCCGACAGCTTCCGCTGCCGCGCAGATCTTGCGCGCGTTCTCCAAGGCGACGCCCTCGCCGTCGCCCGGCAGGAACTGCCCGACGGCGGACAGCTTCACCGAAACGTCAGCGCCTTCCGAAAGGCCTTGCTCCGCCAACGCGGACAACAGTTCCTCGTACGCCTGCACAGTCCTTGTAGCCTGTGCAGCGTCGGTGGTGTCCTCACCGAGGTGGTCGATGGTGATCTTGCGACCGTCGGCGGCCAATTTCCCGGCAACGCGTACGGCGTCCTCCGTAGCGGCACCGGACACAAACCGACGGACCACGGCACGCGTCGCGGGCACAGCTTCGATCAACGCCCTGATCCGCGGTGATCGAGCAGCAGCGAGCAACGGGGTACGCAGCATTGCTGTCCTCCTCAGCCCTGGTGCGGGTAGCGCACGATGGTCGGCGGCACGAAGGTCTCCTTGATCGAGCGCGGACTCGTCCAGCGAAGCAGGTTGAAGATCGACCCGGCCTTGTCATTGGTGCCGGAAGCGCGCGCCCCACCGAAGGGCTGCTGCCCGACGACGGCACCGGTCGGCTTGTCGTTGACGTAGAAGTTGCCCGCGGTGAACCGCAGCGCTTCGGAGGCCTTCGCGACTGCTGCGCGGTCGTTGGCGATCACTGCGCCGGTCAGGGCGTACGCAGCGGTCTCGTCGATCACCTTGAGGACGCTGTCGAACTCGGCGTCTTCGTACACGTACACAGACAGGATCGGCCCGAAGTACTCGGTGCTGAAAATCTCGTGCTTCGGGTTGGTCGACACGAGGACGGTCGGCTGCACGAAGTAGCCCACGCTGTCGTCAGCCGTGCCACCGACGAGGATCTCCACTTCGGAGTCGCCCTTGACGCGCTCGAACAGCGACGCGTGCTTCTCGAAAGCGCGACGGTCGATCACTGCGCCACCGAAGTGACTGAGGTCGGTTACGTCGCCGTAGCTGATCGCCTCGGTCTCGCTGGCCAGGCCGTCCTTCATCTGCTCCCACAGGCTGCGCGGCACGTACGCACGCGAAGCAGCGGAGCACTTCTGGCCCTGGTACTCGAACGCGCCGCGGACGAGCGCGGTGCGAAGCACGTCAAGGTCGGCCGACGGGTGCGCGAGCACGAAGTCCTTGCCACCGGTCTCGCCGACGATCCGCGGGTAACCGCGGTAGCCGGAGATGTTCGCGCCGACGGTGCCCCACAGGTGCTGGAACGTGGCAGTGGACCCGGTGAAGTGGATGCCCGCGAGGTCACGGTGTTTCAGCGCGACCTCGGAGACCGCCTTGCCGTCGCCGGGCAGCAGGTTGATCACGCCCGGCGGCATGCCCGCCTCTTCGAGCAGCCGCATCGTCAGGTGCGCGGCGAAGCTCTGCGTGGGCGAAGGCTTCCACAGCACGGTGTTGCCCATGAGCGCGGGCGCAGTGGGCAGGTTGCCGGCGATCGCGGTGAAGTTGAACGGCGTGATCGCGTACACGAAGCCTTCCAGCGGGCGGTGCTCCATGCGGTTCCACACGCCGGGCGAACTCTTGGGCTGCTCAGCCAGCACACGGCGGCCGAACTCGACGTTGAAGCGCCAGAAGTCGGCGAGTTCGCAAGCGGAGTCGATCTCGGCCTGCGTCGCAGTCTTGGACTGGCCGAGCATGGTGGCCGCGTTCACCGTCGCGCGCCAGGGGCCGGTCAGCAGGTCGGCCGCGCGCAGGAGAATGGCAGCGCGGTCGTCGTACGAGAGCGCACGCCACTCCGGGGCCGCCTTCGCCGCGGCAGCGATCGCGTCGGACGCGTCCTGCTGCGAAGCGCTCCGGATGGTGCCGAGTACCTGGCCGTGGTTGTGCGGCTGGACAACGTCGATCTTCTCGCCGCCTCCAGCGCGCTGTTCACCGCCGACCGTCACAGTCAGGTCCACCGGTCCGGCCTGACCCAGCTTCTTCAGCACGCCCTCCAGTTCGGCGCGCTCAGCGCTCCCGGGGGCGTACGTGTACACCGGCTCGTTCTTCGGGGCGGGGGTCTGGGTCACGGCGTCCACGGCGGCTCCCTCGGCTTCGCTGACTGTCTTCGCTGACTGCTCGATTTACCCGAACGGTAGCCCCGCGAACGGGCTAAGGGTTTGTCCGATCGGCTAGAATCGCCTGGATGCTTTTGTCCGATCGGAGTCCGCCATGAGCAGCCCGGATCCGTTTGCCGGCACCTCCCTGCGGCACGTTCTGGCCACCCTCGGCGAACCGCTGGTCCGGGTGCTCGTCGCGCCGCGTGGGCTGGGTGTGCCGGTGCAGGACGTGGTGATCCTCGATCCCGAGGACCCGCCCGAAACCCATCCCGGCGACCTCGTGCTGGTGATCGGCGCGCGTGGCCGATCGGCGGCCGCAGCGATCCGCGCAGCCGGGCGCCGCGGGGCGGCTGCGGTGGCAGTGAAAGGCGACGGCGGGATCGATGTCGCCGCCGACGCGGGCGTCGCGCTACTGACCGTGGGCGCCGAGGCACGTTGGGAGCAAGTGGAGGCGCTGGCCCGCGGCGTGGTCGACGCTGCGCGCGCAGGCGGCGAAGCGGAGACGGGTGAGGTACTGGGCGACCTGTTCGCCCTTGCGCAGACTGTCGCCGCCCTTACCGGCGGGCTGGTCAGCATCGAGGACACTGCCAGCCGCGTACTCGCGTACTCACGCGCGGGCGACGAAGTCGATGAGTTGCGCCGGCTGTCCATCCTCGGCCGCGAAGGACCCGAGCGGTACTTGGTGATGCTCCGAGAGTGGGGCGTCTATCAACGACTGCGCGCAGGCGAAGGCATCGTACGCGTGGACGAGCGTCCGGAGCTGGGCATCCGCCGCCGGATCGCGGCCGGCATCCACGCCGGTTCCCAACCGCTCGGCACGATCTGGGTGCAGGAGGGGGCGCAACCGTTGACCGAGCAGGCGGAAATCGCGCTTCTCGGCGCCAGCCGCACGCTCGCGCCGCACCTGATCCGCGCGCGGACGCAGCCGGACCCACAGCTGCGGCTCCGCGAAGAGCTGCTGGCCGGTCTGCTCGACGGCAGGGTCGACGCGGAGTCCGTGGCCGACGACATCGGCGCGGATCCGACAAGACCCGCCCAGGTGCTGGCCTTCGCGCTGGCACCACAGCAGCCGTCCGCTCCGTCAAACCGGCTGTTACGGCGCGCAGAGCTGGTACACCTGATCGCAGTGCACACCGCGGCGTACCGGCGCACCGCGTTGGTCAGTGTGCTCGGTGGTCGCGTGTACGCGCTCCTGCCCGATCTTTCGGAGAACCCCGACGCCTCCGTACTCGCGTTGGCGAAGGAAATCGTTGCTGCAGCTCGACATCACCTCGATGTACCGGTACGCGCGGCGATCGGCGGCGTCGTGCCACGGCTGTCCGAAGCGGTTGCTTCGCGAGGCGACGCAGACCGCGTGCTGATCGCGATGACGCGCGGACACTGGGCCGACGACGTCGCGTCCCTCGCCGACGTACGGGCCGACGTGCTGTTGTCGGAGGTTCTCGCGTACCTCGCGGACAAGCCGCGCATCAGAGACCCCCGTCTCACCGAGCTGTTGACCCACGACGCCAAACACGGCGGCATCCTCGTACCCGCGGTACTCGCCTACCTCGATGCCTTCGGTGACGTACGCACAGCTGCCCGTGAGCTGAACATTCACCCCAACACGGTCCGCTACCGCGTACGCCGTGCCACGGAAGTCTCCGGCATCGACCTGACAGACCCGGCGCAACGGCTACTCACCGAACTACAGCTCCGGCTGCCACGCTGACCCGGATATTCTCGTTAGAGTGCGAAGGTGGATCTTTTCCCTCGCGCCTGGACCGCCCTGCAGGAAGCCGTGCGCTCGCTCGAAGGCGGGCAGTGGGTCTCCCCGTCCGGCTGCACCGGCTGGCTCGTGCAAGACCTCGTCGCGCACCTGATCATCGACGCGCAGGACGTGCTCGTCACGCTTGCCTCCACCACCACCGCGCCCGCCACGCTGACCGAAACCAGCTACTGGCAACCGGCCGGGGAAGCACCGGACGGCACCGATGAGGAATCGGCGTTCGTCCGCCGCAGTGCGGCCGCCTACGGCACCACCGCGTGGCTCCACCACCATTTCGACGACCTCGCCGTGGCAGCCGGCCGTGCCGCGGCGGCCGCCGATCCGGCCGCCCGCGTGGAAACCCGGGACGAGGTCATGACCGTCCCGGACTACCTGGCCATGTGCGTCCTGGAAACGACCCTGCACCACCTCGATCTGATCGCCCATCTGTCCGGAGTGGACGGACCTCCGGCGGAGGCACTGGCCGCCTCCCGGGCGATGGTGGCGGACATCGCCGGTTTCGCCCTGCCGTCCTCGTTCGACGACCGCGCGACGCTGCTCATGACCACCGGGCGGCGTACGCCGTCCGCCACGGAAACCGGCGCGCTGGGGGAACTCGCCGCGAAACTGCCGGTGATCCTCGGTTGATCGTAACCACGGAAGGAACCAGGAGATCCACTCAAGCAGGCACCGAAAGCCCGGCGAGCGCCGCCAGCGCGGCGAAGGAGTCCACCCGTTCGGCCGGGTCGTAGGTACTGGTGCTGATCAGCAGTTCGTCCGCGCCGGTGCGCCGGACGAGCGTGCCGAGCCGGTCCGCGACCTCCTCCGGAGTGCCGCTGATCTGCCCGGCGAGGACTTCGCCGAGCCGGGTGCGTTCGCGCTCGGTCATCGGCAGCGCGAGGATCTCCCCGGCCGGGGCCAACGGCGGGAACACGCCGTGGCTGCGGGAGTACACAGTGGACCAGGCTTCCGGAAGCAGCAATCGCCGGGCCTGCTCCGCGGTGTCCGCCACGGCGACCGCGGTCGACACGACAACGTACGGATCCGCAATGTCCGAGCGGAACTGTTCGCGGTAGCGGGAGATCGCGTCGAGCATCGCCTGCTCACCGCGTGCCGGGGCGATCACCAGCGGCAGCCCCAGCTCGGCGGCGAGGCCGGCACCCGCGCCCGTGGCCAGCAGGAACACCGGCACCGACTGGCCTTCCGCCGGGATCGCGTGCACGCCCGGGTAAACACTTTCCCCGCGGAAGAACGAGAGCAACTCGCGCACCTGGCCGCCGAACCCGTCCGCCGCGTCCTTGCCCTGCCCGAGCGCGCGGCGCACGCCCTCGACGAATCCGACCGACCGGCCGAGCCCCAGGTCGATCCGCCCGGGGTGCAGCGCCGCCAGCACCCCGAACTGCTCGGCGATCACCAGCGGACGGTGATTGGGCAGCATCACACCACCGGTCCCGACCCGGATCCGCTGCGTGGCACCCGCGACCGCGGCGGCGAGCACCGCCGGCGCGGACCCCGCCACGCCCGGCACCCCGTGATGTTCGGAAACCCAGAACCGGTGATACCCGAGCGCTTCGACGTCCTGCGCGAACGCGACGGTGTCCCGCACGGCCTGGGCGGTCCCCCGCCCCCGCCGCACCGGCGAGCGGTCGAGCACCGAGATCGGAACGTCCACGCAGAGGCCAACATCCGCGTGCGGGCGGGGATTCCCGGGTCAGGGGCGCCAGCGTTCGCTGTAGTCCGGGTGATCGGCGTAGGGCAGGGCGAGCAGGCGCAGCGTCACGCACCAGTTGACCCCGGCGTCGCCGGCGGGCACATGGCAGGTCTCGCACCAGTATTCGCTGCCGTAGAGCGGGAACCCCGGCACCTTCTCGGCCACCGTGGTGCGGTGCGCGAGCATGATCCGGCGGGTCACCTCGATCTCGTTGATCATCTGGTTGACCACGTCCAGCTCGACGTCGCCGAGCGTCCGGATCCGCTGTTCCACCGGGACTTTCGCCTCTTCCCGGGTAAGCTGCTCCCCGGCCTGCTGCTGCCGCACCGCCTGCATGATCAGCGCCTGGCGCTGCCCCACCCGCGCGGCGAGGAACGCGATCAGGTCCTCCACCGGGTCTCCTCCCTGCCGATCCGTCCACCGGCCCGGACTAGGCGCGCCGTTACACCCCGGACCCGGCACCGACCGTGCCCGATTCCGCAGAACGGGTCGCGAGCAGGCTAGACCCTGGATGGAGCTTTTCGGGAACGCCGCGAGATTGATCACCGAACGTCACGACCAGTGGCGACCGGGCGGTCACGGGCGGCCTGGTTGTAGTCGAGGCCCGCCGCCCGCCGCCCGCCCGAGGTCTGTGAAGGGGCCCTTCACAGACTCTGATTCCGTGAAGGGCCCCTTCACAGCTCCGCGATTCCGTGAAGGGCCCCTTCACAGCTGCGCCCCGGACCGGCAGGGGTACGGCACGGAGCGCGACGGCGAGTGCCCTACCGTGGCGGAGTGTCCGGCAGAACCAAGCTCCTCCTCGCGCTCGCCGTGCTCGTCGTGCTCGCGGCCGCCGCGGTGTGGCTGCCGGTTCCCGGGGCGGCGCAGCTGCGGCAGTGGGCCGCCGAGACCGGCTCCGCCACGCCGCTCGTGCTGCTGGCCGCGTACTCGCTGCTCACCGTCGCGCCGATTCCTCGGACCGTGTTCAACCTCGCCGCCGGGCTGCTGGTGGGCAGCATCGCCGGGGTGCTGATCGCGCTCGTCGCGACGACGATCGCGGCGGGGCTGTCGTTCGGGCTCGCCCGGGTGCTCGGGCGGGACCTGATCACCCGGCATCTGCACCGGGCGCCGGTCCGGGTGGTCAACGAGCGGCTGTCCGGCGGAGGTGTGCTGGCCGTCACGTCGCTGCGGCTGATCCCGGTGGTGCCGTTCGCGCCGCTGAGCTACCTGTGCGGGGTGTCGTCGGTGAAACTGCTGCCCTACCTCGCCGGAACACTGCTCGGCAGTGTGCCCGGCACGATCGCCGTGGTGGTCTTCGCCGACGCCCTGACCGGCGACACGCCGCCCGCGCTTCTCGCCTCGTACGCGATCTTCGCGGCGGCCGGGCTGGCCGGGCTGCTGTACGGGCTTCGCAGGCGTACCCCGGCCACGGCAGCGGAGGAGCACGCACCGACTGGCTGACGGCGGCCGGGTACTTCCGACCGCTACACTCGTTCGGGTGCGCGAGGGGTAATCCGCGCTGAGCACGGACACGATTCACCGGGATTTCGTCAGGAGCGGTCGCCATCGACACCGGGCAGCTGATCGCGGGGCACTACCGCCTCGTCGAGCACATTGGTAGCGGTGCCATGGGCGTGGTGTGGCGCGCGGTCGACGTGCGCCTGGAACGGTCCGTGGCGATCAAGCAGATCCTGCCGCAGCCGGGCGTGTCCGAGGCCGAGCGCGACAACATGCGCCAGCGCGCCATGCGCGAGGCGAAGAACGCCGCCCGCTTCCAGCATCCGAACGCCATCGTGGTGTTCGACATCGCCGAGCACGGCGGCGATCCCTGCCTGGTGATGGAGTACCTGAACGGGCCGAGCCTGTCCGCGGTGCTGGCCGGGCAGGGCCCGCTGCCGGTGGGCCAGGTCGCGCGGATCGGCGAGCAGGTCGCCGCGGCACTGGTCGCCGCGCACCGCGCCGGGATCGTGCACCGCGACGTCAAACCCGGCAACATCCTGATCGACGAGACCGGCACCGCGAAGATCACCGACTTCGGCATCTCGCGCGCGGCCGGCGACATGACGCTCACCCAGACCGGCCTGATCGGCGGCACCCCCGCCTACCTGGCCCCCGAGCTGGCCCGCGGCGCCGATCCGGTGCCCAGCTCGGACGTGTTCGCCCTGGGCGCCACGCTGTACCAGGCGATCGAGGGCCAGACCCCGTACGGCAACACCACCAACCAGCTCGCGCTGCTCTACGCCGCGGCGAACGGCCAGGTCAACCCGCCCACCCAGGCGGGCCCGGCGACCGCGCTGCTGATGAGCCTGCTGCGCCCGGAGCCCGGCGAACGGCCCAGCATGGCCGAGGCCCGGGAACGGCTGGCCACCCTCGCCACGGGTGAGCCGGCCCAGCCGCCGCTGCTGTCGGGCAACCGCGGCGCCGGTACCGGCGCCGGCCCGCCCCCGCCGTGGCAGCGCGTGGGGGCCGGTCCGCAGTCCCCGTCCTCGGCCCCGATCCCGGCGCAGAAGACCCCGTCGAACCCGCCTCGCACGCCGACCGCGGCGTTCATGCCGATGCGCTCACCGGCCGCCCCGCCGCCCACTCCCCCGCGTGCGCAGCCCGCGGCCCAGCGCCCGGCGCCGTCCGCGGCCGCGCCGAACTACGCCACCGGCCAGGCACAACGCCCGGCGGGCAAGCGCCGCATGGTGCTGCTCGCCGGTGGCGCCGTCGCGGTCGTCGCGGTCGCGGTCATCGTGTTCCTGGTGCTCAGCAACAGCAGCGGCTCGAACGGCGGCACCACGGCGCAGCAGGGGCAGACGCCGTCGAGCGCGCCGTCGACATCCGCGCCGCCCACCACCACGAGCACGCCGAACGGAGCACTGGGCCAGACCCAGACGGAAGGCAAGATCACCGACTACGGTGCGGCCGGGATGCTGCTCACCAACGGCTTCTTCGCGGACCCGGGCGCCAACTGGGCACATCTCACCCCGGCGGCGCAGGCCGTGTACGGCAGTCAGTCCGCGTTCCAGCAGTACTGGTCAGGGCACAAGATCAACCGGTACGAGTCCGCGCGCGCGGACAGCGGCGGGGGCAACGCGGACGGCTCCATCACGATGAACCTCACCATTGACGGGAACCGCCGTGGCTACCGGGTGATCCAGTCCGGTGGGCAGATGCTGATCGACAGTGACACCCGGCTGGACGCCGGCGGGGCATCCGGCCAGTGACCGTCCGCGCGACACAGCGCGCGGGCCGGTGCGTCGACCGGGGTACAGGGCTTACCGTGGGGGTATGGCCGAGAGCGCAGCAGTGCCGCCGGGCTGGAACCCGCGGTTCCACGACGATCTGATCGGGCTCGACCCGGCCGATCCCGAGGTCCGGGCGTTCGCCGCCCACCTCGACCGGATGGAACGGACCGGGCCCACCTTCACCGTGGAGGCCTGCCTCGACCAGGTGGCCGATTTCGCCGAGTCCAGCGCCCGCACCGGCGGGCTGCGGTACTGGATCTCGGTGCTGTTCGTGGTGCTCATCGTGCTCGGGCTGCTGGTCACCGCCTGGGACATCGCGACCCACACGATCGCCTTCCTCTCCCGGTAGCGAGGTAACGTGGAACAGGTGAAAGGTATGAAACCCGTGGTCGGCACCACCCCGCGTGTGGTGAAGTCCGAGCAGGAATGGCGTGCGCAGCTCGGTCCGGAGGAGTACGCGGTGCTCCGGCAGGCCGGCACCGAACAGCCCTTCACCGGTGAGTACACCGACACGAAGACCATCGGCGTGTACGAATGCCGGGCCTGCGGCGCGGAGCTGTTCCGCAGCGACACCAAGTTCGAGAGCCACTGCGGCTGGCCGTCGTTCTACGACCCGGCGGACTCGGACGCGGTGCTGCTGCGCGAGGATCGCACGCTCGGCATGCGGCGCATCGAGGTGCTGTGCGCGTCCTGCCACAGCCACCTCGGGCACGTGTTCGAGGGCGAGGGTTACGCCACCCCGACCGACCAGCGCTACTGCATCAATTCCATCTCGCTGAAGCTCGTCCCGGAGGCCGAGGGCTGACCGGTACCGCGAGTCCCCTGCCGCCCTCTCCGCCAGTGCGGGGAGGGCGGTTTTCGCGAGTACGGGGAACCCCGCGCCGCGGATCGGCGTCATTTATCCCGGCATGTTCGGTTCGCCCGAACGGTTAAGGTCGATGCCGGACGCGAGAGGGGACCTGCGTTGAACGAACCATGGGGGATCTCGGGTCCGGAATTCCTGCTGTACTTCGGGCTGGCGCTGGCCGCGCTGCTCGTGCTGCGGATCGCCGGGCCGCCACTGCTGAGCAGGCGACGGCCGCTGGGCGCGGCGGCGGACGACGGTTCGCCTCCGCAGGACGTCTACGAGCTGGCCTACCTCGCCGGCGGCGCGGACCGGGCCGTGGACACGGCGATCGCGAAGCTGCTGGAGAGCTATCGGCTGCGGGTCAGCAGTTCCGGGCGGATCACCGCCGCCGGAAAGACGCCGAAGGCGCCAAGGCTGGAACGGAGCGTGCATCTGGCGGCGAAGGGTGCGGGCGCCACGACGGCGCAGGTACGCAAGTCCAAGCACGTCGCGCCGGCGCTTCGCGCGATCGAGAGCAACCTGAAGCGCCGCGCCCTGCTGTCGACCAGCGACGGGGCCGGTGGTCTCCGCAGTGGGATCGCAGTCGCGTACGCGGCCGTGCTCGTGATCGGCATCGTGCGGCTGGTCAACGGGGCCGAGCTGCACCGTCCGGTCGGTGGGCTGATCGGGCTGCTGCTGCTCGCGTTGGTACTCACGATCATCGCCTTCGCCACCCGTAACGGAGGTAAGCGACGCCGTCCGACGAAGGCGGGGTACGCGATGGTCGCGCGAGCGCGCGCCGAAGCGAAGAGCATCGAAGAAGGCGACGACGCGGTTGTGGCCAACAGTGGCCGGACGTTCCAGTACGCCAGTGCCGCAGGGATCGTCGCGCTCGCCGGTATCGCGTTCTATCCGGACGACGAGTTGAGCACGGCCCTGCTGAGCGCGCCGGTCTCCTCGGGTTGGAGCAGCGGAGCGTCCGGCGGAGGATCCTCGTCCAGTGGCGGCTCGTCGTGTGGTGGCGGGTCCTCGTGCAGCAGTGGCTCGTCCTGTGGCGGCGGGGGCGGCTGCGGTGGCTGAGCGGCTCGGCGTCGGCCTCGGCTGGCGTTCCGAGCTGGACCTGTCGGTCGCGCGGCTGCCGGGTGTCGACTGGGTCGAAGTGGTCGCGGAAAACCTGCACGCGCCCCAGCTTCCGGAGAGCCTGCAGGCACTGCGGGACCGCGGGATGCCGGTGCTGCCGCACGCGGTCTCGCTGTCCCTCGGCGGTGCCGAACCACTGGAGACCGCACGCGTGGAGCACCTCGCCGAGCTGGCGCGGGTGCTCGACGCCCCGCTGGCCAGCGACCATGCGTGCTTCGTCCGGGCGGGCGGTCTCGATTCCGGTCATTTGATGCCGTTGCCTCGCACCCGGGACGCGCTGGACGTGCTCGTGGCGAACGTCCGGCTCGCCCAGTCGATGCTGGACGTGCCGCTGGCGCTGGAGAACATCGCCGCGGTCCTGCGGTGGCCGGAGGACGAGCTGACCGAGGAACAGTTCCTCGCCGAGCTGACCGAACGCACCGGATGCCAGCTGATCATCGACGTGGCGAACCTGTACGCGAACGCGCGCAACATCGGCACCGACCCGGTCGCGTTCCTCGACGGCATCCCCTGGGAGCGGCTGGCGTACGTACACGTGGCGGGCGGTGTGGAACGCGACGGCGTCTACCACGACACGCACGCTCACCCCGTCCGTCCAGAAGTGCTCGATCTGCTCGCCGAGCTGTGCCGGAGGACCGATCCACCCGGAGTCCTTCTGGAACGCGACGACGACTACCCCACTGACCGCGAGCTTGCGGCCGAGCTGTCCACGCTGCGCGCGGTGATCGCGTGAGCCGCGAAGAACTTGCGGCGCGGCAAGCGGAACTGCTGGAAGCGCTGCTGTCCGATGGGGCCGCCCCGTCCGGCTTCGACGCGAAGCGACTACGCGTCGAAGCCGACGTGCTTCGCGACAAACGGCGCCGGCTCGTCGCGTACCTGCGACCAGACCTGCCCGAAGCCCTCGGCGAGCGCTTCGCGCCGCTGTTCGACGCTTACGCCACCGAACACCCGAAGACCACCGAAGTCCGCACCGGGCAGTACGCCGACGCGTTCGCGACCTGGCTGATCAGCCGGGGTGAGCTGGCGAAGCCGCGCCGACGCTGGTTCCAGCACTGACCGGCGACCACACTGCGGTGTCCGAACCCGGCCGATGCGTGGGGTGATCCCACTGCGGTGGGGCGCCTGGCAGTACCCCTGGCATCCGTACCCGGGTCATTCGGCCGAAGTCGCTGTCGACGTCCTCCAGCAGGTCCGAGAAGTCCGCTGCCGAGGCTGTGGCCTCAGTGCGGCCCAGGGAGTCCAGCCAGGCACCGGTGCCCGCCAGCGACAGCTGGGCCCGCCAAGTACCGCCTTCGGTCACCGTGCGGTGCAGTGCGGTCATCACCGCCGCGGCGGTCAACCAGCCCGTCGCGTGGTCGAGAGCCTGCACGGGCAACGGCGCCGGGGCGTCAGCGGCGTTCTCCTCGGCGATACCGGACGACATCTGCACGAGGCTGTCGAAGCCGCGTCGGCGTGCCCACGGGCCAGTCCAGCCGTACGCGGACAGATCGGCCGTCACCAGCCCCGGCCGTAGCTCGGCAAGCTCTTCCGGGCCGAACCCCAGCCGCGCAAGCGCGCCCGGACGGAATGACTGCACCAGCACGTCAGCGCGGGCGATGAGCTTCTTCAGCTTCGCGCGGCCACCTTCGGTGTCCAGCGCGACGTACGCCGACCGTTTGCCTTGGCCGGTGTCCATGGTGAGCGTCGGGATCCGCGGCAGGTGCGCGGCGCCGACGTGCAGCACGTTCGCACCGTGTGCGGCGAGTACCCGGCCCGCGACCGGACCGGCCAGTACGTGTGTCAGCTCCAGCACGCGCACCCCGCCGAGCGGACGCGCGGACTCGAACAACGTACGCGGCGGAGCGTCACCGATCCGTTCCAGCTGCACCAGCGGCAGCTCTGCGACGGCCTGCCCCTGCGGGTGGGCACGCCATTCCTCGCGTGAGCGCATGAACGCGGCCGCTCCGCCCGCCGTGATCACCGCGGACTCGACTTCGGCCACAGTCTTCGCGGCAACGGTCTTCGCCACCGCTTCGCGGGTCGCGGGCACCCCGAGCGCCCAGCAGACCGCTGCTTCGTGCCGGGAGGTGTTGCAATGCAGCTTGATCCAGCCGTCGGCCGCGTGGTAGTCGCCCGCGATCGGACCCCACGGGCCGGGTCCCGGGTTGCCGTCGATCCGCAACAACCGCTCGCTGGCGAACGAGGCAGCCGCATGCCGGCTGTCGACGGCCACAGTGCCCGGTTCGATCCCTCGCAGGCGCAGCATCTCCGCGGCGGCGAGCGTGGCCACAGCGACACTCGCCGTGGCCACGGTCGGCACCCGGAACGGGCCGGGCAGCACGGAATCGTCGCCGGTCAGCGAAACGGGCGGCAGTGATCCGCCGGTGAGTGTCCGCCACACCCCGGCCAGCACGTTGTCCACGGCGGTTACGGCAGGGCCGCGACGAGCTCGGCCGGCGGCACCCGGGTGCCGGTGTAGAAGGGGATCTCCACCCGTACATGCCGACGGGCTTCGGTGGCCCGCAGGTGCCGCATCAGGTCGACGATGCGGTGCAGCTCGTCGGCCTCGAAGGCGAGGATCCATTCGTAGTCGCCGAGCGCGAACGAGGCCACGGTGTTGGCCCGCACGTCCGGGTAGTCGCGTGCTTCCTTGCCGTGGTCGGCCAGCATCTTGCGGCGTTCCTCGTCGGGCAGCAGGTACCAGTCGTAGGACCGGACAAACGGGTACACGCAGATGTACTTGCGCGCCTCTTCGCCGGCCAGGAACGCGGGGATGTGGCTCTTGTTGAACTCGGCGGGCCGGTGCAGCGCGGTCTGGCTCCACACCGGCGTCGCGGCGCGGCCCAGCGGCGTGCTGCGGAACCCGGTGTAGGCGGCCTGGACCTGTTCGATCTCCTCGGCGTGCCACCAGATCATGAAGTCTGCGTCGGCGCGCAGCGCGGACAGGTCGTACACCCCGCGTACGACGACGCCCTTGGCTTCGAGCCCGTCGAGGTATTCCGCGGTCTCGCGGCCCGCAGCCCCGCGGTCCTCACCGAGGCGGCCCGGCTCGATCCGGAAGACCGACCAGGTGGTGTAGCGGATCGTGTCGTTCAGCTCGTTGTAGTTCAGCCGCGCCATACACCCATCCTGGCACTGCACGCGAAGGATGCGGCAAGCGCCTCCGTCACACTGTGAGCTGAGCGGCGATCCGACGTGCCGCAGCGTCTGCCGTTGCCACGCACGCGGGCAGGCCGACGCCGTGCAGGGTGGCCCCGGCGACAGCAAGGCCGGGTACAGCGGACACCGCGTCCTCGATGCGCGCGACGCGTTCGATGTGCCCGGTGCCGTACTGCGGAAGTCCTCCGCCCCAGCGCGTGACGAGTACGTCGATCGGATCAGCCGTGACACCGGTGAGCCGCGCCAGGTCGTCGCGTACGACGGCGATCAACGAAGCGTCGTCGCCGTTTAAGGCGCCCGGCTCGCCGAAGCGGCCGACGGACCCGCGGACGAGTACGGCCCCTTGCTCGCCATAGTGCGCCCACTTGTTGGTGGAGAAGGTGAACGCCTTCGCTGCGTACGGCACGCCGTCTGTGTCTCGCTCCCCTGCGCCGACGAGAATGCCCGAAGCGTCGGGCATTGCCGTGTCTGGCGGCAGAGCGAGCGCCACGACGGCCATGGACGCCAGCTCCACTTCGCCGAACGCAGTGGACGCGATGGGGACTACGCCGTCCAGCAGCTTCCGCGCGGCGGGCGCGGGGACCGCGAGCACCACCGCGTCTGCCTCGGCGGGGCTGTCCTCGGGCGCGTGCGCAGGCGCGGCGGCTCCGAAGTCGAGCCGCCAACCAGACGACGTACGGGTCAGCGCGCGCAGTGTCGCCGAGGTACGCAGACGCGCGGCGGACAACTCCAACAGCCGTTGCACGAGAACATTCAGGCCGCCGCTAAGCGTGCCGAAAACGGGCGCCGTACTCGGATTCTTGGGCTGCAGCGACGCGGCTGCCTCGGTCAGCGAGGCCGCTCCGTCGACGACTGCCTTCGCCAAACCGGGCATCGTGGCGCGCAGCCCCAGACCGTCCGCTCCCCCGGCGTAAACCCCGCCCAGGAGCGGATCGACGAGACGGTCCACCAGTTCGTCGCCGAAGCGACTTCGCAGCAACGGACCCAGCGGCAGATCGCCTTCACCAAGCTCGACCGGCCCGAGCGACGGTTCTTTCTCCACGGTCCGACGGCCGCTCTCGGAAAGCACCCCGGCAACAGCCTCGGCGGACGCGGGCACGCCCATCACCGTGCCCGGCGGAAGACCCTGTATCGAACCACCGGCATGGATCTTGGCGCGCGCCTTCGTCGGATGCACGAGGCGGTCTTCCAGACCGACTTCCGCGATCAACGCGGTGACCTCGGGGCGGCGGGCCAGAAACGCCTCAGCGCCGACGTCGTAACGTACGCCGCCGACCTCCGCCGTACGCACCTTGCCGCCGACTGCGGCCGTGCTCTCGAAGACCGTGATCTCGGCTGCTTCGCCAAGCAAGCGACGCAGTCGGTACGCCGTGGCCAGGCCGGAGATCCCTCCCCCGACGACGGCCACCCGTTTCACAGCGAATGCACCAGCTGGACAACCCGGGTCAGCACGTCCGGGTCCACGTTCGGCAGGACGCCGTGGCCGAGGTTGAAGATGTGCCCGCGCGCCATGCGGCCCTCCTCGACGATGCGGCGGACCTCTGCCTCCAGCACCGGCCAGGACGCGTGCAGCAACGCCGGGTCGAGGTTGCCCTGCACCACCGCTTCGCCGCCGAGCCGCCGTACGGCCTCGTCGAGCGGCACGCGCCAGTCGACGCCGACGACGTCCGCCCCCGCGTCGCGCATCGCGACGAGCAGCTCACCGGTACCGACGCCGAAGTGGATCCGGGGCACGCCGTACCCCGCGACCTCCTCCAGCACCCGCGCGGAGTGCGGCAGGACGAACTCGCGGTAATCCCGCTCGGACAGCGCGCCGGCCCACGAATCGAACAGCTGGATCGCATCGGCCCCCGCCGCGAGCTGCGCGTGGAGGAAGGTCGCGGCGACGTCCGCGAGCCGGGCCGCGAGCTCGTGCCACAGCTTCGGCTCGGAGTGCATCAGGGCCTTGGTGTGCTCGTGGTTGCGGCTCGGCCCGCCCTCGATCAGGTAGCTGGCCAGTGTGAACGGCGCACCGGCGAAGCCGATCAGCGGCGTCTCGCCAAGCCGCTCCACGAGCAGCCCGACCCCTTCGGCGACCTTTGCGACCTGCTCCGGCTCAAGCACCGGCAACGCCCGGACCGCGGCCACGTCGCGCACCGGGCGGCCCATCACCGGCCCGGTACCCGGCACGATGTCGACGTCCACCCCCGCCGCCCGCAGCGGGACCACGATGTCGCTGAACAGGACCGCCGCGTCCACCCCGTGCCGGCGGACCGGCTGCAGGGTGATCTCGGCGAGCATCTCCGGGTCGAAACAGGCGTCCAGCATCGGCACGCCTTCGCGCAGCGCGCGGTACTCCGGCAGCGACCGCCCGGCCTGGCGCATGAACCACACCGGCACCCGCGCCGGCCGCTCCCCCCGCGCCGCAGCGAGGAAGGGCGCCCCGGGAAGCGCACGACGAACCGGTGAGACCACGGACAGAGACGAAAGCTCAGGCACGAACTCCATGCTCCCACGCCGCTCACCGCACCGGCGGGGGCGGTGCGGTCCCGGCCACGGAACACGGGCTGTGAAGGGACCCTTCACAGCCCCAGATTCCAGGGTTCCGGCAAAGTTGGCCGGGGACCCGTGATCAGCAGAGTGAGCCGTGGTTGCCGCGTCGTCATCGACGGCGCCTGCCATCGTCGTCGATTTCGCCCGGCAGCGGGCGAAGCGGAGGTGTTCGAGATGCGCGACCACCTCGTTGTGCGCCGGACCTGTCCCGGGTCTGTGAAGGGGCCCTTCACAGACTCAGAGTCCGTGAAGGGCCCCTTCACAGACCTTCACGGACCTCCGCAGTCTGCGCATGGCCCCTCACACCGACTTTGCCGACACCCTGGCCCAGAGTCCGTCAAGGGCCCTTCACGGACTTCTGGCCCGAGCGGAGGGGCCACTCGGCGCGCCTGCGACCGCAACCGGGTGTCGCCGCCTTAAAGTCGGAGCGTGACCGCGATGACGCCAATGCCCGAGCTGTTCCGCGAAGCCGTCGCGGCGTTGCAGTCCGTCCGGCCACGTCCGGAAATCCGGCTGGAGCCGATGCGGGCGCCGCAGCGGCTGGCGCCGTGGTCGTACGCACTCAGCTGCGAGGTCTCCGGACCGGCCGACGTGCTGGCCTCCGGCCGCCTCGTGCTGCTGCACGATCCCGACGGCCAGGAGGGCTGGGACGGCGTGCTGCGCATGGTCATGTACGTCCGGGCCGAACTCGACCGCGAGCTCGCCACCGACCCGTTCCTGCCCGCGGTCGGCTGGTCCTGGCTCACCGAGGCGCTCGACGCCACCGGGGCCACCCACAAGGCGCTCGGCGGCACGGTCACCGAGACCTCCTCGGCACGGTTCGGCGACATCTCCGGCCCCTCCCGCACCGACGATCTCGAACTGCGGGCCTCCTGGACGCCACTGGACGGCGCGTTGCGCCCGCACGGATTCGCGTTCTGCCAGGTGATGGCCAGTGTCGTGGGCCTGCCACCAGTCGGCGTGACGCTGTTCGAGCAGCGCCAGAGCTCCTGACTTTTCGAAATTCACCCGGACGGTCCGATGTCCGGGTGCCCCTGCACGCCCGCGGCGGCCCCCGTGCGGCCCCCTGCGGGCTCGACCGGACGGCCCCGGAGGCCCCGGGACGGCCCGGATCCGAGCGACGTTCACGTCTGTCCCAGATGGACGGACCGGCGGCACTGTGTCGGCCGCCACGTTCGTGAGGCCCGATTGATCACCGTCGGTAAACCCCAGGTCACCGCTTCGCGGGAGCCCCGACGCACCCTCCCGGATGGCGGCGGGCCGCCGATCGCCGCGCCGAACCCCGCGGCAAAACATGAAGAAAAATGATCTTGCCCCGGCCAGGGGCCATTTCCGGGTTCCGGAGGCCCCTCCGGCAGGGCACGCGCGGAAGCATCGGCACTTGCACGGGCCATCTGCACGCCCGTTTTCCGAGCAGTAACCCAGGTGCATCGCACCTTTGTGAGCAACCGTTAACAACAGGCCAATCATTGGTCCGATCGTGCTAACGCGACTTCGCTCCGTAATCAACCGCACGGGATAGATACCCGTTCGATCCCCCCGCGATGGCGTCCGGGCGGCTACAGTTCCTGGGACGACACCACTTTCGGTCTAAAGCTGGCGCGGCTGAACGGCCGAAGGTCCCGGTGCCGGTCGGGGGGCACGACCGACTCCAGGGAGGTAGTGACGTGGCTACCGTCGGCTTATCTCAGGCCGTCCGATCCACGCCAGCCGGTGCTTTGCCGGCGAGCATGGTTCCGCATCCGCGGGAAGAGCTTTTTTCCGTGTTGGTGGTCGATGACCACCCGTTGTTGAGGGAGGCAATCTCAGCACGACTCGCACAGATGGGTGCGGGCACCGTCCACGAAGCCGCCACGGTGGCCGAGGCGAGGGCGCGAGCACAGGCCACCGGCCCGTGCGACCTGGCGATCCTCGATCTCGGACTGCCGGACGGCAGCGGCATCGAGCTCGTGACCGAGCTGCGCAGCCACGGCTGGCCGCGTGTGGTGGTACTCGCATCCTCCGACGACCCGTACGCGGTGCGCTCCGCGTTTCAGGCCGGCGCGCAGGCGTACCTGCTCAAATCGGCCTCGCCGGTCGTCGTCACCGACGGCGTCCGCCGGGTGCTCGAGGGTGGCGTGTACGCCGACCCGAGTGTGGCTCCGGTCCTCGCGACCGGCACGCGGGTCGCAGGCACCGACAACACCCCACGCGAGCTTTCCGCGCGCGAGGTGGAGGTACTGCAGCTCGTCGCCGACGGGCAGTCGAACAAGGAGATCGGAGAGGAACTGTCCCTCTCCGCGCTCACCGTCAAGTCCCACCTCTCCCGGATCGGGCGCAAGCTCGGCACGGGTGACCGGGCGCAGATGGTCGCGCTGGCGATGCGGGCCGGCGTGATCCGCTGACGAGGACGGACCACATCCCTGCGGGGCGGGCGGACCAGGCGCGGCCGGCCCGTCCCGTAGGGTCGTCTTCCATGGGAACTGCACAGGCGGACGGAGCCCGGACCGGCGAATCCACCACCGAGGCGACTGCTCCGCCGGTGCTTCTGCGCGAACCGGCCGAGGGCACCCCGCCGGTGGTCGAGGATCCGGGGGCGCTCGCCGAGGCCTGCGCGCGGCTGGCCGGCGGCACCGGCGCGGTCGCGGTGGACACCGAACGGGCGTCCGGCTACCGGTACTGGCCCAAGGCCTACCTCGTCCAGCTGCGCCGGGAGGGCGCCGGCACGGTGCTGGTCGACCCGATCGCGCTCGACGGTGGGCTGGACCCGCTGCGCGCGGTCCTCAACGACACCGAATGGGTGTTGCACGCCGCCTCCCAGGACCTGCCGTGCCTGGCCGAGCTGGACCTGCACCCACGCTCGCTGTTCGATACCGAACTCGCCGGGCGGCTGGCCGGCCACGAACGCGTCGCACTCGGCACGCTCGTGGAGAAGCTGCTCGGGTACACCCTGGAAAAGGGCCACAGCGCCGCGGACTGGTCGAAGCGGCCGCTGCCGGTCGACTGGCTCAACTACGCGGCGCTGGACGTCGAGCTGCTCAACGAGCTGCGCGCGACCCTCGAAGCCGAGCTGGCCGAACAGGGCAAGCTGGAGTGGGCGCGGCAGGAGTTCGAGGCCGTACGCACCGCCCCGCCACACCCGCCGCGAGCCGAACCGTGGCGCCGGACCTCCGGGGTACACAAGATTCGCAACCCGCGCGGCCTCGCCATGGTGCGCGAGCTGTGGCAGGCCCGCGACGAGCTGGCCCGCAAACGTGACCGCGCGCCGAGCCGTGTCCTGCCGGACAGCGCGATCATCAACGCGGTGACGGCCGATCCCAAGACCGTCGAGGAGCTGCAGGCGCTGCCCGTGTTCAGCGGACGCGTACAGCGCAAGTACACCGCCAGCTGGCTGCGGCACCTGCAGGTGGCCAAGACGCTGCCCACGAGTGAGCTGCCCTCGCCGTCCCAGCCCTCCGACGGCCCGCCCCCGGTCAACCGCTGGGCGGACAAGGACCCGGACGCGGCCGCCCGGCTGTCCGCGGCCCGCACCGCCCTCACCGCGATCGCGGAGGAAAGACGGCTGCCGGTGGAGAACCTGCTGCTGCCTGACCTGGTCCGCCGCACCTGCTGGAGACCGCCCACCGACCTGTCCGAGGACAGCGTCGCCGAGACCCTCCGCGCCGGCGGCGCCCGGCCGTGGCAGCTTGAGCTGACTGTGGGCGCGCTGAGCAAAGCGCTGCACAGTACGGCTCCCTGACGGCGGTCTCTGCGGCCCTGAGGGTCGCCCGGGATGCTGCCGGCCCAGGGACCTGTACGACGGCGTAGTCGCCGCAGCGGCTCGACAGTGCCGGGACTCCGGTCCGGACAACACGACGGGCGGTTCCCGGCCGCAATCGCGGTGGGAAGTTCCGGTCGAACGCCTCGATCGGCGGCGCGAAGCCCGCCCGACGCCGTCTCGGCACAGCTACAATCTCAGCCGTCCACGGCAGTTCGCCGGCGTACCGGGCCGGCCTACTGCGGCAGCCGCGGTGAGAGGGCTCGGGCGAGCGCCCCCATCGGCCGCGCGCCACCAACGCCTTCTCAGCAGCCCGCACTCTCCTGCCGGTTCGACGGCGTCCCCAGCCACTCCCACCGGCACGCTGCCACAACGGCAGCAGGAAGGCTCAGATCGAACACCTCGATCAGCCACGCGCAAGCCCAGCTGACCCCGGCCTCAGCCGCCCGCACCTTCGCGCAGCCATTCCGCCGCCTCCACCGTGTCCGGATGCTCCGCCCCGAACACCTCCGTCAGCCCGGCCACCACCGCGGCCAGTTCGCGGTCCGCCTCCTCATCCCGGCCTCGTGCGCGGGCGGTTCTGGCCAGGGTCGCCCGGAAGCCCAGCTTGAGCGGGTGCGCGCCGGGGAGGGCCGTCGACTCGACAAGACCGCCGGCGAGGTGCTCGGCCTGGTCGAGGTCCCCGCTTTCCAGGCACGCTCGCGCCAGTTCGCCCGCCAGGCTCCAGGTTCGCGGGGACCCCGCCGGGGCCGCGGCGAGCAGCGAGCGGTACAGCACAGCCGCTTCCGCCGGTTCGCCCGCGCGCCGCAGCACCGTGGCGAGCACCTCCACCGAATCCGCGGTCGGGCGGCGTTCGGCGTGCAGCCGGGCGGCCAGCCGGATTCCGTGGGCTTTCCCGCTTTCCGCCTTGATCAGCAGCTCGATCGTACGGGCCTCGTCCTGCTCCTCCGGGGTGCTCGCGTGCGCGGACAGCTCCTCGTGCAGCTGTCTGGCCTCCTCGAACCGGGCCAGGGTGCGCAGCACGCCCACCTTCCGGAACCCGGCTGCCACGGTTTCGGCCGCGGCCGGGCCGAACTGCTCCCGGCAGCCGTCGTGATACCGGTCGAGCACGGCCAGCGCGCCGGGGTAATTCCCGGCCAGCGAAAGCATTTCCGACAGCATGACCTGCGCCTGCAGGGTGGCGGGATCACCGGGCCCGAGCACGGCCGCATAACGCTCCACAGTGGACTCCAGCAGGTCGAGCCCCGCGGTGATCCGGCCCTGCGCGGCGCGGGCCACGGCGAGGTTCGCCCACGCGCCGAGGGTGCCCGGGTCCTGTTCGCCCGCCACCCGGACCTGGGCCTCGGCCAGCTCCGTATAGTGCTCCTCCGCGGCGGGCCAGTCACCGGTTCCGACCAGCAGGAGGCCCAGCCGGTGCCGCAGCACCATGGCGTCCGGGCTCTCCTGATCGGCTCGTTTGGCCAGCGCCTTGCGCACCTTCGCCAGCTCGGCCGCCTGCTTGCGCGCGCTGTTCGCCCGGAATAGCCCCATCGCCGTCCCCCCGTCCGGATCGCTTCGGACCAGTGTGCCGCAGGCCACCTTCCGCGGGAGTGTGCGCTGCCCCACTCGCCCGAAACCGGCCTACTAGGGGGGCGAAGGCATGACTTTCACCGCGGAGGATCCCGGACGAGGTCGTCACCAGGGCGATCACGCGCCTGGTCACCGTGTCTGGTCTGGACAAGCCGGTCGCACTGAGCACTGTGGGCAAGGGCCACGACCACACCCGGCCGAACACCTTCGGCCCGCAGGGCCTGGTCTCGCTGGACGGGGCGTTCGCCGCCGGCGCGGATCTGTCCGGTGTGGCGGGGATAGCGGATCCGAAGCTGGCGCGGGAGATCGCGCAAACCGGGCACAAGATCCTCCGGCGGCTGATCGAGGTGGGGATCAGAGCCCCGCCGCACCGGAGTGCTCCGGCGTCGGGAGGCGGATGGTGATCGCCAGTCCCCCGCCGACCACCGGTTCCGCGGCGATCGTCCCGCTGTGTGCCTGGACCGCGGCGCGCACGATGGACAGGCCCAGGCCGGCGCCGGAGCGGGCGGTGCGGGCCACGCCGGCGCGGCGAAAGGGTTCGAACAGCTCCGGGACCGCCGCGGGGTCGAGCAGGCCGCCCGAGGAGCGCACGCGCAGGGTGGACCACTGCGCGCCGGCCTCGGTGGCGACCTCGATCCAGCCGCCGTCGACGTTGTGCCGCACCGCGTTCTCCACCAGGTTCCCGGCGATGCGTTCGAGCAGTGCCGGGTCGCCGACGGTGAGCGCGGCCGGGGTGTCCAGCGTGACGCGCAGGCCGCGGTGCTCCGCTTCGGCGCGCACGGCCGCCCAGGCCCGAGCCACGACGGTGGCCAGGTCCACGGGTTCGCGGACCACCAGCCCGGCTCCGTCGGTGCGGGCCAGCAGCAGCAGGGAGTTCACCATCCGGCCCGCCCGGTCCGTGGCGTCCAGCACCACGCCGGCCATCCGCCGGAACTCGGCCTCGTCCGCGTGTTCGTCGGACAGCGTGACGTCCAGCTCGGTCCGGATCACCGACAGCGGGGTGCGCAGCTCGTGGCTCGCGTTGGCCACGAAGTGACGCTGCGCGTCGAACGCGGCCTGCAGCCGGTCGAGCATGTCGTCGAAGGTGCGGGCCAGCTCGGCCAGTTCGTCGCGCGCGCGGACCTCGCCGATGCGCTCACCCAGCGATTCCACCGACAGCCGCCGCGCGGTACCGGTGATCTCGCGCAGCGGCCGCAGCACGCGCGAGGTGAACGTCCAGGCCAGGATCGCCGCCGCGGCCACGACGAAGCAGAACGCCAGCGAGCCGAACAGCAGCACCCGGTTCACCGCGTGCTGACGCAGGTGCTGGGCGAGGGTGGAGGCGTCCACGTCCACCCCGTCCACCCGCACCAGGGTGCCGGGCGGCAGGTGCGGCACCGCGTCCACCGCGTCGCCGACCAGCGTCCAGGCCAGCCAGAGCAGCAGCAGCCCGGCCGCGGCGACCAGCACGGTGGCGAGCACGGTGACCCGGACCCGCAGGCTCCGGGCGCCGGACGGCCTCACCCGGCGGCGTCCACCGGCACCCGGTAGCCCGAGCCGACCACGGTCTCGATGACGCCGGGCTCGCCGAGCTTCTTGCGCAGGGTCATCACGGTCACCCGCACGGTCGTGGTGAACGGGTCGGCGTTCTCGTCCCAGACCCGCTCCAGCAGTTCCTCGCTGCTGACCACCGAACCCGCCGCGGACAGCAGCACCTCGAGCACGCCGAACTCCTTGCGGGTCAGCTCGATCGGCCCGCTCGCCCGGCGCACCGTGCGCTTGGCCGGGTCCAGCTCCACGTCGCCCGCGGTGAGCAGCGGCGGCGCGGCCGGGGTGGCGCGGCGGCCCAGCGCGCGCACCCGGGCCACCAGCTCCGGGAAGGCGAACGGCTTGGCCAGGTAGTCGTCCGCGCCGAGGGACAGCCCGTCCACCCGGTCGGAGACCGAGCTGCTCGCGGTGAGCATCAGCACCCGGGTCAGCTCGCCGGAGGCGACGATCTCGCGGCACAGCTCGTCCCCGGACATCCCGGGCAGATCGCGGTCGAGCAGGACCACGTCGTACCGGGTGACGGCGGACTTCTCGTGTCCGTCGTCCCCGGTGAGCGCCACGTCCACCGCCATGCCCTCCCGGCGCAGCCCGCGGGCGATCGCATCGGCCAGTGGCTCTTCGTCTTCGACTACCAGAACTCGCACCAGACCACAATCCCACAGTTTCCTGAGAGTGCCTGAGAGACCTCAGTGGACACTCGGGGAAACGCCGTGGCCGGCTTGGGGACCGGGTGCCGCGAACGTTGGCGAAATGCTCGAAGACGGGCGGGTCCGCGGCAAGTCTGGTCGTATACGTCACAGTCGGCCTCGATACGCCGCGTACGCCGGAGCGCATTCTTGCGGTGTGGCCGGGACCGAAGTCATTCCGACGAGACAGGAGTTGCCCAGGTGAGTGATCTTCCCCCGGTCGGCCCACACGACTCGTCACCGGTGCCGCGTTACGCCGGTTTCGCGAACTTCGCCCGGCTGCCGCGGCGGGACGAGGTGCCACGGGCGGAGATCACCGCGATCGCCGCATCCCACGCCGCTTACGACCTCGTGAGCCTGATGTCCTGGGGAAGTCCGCATGACTCGTATCGGTGGTGACGTTGTCGTCGAGACGCTGCGCGCGCTCGGCGCGGACATTGTGTTCGGCCTGCCCGGACAGCACGCGCTCGGCCTGTTCGAAGCCCTTCGCCGAGCCGGCGGTCTTCGTGTCGTCGGCTCGCGAGTGGAGAACAACCTCGCCTTCGCCGCAGACGGACACGCGCGCGCCCGGCTGGCCGCGAATCCGGAAGGAGCCGTCCCGGTCACGCCGATGATCGTGTCGACCGGTCCGGGCGCGTTGCTCACTTTGGCTTCCCTGCAGGAATCGCGGGCGGCGTCGGTGCCCGTGCTCGGCATCTCCAGCCAGGTCCCGGTCGCCGGGCTGGGCGGCGGACAGCACGGCTACCTGCACGAGCTACCCGACCAGCAGGCGAGTTTCCGCAACGTGGTCAAGTCGGTGCACGTCGTCCGCTCGGTGAGCCAGATCCCGACCGCGCTGCGCGAAGCCTGGACCATCGCGGCGACCGCGCCGTACGGCCCGGTGTGGGTGGAGATCCCGGAGGACGTACTGCTCGCCGAAGCCGCGCTGCCGCCGTTGACCGCCGTTGACCGCCGTCACAGCCTCTCCCCCGCCGCTGGAGCCGCTGCCGGAGCTGGTCGCCGAAGCTGCGAAGGTGTTGGGCGGCGCGAAGAATCCGGTAGTCCTCGCTGGTGGCGGCGCGCTGCGCTCCGGTGCGTACGCCGAACTGCGCGAACTCGCCGAAGCGTTGCGGGCGCCGGTCGTGTCCACCTTCGGCGGCAAGGGCGTGTTCGCCTGGGACCACCCGCTTTCCGCGCGGTCGTGGCTGGAGGACTGGCACACCACGGAGTTCCTCGCCGACGCGGATGTGCTCCTGGTACTCGGTTCCGGGCTCGGCGAGCTGTCCAGCAACTATCGGGAATTCGCTCCACGCGGCCGGCTCGTCCAGGTCGAAGCCGAACTCGGGAAGCTGGAGTCCAACTATCCGGCGCTCGCGCTGCACGCCGACGTCCGGACGACGTTGCGGTCGCTGCTGCCGCAGCTTCCTGCGCGTCCCGTGGACGGCAGCGCCGAAGCTGCCGTCAAGGATCTCCTCGCCCGCGTCGAGTCCAGGTTGGACGGACAGCCGCTAGCCGCCGAGCGGAAGCTGATCGAGGACGTGCGCGCGGCGCTTCCTGAAGGCACACAGTCCTTCTGGGACATGACGATCGCGGCGTACTGGGCGTGGTCGGCGTGGAATCCCGACGGTTTACCGATCCACACCGCACAGGGTGCAGGCGGGCTCGGTTACGGACTCCCCGGCGCGCTCGGTGCCGCAGCAGCCGGCGTACGCGCGCTCGCCGTCTCTGGGGACGGCGGAGCGATGTACGGCCTGTCGGAGCTGGCGACCGCCGTACAACACAATCTCGACGTCACGTGGCTGCTGATCGACGACGGTGGCTACGGCATCCTTCGCGAGTACCTGACCGACGCGTTCGGCGAGACCACTGCGACAGAGCTGGCCAGGCCGGACTTCGTCGCGCTCGCGGAGTCGTTCGGCGTCCCGGCCCGACGCTCGTCGCTCGACACCGTACGCAGCGATCTCGCCGAAGCCGTGCGTACGCCGGGGCCGTCCGTCGTCGTGCTGCCGGCGGTTCTGAAGATGTTCGCCCCCAGTCATCTGGATCACCCGTGATCAGCAACTTCATCGACGGCGCGACAGCCGACGCACCAGGGACGCTTGAGCTGACCGATCCGGCCACCGGTGCGATCGTGGACCACAGCGTCCTCTCCGGACAGTCTGAAGTGGATGCCGCGCTGTAGGCTGCGTCGCGCGCGTTTCGAAGCTGGCGAAGCAGTAACTCCGCTGCAACACCAGGAAGCACTGCTGAAGCTGCGCCAGGACGACGAGCTGGTGCAGGAAGAAGTCTTCGCGCCCGTGCTGACCGTACAGCCGTTCACCGACGAGACCGAAGCGCTCGAAATGGCCAACGGCGTCCCGTACGGCCTGGCTTCGTCGGTGTGGACCAACGACGTCGCCCGCGTGCACCGCCTGTCACGAGAGCTGGACTTCGGCTGCGTATGGGTCAACACCCGCGGCCCACTGGCCGCGGAGATGCCTCACGGCGGCTACGACCATTCCGGGCACGGCAAGGACCTCTCAGCGTATTCCTTCGCCGAGTACACCCGTATAAAGCACGTGATGACACGCTTCGCGTAAGGGGGCGAAGGTGTGCCACCTTCGCCCCCGAACCGGGCAGCGGTCAGGTACGGGGCTGCTCGTCCGCCGTCGCGGACACGTCGCTGCCCAGGCGGCCGGACGCCCATTCGGTGATCCGGCGGGCCACGTCCTGCGCGGTCAGGCCCATCCGGTCCAGCACCTCGTCCCGCGAGCCGTGCTCGTGGAACGACTGTGGCACCGCCAGATCACGCAGCGGGACGTCACAGTCCGCGTCGCGCAGTACCGCGGCCAACGCGGAGCCGAAGCCGCCATGGCGTCCGCTGTCCTCCACCGTCACCACGAGCTTGTGCTGCTCGGCCAGCGCGACCAGCTCCGCAGGCACCGGGACCACCCAGCGCGGGTCGGCCACCGTGACGCCGATGCCCTGATCCGCGAGCCGGCCCGCAGCCGCCAGCGCGAGCTTCGCGAACGCGCCCACAGCGACCAGCAGCACGTCTGTCGAGCCCTGCGGACGACGCAGGAGATCAACCGTGCCCAGACGCTCCACGGCGGGTACGTCCGGGCCGACGCTGCCCTTCGAGAAGCGGAGCGCGGTCGGGCCGTCCTGCACCGCGACCGCTTCGCGCAGCTCCTCGCGCAGCGTGCCCGGGTCACGCGGGGCGGCCACTCGCATCCCGGGCACCATGCCCAGCAACGACAGGTCCCACATCCCGTGGTGGCTCGGGCCGTCCGGGCCGGTGATGCCCGCCCGGTCCAGCACCAGGGTGACCGGCTGGCGGTGCAGGGCCACGTCCATCAGCACCTGGTCGAACGCGCGGTTGAGGAACGTCGAGTACACCGCCACCACCGGGTGGTAGCCGCCCATCGCGAGCCCGGCCGCCGACGTCACCGCGTGCTGCTCGGCGATGCCCACGTCGAACCAGCGGTCCGGGAACCGCTCGGCGAACTTCTCCAGCCCGGTCGAGCGCAGCATCGCCGCGGTGATCGCCACCACGTCCTCGCGCTCCGCGCCGATCTTCACCAGCTCTTCGCCGAACACCCCGGTCCAGCTCGGGCCCTTCACCGGCGGCAGGCCGGTCTCCGGATCGATCGGATCGGTCTGGTGCATCTGGTCGGCCTGGTGGTTCACCGCGGGCGCGTACCCGTGGCCCTTCTCGGTGACCACGTGCACGATCACCGCGCCGCCGAAGGCACGCGCGCTCTGGAACGCCTTCTCCAGCGCGGCCAGGTCGTGCCCGTCCACCGGGCCGAGGTACTTCAGGCCCAGATCGGAGAACATCACCTGCGGGCTCAGCGCGTCCTTGATGCCGGCCTTCGCGGCGTGCAGCGCGGCGTAGAGCGGCTTGCCCACCACCGGCGTGCTGCGCAGGATCTCGCGGCCGCCGTCGAGCAGCCGCTCGTAGCCGGGCTGCAGCCGCAGCGCGGCCAGATGGTCGGCCATCCCGCCGATGGTCGGCGAGTAGGACCGGCCGTTGTCGTTGACCACGATGACCAGCGGGCGATCCTTGTGCGCGGCGATGTTGTTCAGCGCCTCCCAGCACATCCCGCCGGTCAGCGCCCCGTCGCCGACCACCGCGATCGCGTGCCGGCGCGGCCCGCCGGCCAGCTCGAAGGCCTTCGCCAGACCGTCCACATAGGACAGAGCGGTGGAGGCGTGGCTGTTCTCCACCAGGTCGTGCTCGCTCTCGCCGCGGCACGGGTACCCGGTCGGGCCGCCCTCCTGGCGCAGCCGGTCGAAGCCGGGGTGCCGGCCGGTCACGATCTTGTGCACGTAGGACTGGTGCCCGACGTCCCAGATGATCGCGTCCCGCGGCGAGTCGAACACCCGGTGCAGGGCCAGGGTCAGCTCCACCACCCCGAGGTTCGGCCCGAGGTGCCCGCCGGAGCGGCGCACCTTGTCGACGAGGAAGTCCCTGATCTCGGCCGCCAGCTCGCCGAGGTCCTCGACGCTCATGCGCTTCAGGTCCGCCGGTCCCCGCACCGAGTCCAGCATCGTCACAGCTCCACCTCGTCCGTTCCCGCTCGCTGTCCGCTTCGTCCGCCGGTTCGGGC
The DNA here is from genome assembly GCF_002564045.1 of Amycolatopsis sulphurea. Classification (NCBI taxonomy): domain Bacteria; kingdom Bacillati; phylum Actinomycetota; class Actinomycetes; order Pseudonocardiales; family Pseudonocardiaceae; genus Amycolatopsis; species Amycolatopsis sulphurea. The sequence goes on along the minus strand of NZ_PDJK01000001.1, from coordinate 55,651 downwards.
CAGTCTACGGACGCCCGCCAGCGCCGCCACGCCCACGGCGGCGCGAGTCACACCGTCCCACGTGAGAGCAACTGCACGACCAGGCGAATTGTGGCCTCGCCCGGCCAGCGCGCGGTCACCCCGCGTCGCCGAAATACTCCCCTTCGATCACCCGGTACGAGAGGATCCCATGGTGGAGGTGCCCATCGACGGCGAACGGGTGGATGCGCGCGCAGGCGGGCGAAGCGAGACCCGCCGTCCGGCGGAGGCCGCTCTGGTCCGCGCGGCCGCCCGGCCCGCGGCGAACCGGCCGCACGGCGTGGAGCACCGGCTTCCCTGCCGGGGACCCCCGGGCGCCTCGCTCCGGAACCCGCGAACCCCGATCCCCACCGGAAGGAACCGTGCCGTTGAGCGACTCCGGCGACCGTGAACTGAACGAGTTCGGCTACACCAACCAGCTCAGGAGAACCCTCGGCGGCTTCCACACCTTCGCCGCCGGGATCAGCTACATCTCGGTGCTCACCGGCGTCTTCCAGCTGTCCTACCTCGGTCTTTCCGAGGGCGGGCCGGCGTACTGGTGGTCCTGGCCCGCGGTCTTCGCCGGCCAGCTGATGGTGGCGCTGTGCTTCGCCGAACTGGCCGCGCAGTATCCGGTGGCGGGCTCGGTCTACAACTGGGCGAAGAAGCTCAGCAACCCGCATCTGGCCTGGATGGCGGGCTGGATGATGCTGCTCGCCTCGATCGTCTCGATCTCCGCGACCGCGCTGGCGTACCAGCGCACGCTGCCGCAGATCTCGTCGTTCTTCCAGTTCATCGGCGACGGCACGGGCACCAGCGACGCGGCCAACGGCGTGCTGCTGGCCGCCCTGCTGATCGTGTTCACGACGCTGGTCAACGCGTTCGGCGTCAAGCTGATGGCCCGCATCAACAGCGCCGGGGTGTTCGTGGAGCTGCTGTTCGCGGTGCTGCTGGTGGTGTTCCTGGCCTTCCACTTCGTGCGCGGGCCGGGCGTGGTGACCGAGACCAACGGCACCGGCGCCGGACACGCGGGCGGCTATCTCGGCGCGTTCCTCATCGCGGGCATCGCCTCCTCGTACGTGATGTACGGCTTCGACACCGCGGCGTCGCTCGGCGAGGAATCGCTGAATCCGCACCGCAACGCGCCGAAGGCGATCATGCGCGCGCTGATCGCCTCGTTCCTGCTGGGCGGGCTGATCATCCTGTTCGCGCTGATGGCGGTCGGCGACATCCACGCACCCGAACTCGGCACCGTCGGCCTCCAATACGTGCTCACCGACGCGCTGGGTCCGGCGGTCGGCCGGATGTTCCTGTTCGTGGTGTTCATCGCGATCACCGTGTGCGTGCTGGCGGTGCACACCGCCGCGATCCGGATCGCCTTCGCGATGGCACGGGACAACGCGCTGCCCGGCGGCTCGAAACTGGCCCGGGTCAACAAGAAGACCGGCGCCCCGGTGCTGCCCGCGATCGTGATCGGCGTGCTCGCGATCGCGCTGCTGCTGGTCAACATCGATTCGACGCAGATCTTCTCCGCCGTGACCAGCCTGGCGATCATCCTGATCTACCTGTCCTACCTGCTGGTGACGGTGCCCATGCTGGTCCGCAGACTACGCGGCGGCTGGCCACGCAAGGACGCCCCGGCGGGCCGGTTCTCCCTCGGCCGCTGGGGCCTGCCGGCGAACGTGCTCGCCGTGCTCTGGGGCGGCGCGATGACGATCGACCTGGCCTGGCCGCGCAACGAGATCTACAACGCGTCCCCGCCGTATCACTGGTATCTGCAATGGATCTCGGTGCTGTTCGTGGGCGTGTTCGCGGCCGGAGGCTTCGCCTACTACTGGTTCGTGCAACGGCACCGGATCGGGGTGCTGGCCGACCACGCCGCCCCGGTCGCGGGCGGGCCGGAAGAGGTTTCCCGGTAGTCCTGCCCCTGGGCAGGACGGTCTCCTCAGCGAAGCCGGTCAGCCGGACCGAGGGTCACGGCCGCGGCTCCGGGACCGGCGCAGCTGCCGGTCCCGGTTGCCCGGCTTCGGAGAATCGGACCACTTCGCTCGCATACGGCAGTTTCACCAGCGAGCCGTGCCTGTCGTCCTTCACCGTCAGCAGCGATCCGCCCATGCGCCGCTGCATTTCCGTCGTCCCGGAATAAGGGGTCACGGATTCGGACTGGTGCCCGACGAGCTGCAGCTCGCTCCGGCCCGGCTGGTAGTCGACCGGCACGGTCACCGAGGCGCATTCGGCACTCGTGCCGGCGCTCCCGGCCAGGAAGGAGCCGGCTGCGCGCACGGCAAAGTCGGTGTGGAGGTCCGTGAAGGGGCCCTTCACAGACTCTGAGTCCGTGAAGGGCCCCTTCACGGACCCGAAACCGGTCCGGCGCACGCCACGAGGTGGTCGCACACACCTCCGCATCGCCCACTGCCGGGTCCCCGACACAACTTTGCCGGAACCCTGGCCAGTGTGCCCCTGAGGCAGGGTTCTCACCGGCTCATTTTATGAGCACGGTCACACCGGGCACACTCCCAAGGGTTGCAAGTCAGGCAAACCTTACCTAATATCCGCGCATGCCTGCTTGGAGATCCGCCGACGCCGCCCGTCCCCAGCTGCCCCGCACAGGCCTCGGACGGCGGGATTTCCTGCGGGCCGCGACGGCGCTGTCCGCCACCGCCACGCTCGCCGCCTGCAGCGGCCGCTCCGGCGCGCCCGAAGGCGAGGCCGGCCCGGGCTACCCGGTCGACGTGCGCGGAGTGCAGGGCACCGCGACCGTGCCGCGGCGGCCGGAGCGGGTCGTTTCGGTGGGCCAGTACCGCGATACCGACGCGGCCGTGGCGCTCGGGGTGACTCCCCTGCTCACCCCGGATCTGAGCAAGTTCCTGCCGGGCGGGCTCTCGCCGTGGCTCAAGGCGCGCGCCGGGGACCGCCTGCCCGAGCTGTTCGCCGACGTGGAGTTGCCGTTCGAGCGGATCGCCACGGCGCGCCCGGACCTCATCCTCGGTACCGACCGGTCGACTCTGGCCCGCGATTACCGGACGCTCAGCGGAATCGCGCCCACGATCTCGCCCGCGGAGGGCTACAACAAGGACACCTGGCAGGTCACCATCCGCCGGATCGGCGCCGCGCTCGGCCGGTCCGCCGACGCCGAACGGCTCGTCACCGACGTGGAACACCGGATCACCGCGGCGAAACAGGCCCATCCCGGGTTCGCCGGCCGGACCTTCACCATCGGCCCGGTGGTCGCGGACGGCACGGTCACCACCATCAGCAGCACACAGGACTCGTCCGCGCTGTTCCTGGGACAGCTGGGACTCGTGCTGTCACCGAAGGTCACCTCACTGCCGCAGACCTCGATCCCCGGCCGCTCGCAGATCAGCCCGGAACGGCTCGACCTGCTCGACGCCGACGTGCTCGTCCTGACGTACGCCACGCCGGAGAGCCGCAAGCGCCTGGAGGCCGAGCCGCTGTTCCAGCGCATCCCTGCCGTGCAACGCGGCGCGTACGTGCCGCTGGACATGACCACGGCGATCGCGCTCGCCTTCCCGACCGCGCTGAGCGTGCCGTACGGGCTGCAGGAGTGCGTACCGAAGCTCGCCGCCGCACTCGCCCGCTGACGCGCTATTGCAGCAGCGCCACGCATTCCACGTGATGCGTCATCGGGAACGCGTCGAAGGCGCGCAGCTCGGTGAGCGAGTAGCCGTGCTCGGCGAAGTACGCCACATCCCGGGCGAGCGCGGCCGGATCACAGGCCACGTACACGATCCGGTCCGGCTCGCCCTCGGCCACCGCGTCCGCGACCGCACGGCCGGCGCCCCTGCGCGGCGGATCGAGCACGACCACGTCGACCGGCTTCGGAGCGTCCGCGAGCACGTGTTCCACGCGACCGGCCTGCCACCGCACCTGCGGCAGATCGGCGAGGTTCCGCTCGCCGTCGGACACCGCGCGGCGACCCGATTCCACCGCGTACACAAGGCCTTCCGGCCCGGCCTGCTCGGCGAGCACCGAGGCGAACAGGCCGACACCGGCGTAGAGATCCCACGCCACCCCGCCTTGCGGCACCTCGGCCCACTTCGCGACCAGCCGCGCGAAGGTGTCGGCGGCGAGCGGGTGCCCCTGCCAAAAGCCGTGGGCGTCCAACCGCCAGTCGCGATCCGCGGCATGCTGTACGGCCTCGCCACCGGACAATTGACGGCCACGGGTACGTCCGTGCACTGTGGACAGTTCGCGCACGTGGACCCGGCTGTCGCCGTCGCTGGTCACTTCCAGCTCCGTACCCGGCTTCCATCGCTTCGACAGCGGCTGCGCCAGCGCGCCCGGCACCGTGATCGGGCAGTCGTCCAACGGAATCACGCGATGACTGTGGTGCGCGCGCAAGCCTGCGCGACCATCTCGCCCGGCCACCAGCCGCACCCGCGTACGCCAGCCGAGCGGGCCGCCGTCCAGCGGTTCCACGACCACTTCGCGGGAGATGCCGGCCAGCCGCTGCAGCTGCTCGGCCACCACGGCCGCCTTCAGTTCCCGCTGGTAGCCCGGATCCGCGTGCTGCCAATCGCAGCCACCGCATCCACCCGGCGCGGCCAGCGGGCAGGGCGGGGTGACCCGATGCGCCGACGCCGTGAGGACCTCGAGCGCGTCAGCCCGGCAGAACGCACCGCCCTTGTCCTCGGTCACCTCCGCCCGCACGCGTTCACCGGGCAGCCCGTGCCGGACGAACACCACCCGTCCGTCCACTCGGGACACACAGTGCCCGCCGTGCGCCACCGGGCCGATCTCCAGCTCCAGAGTCCGGCCCAGCCAGTTCTCGCTCATTCCGTGCTTTCTTTGTCGGTTCCGGCGGAGGGGGTTCCGCCCTTGTTCGATCCCGCAGCGTTCGATCCCGCGGGCGGGTTCGGGCCGCCCGGCCCGAACCCGCGGCGCACGTCACCGGCGGCCGGCCGCGTTCGCCGCGCGCGGGCCACGGCCTTCGCCGAGGACTCCAGCTGCCACGGCACGCTGGCCACCACCACGCTGGGCTGGAACAGCAGCCGGCCCTTGAGCCGCAACGCACTCTGGTTGTGCAGCACCTGCTCCCACCAGTGCCCGACCACGTACTCCGGGATGAACACCGTGACCACGTCGCGCGGGTTCGCGCCGCGGACCCGCTTCACGTACTCCAGCACCGGTTTCGTGATCTCCCGGTACGGCGACTCGACCACCTTGAGCGGCACCTTGAACTTGTGCTCCTCCCATTCCTGGGTGAGCCGCCGGGTGTCCGCGTCGTCCACGTTCACGGTGACCGCTTCGAGCACGTCCGGGCGCATCGCCTTGGCGTAGGCCAGCGCCCGCAGCGTCGGCCGGTGCAACTTGGACACCAGCACGATCGCATGATTGCGCGAGGGCAGCACGGTCGGGGTGTCGTCGAGTTCCTTGAGCTCCTCGGCCACCCGGTCGTAGTGCTTGCGGATCGCGGTCATCAGCACGAAGATCGCCACCATCGCGGCGATCGCGATCCACGCGCCGAGCAGGAACTTGGTGATCAGCACGATCACCAGCACGGTGCCGGTCATGGTCAGGCCGATCGCGTTCACCGTCTGCGAGCGGCGCATCCGCCGCCGCACGGCGGGGTCGGTCTCCCGGGCCAGCAACCGGTTCCAGTGCCGGAGCATGCCCGTCTGGCTCACCGTGAAGGACACGAACACACCCACGATGTAGAGCTGGATCAGCCGGGTCACCTCGGCGTCGAAGGCGATGATCAGCACCAGCGCGAACACCGCCAGGAACAGGATGCCGTTGGAGAAGGCCAGCCGGTCCCCGCGGGTGTGCAGCTGCCGCGGCAGGTACCGGTCCTGGGCGAGGATCGAGCCGAGCACCGGGAACCCGTTGAACGCGGTGTTCGCGGCCAGCAGCAGGATGATGCCGGTGGAGAAGGAGATGTAGTAGAACGCGGGCGGGAAGTCCGCGAACACCGCGTGCGCGATCTGCGCCACGATGGTCTTCTGCTCGTACCCGGCGGGCGCGCCCTGCAGCTGCTGCGCCGGGTTGTCCGCGAAGTTCACCCGGGTGATCACCGCGAGGGTGATGATGCCGACCAGCATGGTCACCGCGAGCACACCCATCAGCAGCAGCGTGGTGGCCGCGTTCTTGGATTTCGGCTTGCGGAAGGCGGGCACGCCGTTGCTGATCGCCTCGACCCCGGTCAGCGCGGCGGCGCCGGAGGAGAACGCGCGCAGGATCAGGAAGACGAACGCGAACCCGGTCCAGTCGCCCTCCGAGTGCAGCTGGAAGCCCGCGCTCTCGGCCCGCATCTCGGTGCCGGTGGCCGCCTCCACCAGACCCCAGGCCACCATCACCAGGATGCCCAGGATGAACCCGTAGGTGGGAATCGCGAACGCTTTGCCCGATTCGCGTACTCCGCGCAGATTCAGCGCGCTGAGCACCGCGACGATCACCACCGCCGCGAGCACCTTGTGCTCGGCCACCCAGGGAATCGCCGAGCCGATGTTGGCCACCCCGGAGGAGGTCGACACCGCGACCGTGAGCACGTAGTCCACCAGCAGCGCGCTCGCCACGGTCAGGCCGAACCTGCCGCCCAGGTTGGTCCCGGCGACTTCGTAGTCACCGCCCCCGCTCGGATAGGCGTGCACGTTCTGCCGGTAGGAGGCGACGACCGTCAGCATCACCAGCGCGACGGCCACCCCGATCCACGGCGCGAACGCGTACGCGGACAGGCCGGCGAAGCTCAGGGTCAGGAAGATCTCCTCCGGCGCGTACGCCACGCTGGACAGCGCGTCGGAGGCGAAGATCGGCAGGGCGATGCGCTTCGGCAGCAGGGTGTGGGCCAGCCGGTCGCTGCGGAACGGGCGCCCGAGGACCAGCCGCTTCAGCACAGTCGGGAACTTCGACACAGTCAGGAATCTACAGCGGAGCGGCGCCTGCCGATTTCAGGGCGGCGGAGGGGAGGACGGTGGACCCGCCCGGCCCCGGGCAGGGTAGGTTCGGCGCTGGTGTCAGAGGGTACCCGGAACCGCGGGTCATCCATACCCCGCAAGGAGGCTGAGCGTGCACGTGGTGATCATGGGATGCGGCCGGGTCGGCGCTTCCCTGGCCGCGGCGCTGGAGCGGCTCGGCCACGACGTGGCCATCATCGACAAGAACCAGCAGGCCTTCCGCAGGCTGGGCAGCGACTTCCACGGCGAGCAGGTGGTCGGGATCGGGTTCGACCGGCAGGTGCTCATCCAGGCCGGCATCGAACGGGCCGGCGCGTTCGCCGCGGTGTCCAGCGGCGACAACTCCAACATCATCTCCGCCCGGGTGGCGCGCGAGAACTTCGGTGTGGAGCATGTGGTCGCGCGGATCTACGACCACAAACGGGCCGCGGTGTACGAGCGGCTCGGCATCCCGACCGTGGCCACCGTGCCGTGGACCACCGACCGGTTCCTGCGCACCCTGCTGCCCGACGGCGTGGCCTCGGCCTGGCGCGATCCCTCCGGCAACGTGGCGCTGCTGCAGCTGCCGCTGCACGAGGGCTGGGTGGGCCAGAGCGTGCATTCGCTGCAGGAGGCGACCGGTGCCCGGGTGGCGTTCATCATGCGCTTCGGCACCGGCGTGCTGCCGGACGGCAAGACCGTGGTGCAGGCCGACGACGTGGTCTGGGTGGCGGCGCGATCGGGCACCGTCGGCGATGTGACGAGCGTGGCCGCGCGGGCCCCGGAGGAGGAGAACTGATGCGGGTCGCGATCGCCGGCGCGGGCGCCGTCGGGCAGTCCATCGCCACCGAGCTGATCGACGGCAATCACCAGGTGATGCTGATCGAACGGGAGGCCGGTCAGTTCGAACCGGAGTCGGTGCCCCAGGCCGACTGGGTGCTCGGCGACGCCTGCGAGGTCTCCATCCTGGAGGAGTCCGGGATCGAGCAGTGCGACGTGGTGATCGCCGCGACCGGGGACGACAAGGCCAACCTCGTGGTGTCCCTGCTGGCGAAGACCGAGTTCGCGGTCCGCCGGGTGGTGGCGCGGGTGAACAGCCCCGGCAACGAGTGGCTGTTCACCGACGCCTGGGGCGTGGACGTGGCGGTGTCCACCCCGCGGATGCTCGCCGCGATGGTCGAGGAGGCGGTGAGCGTCGGCGATCTGGTGCGGCTGATGACCTTCCGCCAGAGCCAGGCGAACCTGGTGGAGCTGACCCTGCCCGCGGAGACGCCGCTGGCCGGGCGTCCGGTGAGCGAGCTGGCCCTGCCGCGGGACGCGGCGCTGGTCACCATTCTGCGCGGGGACCGGGTCATCGTGCCCCAGCCGGAGGACCCGCTGGAGCCCGGCGACGAACTGCTGTTCGTGGCGACCTCGGACGTGGAACCGGAGATCCGCTCCGCCCTCGGCTACTGAGCCCGCCCCCTCTGCCCGCCCCCCTGCCGAAAAGCTGTGAAGGGGCCCTTCACGGACTCTGAGTCCGTGAAGGGCCCCTTCACAGCCGTGCGATCAGGAGGGGGTCAAGCGTCGGGGGTCGGTGACTGGGCGTATTTGCGGCGCAGGCGGTCTTCGGCCTCGGCGTCGGTCTCCGGCACAGGCGCGGTCTCGGCGAGCGCCTTGAGCCGCTTGTCCGAACGGCGCACCGCCCAGACGACCACGAGCAGGCCCAGCGCGTAGAGCGGGTAGCCCATCGCGATCTTGGCGAAGGCCAGCCAGCCGGTGTAGTCGCTGTCGTAGAGCCAGCGCTGCACCACGAACCGGGCCGCGAAGACCAGCGCCAGCGCCAGCGTGGCGATGTCGTAGCCGCGGATCGAGACCTTGTCCTTGCGCCAGGCGGTGCCCTTGCCGTTCAGCGCGTTCCAGGCCACCCCGGCCAGCGGCCAGCGCGCCAGGATGGAGGCCACGAACACCCCGCAGTAGAGCAGGCTGGTCCAGATGCCGAAGAGGAAGAACCCCTTCGCCGAGCCGGTGCGGTAGGCGATGAAGGCCGCGATCGCCACCCCGAAGAACCCGGAGATGGCCGGCTGCAGCGGCTCCTTGCGCACCATCCGCAGCACGGTGATGGCCACCGCGCCGCCGAGGGAGCCCCAGATCGCCACGGTCAGCCCGAACAGGGAGTTGAGCAGGACGAAGAAGATCACCGGCAGCGAGGAGTAGAACAGGCCGGCGGTCCCGCCCATCTGGTCCAGCATGGTCGGCTTGGCGTCCGGTTCCTTCGCCTCGCCGGCCGCTGTGGAAGCCGGTGCCCCGGTGCCGGGCACCTCGGCTCCCGGCGTCTCGGCGCCCGGTGTCTCGGCTCCGGGCGCGGCGGACGGGGTCGCGTCGGCGCCGGGCACGGGCCGGCGGTCGTGCGGGGCAGGTTCAGTCACGAGAGTCGATCACCCTACGGGGCTCTGGAGTTCGTAGTACGGGTTGTAGAGCACTTTCTGCCCGTCCCGTTCGGCCATCCGGCCGCGGACCTTGACGGTGCGACCGGGCTCGATGCCGGGAATCCGGCGTCGGCCGAGCCAGATTAGCGTCACGCCCTGAGTGCCGTCGAACAGCTCCGCCTGAAGGGTCGCCGCACCGTCGGTCGGGCACAGCTCCACACTGCGCAATCTGCCGAGAACGGTCACCTCTTCGCCGGAGCGGCAGTCGCACGCCCGCTGCGCGCCCTCGGCCCCGGACCGTTCGGACATCTCGTCGGCGTCGAGGTCCTCGACGTCGCTGGTCAGCTTGCGAACCAGCCGGCTGAAGTAGCCGCCGTCCTTGGCGGGCATGGTGTGCTCCTGTGCTCCGGGGCCGCCGACATCCTGCGGCCCGTGCGTCTCCAGCGTAGCTGTGGTCCCGGCAAGCGAAACCGGTTTGCGGCAAGATCGCAACGTGACGTCCGCGATCCCGGTTCGGGCCGCCGTGCTGCTGCCCGGCACCGGCTCCGACGAGGTGTTCGTCCGCGCGGTGTTCTGCGGCCCGCTGGCCGCGCTCGGCGTGCCGCTGCACACCCCTGCTCCGGTACCCGGCGCCGGGCTCGCGGAGGGGTTCCTGGCGGCGCTGGACCGGCTGTCCGCGCAGCACGGCCCGGTGCTGGCCGGCGGGATCTCCTTCGGCGCGCATCTGGCCGCGGAGTGGGCGGTCGCGCATCCGGGCCGATGCGCGGGCCTGCTCGCCGCTCTCCCGGCCTGGCACGGCGAACCCGGCCAGGCACCCGCCGCGCAGTCTGCGACGCTCACCGTGGATCTGGTGGCCACCCACGGCGTGTCCGCCGCGCTGGCCCAAGCCGAAGCGGGCAGCCCGCCGTGGCTCGCCGCGGAGCTGGGCCGGGCGTGGCCGAGGCACGGGTCCGGGCTGGCGGCCGGGCTCCGCGTCGCGGCCCGCAGGCCCGCGCCCACCCTCGAAACGTTGCGGGGGCTGGCCGTGCCCGCCGGGATCGGGGCGTGCACCGACGACCCGATCCACCCGGCAGGCGTGGCCCGCGAATGGGCCGGGGCGCTCCCGCGCGCGCAGTACGTGGAGACCACGCTGGCCGCACTCGGCGCGGACCCCGAATCCCTGGGCCGCGCCACCGTGCTCGCCTATCTGCGCGCCCTTCGAGCGATGGGAAGTCCGTGAAGGGGCCCTCTTCACTGACTCAGAGTCAACGGTGTCGGCAGAGTCGGCGTGGAGGGCCCTGCGCAGCTGCGGAGGGGGCTGTGAAGGGCCCCTTCACAGCCCTGCGTAGCTGCGGAGGGCTGTGAAGGGCCCCTTCACGGACTCTGAGTCCGTCAGGGGCACCCTCACGGACCCGAAACCGGTCGGGCCGCCACGGCTCTCTCTGCTGATCACGAGCCCACGACCAACTTTGCCGGGGCCCTGCGCTGCGGAGGTCTGTGAAGGGGCCCTTCACGGACTCTGAGTCCGTGAAGGGCCCCTTCACGGACTTGAAACCGCGGTGACGCTTCAGCCCTGCTGTTCGGCGATGTGCTGCGCGACCGCTTCGGGCAGCGTGATCGGCAGCGGGGTCCGCACCGGCATCGGCGAGTCCCCGCGGTCCACCACGGTGCGGCGCACGATGGCCCGCAGCACCTCCGGTGCCTGCGCCGCGGCGGACTGCGGCCCGGCGATCACGCCGCGCAGCATCCAGCGCGGGCCGTCCACACCGACGAACCGCAGCGCGACGTCGCCGATGATGGCCGACAGCTCCATGCCCCACTCGCCGCGGCCGACGTTGACCTTCGCCCCGTCCGCGCGCAGCTGATCGCCCAGCTCCGTGCTCACCTCGCGCCACAGCCCGCCCGACCGCGGCGCGGCGTACCCGCTCACGGTGATCTGGCCGTGCTCGGTCACGATGTGCACCGCGCGCACCCCGCCCGCGTCGGGGTCCATCTCGACCTGGACCTGCGAACCGTCGGGCACCGGCACCTTCACCGAGCCGAGGTCGATCCGCGGGATGCCGTCGTCCTCGGCGTCGGCGACGTCGAACGGCCCGTCCGAGGTCTCCGACAACCGGTCACCGGGTTCGACCGCGTCGTCCGCGCCGGTCTCCTCCGGCTCGGTCCCGGGGCCGCGCCCGTTGCCGCCGGACCCGCGCTTGCGTCCGAAAATCCCCACTAGCTCTCCGTTCCTTCCCCGGCCTGCTCCGTGTCGGGGACCAGTGTGGCGTGCCCGCCGGTCGAGCCGTAGCCGCCCGCGCCGCGTTCGGTGCCGCCCAGCTCGGCGACCTCGACGAACTCCACCCGCGCCACCTGCTGCACCACCAGCTGCGCGATCCGGTCGCCGCGGGTGAGCACCAGCTTCTCCCGCGGATCGTGGTTGATCAGGCAGACCCGGATCTCACCGCGATACCCCGCGTCGATCGTGCCGGGCGTGTTCACCACCGACAGCCCGACGCGCGCGGCGAGCCCGGAGCGGGGATGCACGAACCCGGCGTACCCGGGCGGCAGCGCGATCGCCACCCCGGTGCCGACGACCCCGCGCTCGCCGGGTCCGAGCACGATATCCGAGGTGGTGACGAGATCGGCGCCGGCATCGCCCGGCCGCGCGTAGGCGGGCGGCGGGACATCCGGATCGAGCCGTTGGAGGAGTACCTGAACGCTGGACACGGGCGGCGAGACTACCCTGGCCGCGTGGCTGATCGCGTGAACACCGCCGGGCCCGGCGTCCTCCGGCACTCCGAACGGCTGTACGTGCCGTGGTGGGGATGGCTCCTGCCGATGCTCGGGGCGGTCCTGCTCGGCGTCGAAATCCACCTGGGCTACCCGGCGGTGCCGGTGTGGATCCCGCTGCCGGTGGCCGTACTGGTGATGGCGGCGCTGCTGCTGTCGCTGGGCCGCTCCCGGGTCCGGGTGACCGGCGGCGGCGAACCGGAGCTGTGGGTGGGCGAGGCCCACCTGCCGGTGCGCTTCGCCGGCGAGATCGAGGTGCTGACCGGCGACGCCAAACGGCACGCCCTCGGCCGCGACGGCGATCCCTCGGCGTTCGTGCTGCACCGCGGCTGGGTGGGCCCCGCGGTCCGGATCCGGCTGACCGATCCGGCCGACCCGACCCCGTACTGGCTGTTCAGCACCCGTCACCCGCAGCGCGTCGCGGACCTGCTGCGCGAAGCCGGCTGAGCCGCCCGCCCGGACACGACTAACGAAAGGGACCGGCCCCGGCGGGCCGGTCCCTTTCGTTAGTGGTTCGTGCGACCTGCGTTCCCCCGCTGTCGCGACTGTGGTTTCCCTGATCCCCGTTCCCCGGCCGACGCCGGGCCTTCGAAGTCCGCCCGCGCGGAACGGCTCAGGCGCAGTCGCGGCAGATCAGCCGCCCGCCGCTTTCCTCGGCGAGCCGGCTGCGGTGGTGCACCAGGAAGCACACGGAGCAGGTGAACTCGTCGGCCTGTTTCGGCACGACCTTCACCGTCATGTCCTCGCCCGAGAGCCCGGACAGGTCCGCGCCGGGCAGTTCGAAGTTCTCCGCGCTCGCGTCCTCGTCGACGTCGACGACGCCGGACTGGTTCTCGTTGCGCCGGGCCTTCAGCTCCTCCAACGAGTCTTCGGCCAGCTCGTCGGCTTCGCTGCGGCGCGGCGCGTCGTAGTCGGTAGCCATGGTGTCCCTCACCCCTGCGAATCTGCTTGTCGTCCTACCCCGGTCCGGGCGGGACCCGGATCCGGTCGTGCCGCTGGTCAACGTTCCAGCGCCCCGGTTTGTGCCCGGCGCGCGCAGTGACCGAGGTCTCAGCTGACAGGGCCCGCTTTCCGCGGCCGGAGCCCGGGAAGGGTAGCTCACCGCCGGGCGCGCCCCGCACCGAGTCGGGCAATGCCCGTCACACGTCACCCGGCAGGGGGAATGCGCAGGTGAGACGCACATCCTCCGTTCGGGTTGCGCGCGCGTCACGAAGCGCACCCGGCCGCCGTGTCCGCTTGCCCCTTCGCGGCCGGTCGTGGTGCGATCGGCTGATCGGGGACGCGGGGGTTCCGGGGGAGGGCTGCTCGGGGCGCACGGCGGCGAAAGCGCCCCGCACCACCGGGTGCGGGGTGGAACGCCTAGGCTCACCGGCTACGACGGTTCCGGTGAGTACACCGTCGGCTACAGCGGGGCCGCGGGATCCCCGCTTCGGGGAAGGGGACGCGGCAGTGGCGTCGGGGAACGGCTCGGGCAACCGTGATGCGCGGCCCTATCGCAGGCACCGGCCGTTGCCCGCGCTCATCGTGATCGGGGTGCTCGCGCTCGGCGCGGTGGTCGTCTGGGTCAACGCGGTGGTCGGCCGCGGCGATGTCGACGAGGCGGTGCGCTGCACGCCCGACCCCGCGCCACAGCCGGGGGCGGTCTTCACCTCCGTGCCGCACAACGGTCTCGACGACCGCTCCCCCATCCCGCCGGACAAGGTCACGCTGAAGGTGCTCAACGCCAGCACCACCCGCGGCCAGGGCGGCATCGCCACCTCCGCGCTGCGCGAGCTGGGCTTCACCGGCATCGGCGACCCCGGCAACGACCCGGCCTACCCCAAGGGCGACGCGCAGTGCCGCGGCCAGATCCGCTACGGCGACAACGGCGCCGCCGCCGCCCGCACGGTGAGCCTGGTGGCCCCGTGCGCGGAGCTGGTCCACGACAACCGCCGGGACGCCAGCGTCGATCTGGCCACCGGCAAGCTCTTCACCGACATCCAGCCGCGCGCCGAGGCCCGCACCGTGCTCAAGCAGCTCTCCGACTGGTCCCACGCCCACCAGGGCAGTGGTGGCGGCAGCGAGCAGTCGTCGGGCAGCGGCGCGCCGACGGTCGACCAGACCCTGCTCGCCGCCGCCCGCGACGTCACCTGCTGAACCTGCCGAGCCGCCGTCAGATTCCGGCGGCGCCGTGCGTGACCAGCCGCTCGCGCAGCTGCGCGGCGATCGGCGGGGCCGCGACGAACGTCATGTCCTCGCCGAGGTCCGGGGCGCTGCCCGGCAGCAGCACGGTCGCACCGGCTTCTTCGGCCACGAGCCCGCCCGCGGCCCAGTCCCAGCGGTGCAGGCCGTGCTCGAAGTACGCGTCCAGCCAGCCCGCGCCGGTCGCGCACAAGTCCAGCGAGCCCGCGCCGCGGCGGCGGATGTCGCGGACTTCACCGGCCAGCGCGGCCACGAGCGCAGCCTGACGGACGCGACGCTCACGCACGTACGCGAACCCGGTACCGACCAACGCGAGGTCGAGCCGCGCCGGTTCGGACACCGACAGCTGACGCCCGTCGAGCCAGGCGCCCTCGCCGCGGGCGGCGGTCCAGCAGCGGCCGCTGACCGGTTCGATCACCGCGCCCGCCACCGAGACACCGTCCACCTGCGCCGCGATCGACACCGCGAAATCGGGCAGGCCGTACAGGAAGTTCACGGTGCCGTCGATCGGATCGACGACCCAGGTCACCCCGCCGCTCGCGGCCGTGCCGCCGCCCTCCTCGCCGAGCACGGGTTCGCCCGGGCGCAGCACGGCCAGGCGGGCCCGCACCAGCTCCTCGGACTCCCGATCGGCCGCGGTGACCACATCGGTTTCCGCGGATTTCGTGTCCACCCGCAGGTCCCCGCCCGCGCGCAGGGATTCCCACGCGGACCGGACCAGCTCGGCGGCCTCGCCCGCGACCTGTTCGGCGATCTTCTTCAGCACCAACTCGTCAGCTCCCACGTCGGCCATGTCATCACATCCGGTTAAAGTCTCCGCAGCAGGCTTCTGAATCGTGCGAGAAGGGACCACGTCAGTGACGGCGACCCGAGGTTTCGGAATCGACATCGGCGGCAGCGGGATCAAGGGCGCGCTGGTCGATTTGGACCACGGACAGCTGATCGGCGATCGGCACCGGATCGACACGCCGCAGCCGTCCACCCCCGACGCGGTGGCCGACGTCGTCGCGGAGATCGTCCGCGCCGCCGGGTGGGACGGGCCGGTCGGCGTGACGCTGCCCGCCGTGGTGAAGAAGGGCGTCGCGCACACCGCGGCCAACATCGACCACAAATGGATCGGCACGGACGCGGACGCGCTGTTCGCCGAACGGCTCGGCCTCGACGTCGCCGACGTCGCGATGCTCAACGACGCGGACGCGGCGGGCATGGCCGAGATCCGCTTCGGCGATCCGGCCGCGCGCACCGGCGTCTCCGCGCTGCTGACCTTCGGCACCGGCATCGGCAGCGCCGTGTTCCACGACGGCAAGCTCGTGCCGAACACCGAACTCGGCCATCTGGAGGTCGACGGGCACGACGCGGAGAAGCGGGCCGCGGCCTCGGTGAAGGACAACGAGGGCCTGTCGTACCCGGATTGGGCCAAGCGGGTGCACCGCTACCTGACCGTGCTCGAGAACCTGATCTGGCCGGATCTGTTCCTGGTCGGCGGCGGGGTGAGCAAAAAGAGCGAGAAATGGGTGCCGCTGCTGGACGTGCGCACCCCGGTCGTGGTCGCATCACTGCAGAACAACGCGGGCATCGTCGGGGCCGCGGCGGCGGCTGTGGAGGGTATCCAGCACTGACCCCGGGAGCCGCCCCGCGTCCCGGAACGGTCACGAGCGGCAGGCCGGAGGGTGATCGCTTCGCGACGCACCGGGCCGACGTCGTTACAATGGAACGCAGCGCACGGCTGCGGGAGGGAAATCCGCAGGCCGGGGCGTGTTCCCCGAATGTGAGGCAGCCGAGGTGTCGACATCTCGGTTCGTCATGATCGACCGCTGCGAAAGGGCGTAAGTGGCAGCCGCAAGAACCGCAACCCGAAGCGGGACGAAGACAGCGACCGCAGCCGGCGAGCCGGCCGACGAGGCAGCCACCGGCGAGGCGAAGCCCGCGCCGCGCAAGACCGCCACCAAGTCGGCAGGTGCGAAGAAGACCGCGGCGAAGAAGGCTCCGGCCCGCAAGCCCGCCGGCAAGGCGGCGCCCAAGACCGAGGACGGCGAGCCGGACGGCCCCGGCGAGCCGGACGAGGCCGAGCTGGACAGCCCGGACCTGTCCGACCTCGAAGAGGTCGAGGTCGACGTGGTCGACGAGACGGTCAACGACGAGACCGAGGACGACTCGGACGACGAGGAGGCCGAGGAGACCGGCACGCCTGCGGCGCGCCGTCGCGCCGCCGCCGCGGACAAGGGCAAGCCGTCGTCCTCTTCCTCTTCCTCGGACAACCCGGACTTCGTCTGGGACGAGGAGGAGTCCGAGGCCCTGCGCCAGGCGCGCAAGGACGCCGAGCTCACCGCCTCGGCCGACTCGGTGCGCGCCTACCTCAAGCAGATCGGCAAGGTCGCGCTGCTCAACGCCGAGGAGGAGGTGGAGCTGGCCAAGCGGATCGAGGCCGGGCTCTACGCCGCCGAGCGCGTGCGCACCGCCGAGGAGGAGGGCGAGAAGCTCGTCACCCAGATGCGCCGCGATCTCAAGTGGATCGTGCGCGACGGGGAGCGGGCCAAGAACCATCTGCTGGAGGCCAACCTCCGGCTGGTGGTCTCGCTGGCCAAGCGCTACACCGGCCGCGGCATGGCGTTCCTGGACCTGATCCAGGAGGGCAACCTCGGCCTGATCCGCGCGGTGGAGAAGTTCGACTACACCAAGGGCTACAAGTTCTCCACCTACGCCACCTGGTGGATCCGCCAGGCGATCACCCGGGCGATGGCCGACCAGGCCCGCACCATCCGCATCCCGGTGCACATGGTGGAGGTCATCAACAAGCTCGGCCGCATCCAGCGCGAGCTCCTGCAGGACCTCGGCCGCGAGCCGACGCCCGAGGAACTCGCCAAGGAGATGGACATCTCGCCGGAGAAGGTCCTGGAGATCCAGCAGTACGCGCGGGAGCCGATCTCGCTGGACCAGACCATCGGCGACGAGGGCGACTCGCAGCTCGGTGACTTCATCGAGGACAGCGAGGCCGTGGTGGCGGTGGACGCGGTGTCCTTCACGCTGCTGCAGGACCAGCTCCAGTCGGTGCTGCAGACGCTGTCCGAGCGCGAGGCGGGCGTGGTCCGGCTGCGCTTCGGCCTCACCGACGGGCAGCCCCGCACCCTCGACGAGATCGGCCAGGTCTACGGGGTCACGCGCGAGCGGATCCGGCAGATCGAGTCGAAGACGATGTCGAAGCTGCGGCATCCTTCGCGTTCCCAGGTGCTGCGCGACTATTTGGACTAGACCACCCGGACAGGTGCCGAGAACCCCGTCTGCCGCGGACCGCGGCGACGGGGTTCTCGCGTTTCCGGGGTATGCGCCTGCGGGCTGTGAAGGGGCCCTTCACAGCCTTCGCGAGTGGAGCGTTCCGGCAAAGTCGGTGTGAAGGTCCGTCAAGGGGTCCTTCACAGACTCAGCGTCCGTGAAGGACCCCTTCACAGACCCGAAACCGGTCCGGCGCACGCCACGAGGTGGTCGCACACAACCCTCCGCATCGCCCACTGCCGGGTCCTCGGCCTCAGCGTCCGTGAAGGGTCCCTTCACAGCCTCAGCGTCCGTGAAGGGCCCCTTCACAGCCTTCGCGAGTGGAGCGTTCCGGGCGTTCCGGTAGCGGGGCCGGAATACGCGGAACCATTCCGGAACCATGATCGCCGGTAAAGAGGCGCATACCGACCGAGAGATCTTCCGCGGCGCTACGGCCGAAAGTCGGAGTTTTTCCTGCTGCCTACGGAAATCGTGACTATTTGGTTGCCTGGGAACGAAGATCGCAACGATCTTCGGCATTAGGCTGCGCCAGCAACGAGCGTCCGCATTCGGAAGGCAGCACCGGCACGTGTTCTCGACGAAAACTCCTTCGCGCGAAAATCCCGCGGCGCGGGGCGGATCCGGCGGCCCGGGTGAATCGAGGGAACCGTGATCGGGTTCCTCGTCCGCCGGCTGGTCAACTACGTGGCCCTGTGCCTCGTGGCCACCTTCGCGGCGTTTTCCCTGGCATCACTGGCATTCAGCCCGCTCGACGCGCTGAAGCTGCGCAATCCGCCCGCCCCGCAGTCCACGATCGACGCCAAGACCGCGGAGCTGTACCTGGATCAGCCTATCCCGCAACGGTTCCTGACCTGGCTGGGCGGCGTGTTCCAGGGCGACTTCGGCCGCACGATCGCCGATCAGCCGATCACCGACGAGCTGCTGCGCCGCGCCGGGGTGAGCCTGCGGCTGTTCCTGCTCGGGATCACCCTCGGCATCATCATCGGTGTGCTGGTCGGGGTCGTCAGCGCGATCCGCCAGTACAAGATCAGCGACTACCTGGCGACCACGTTCTCCTTCGTGGTGCTCTCCACCCCGGTCTTCGTGATCGCGACGATCCTGAAGGCCGGCGCCCAGTCGGTGAACGACACGCTCCTGGGCGGGTACCAGTTCTTCATCGTGCAGGGCGAATCCGGCGACGTCTCCGGTGGATTCGGGGACGTGGTGCTGGACCGGTTGCAGCACATCATCGTGCCCACGTTGGCGATCGTGCTGACCCAGGTGGCCTACTACAGCCGCTACCAGCGCTCGGCGATGCTCGACGTGCTCGGCTCGGACTTCCTGCGCACCGCGCAGGCCAAAGGCCTGACCCGCCGGCGCGCACTGTTCAAGCACGGCCTGCGGACCGCGCTCATCCCGATGGCGACGCTGTTCGCCTTCGGGTTCGGCCTGCTGATCACGGGCGGCATCTTCACCGAGAAGATCTTCGGCTGGTACGGCATGGGCGACTGGCTGGTGACCGGAATCCAGAAGCAGGACACGAACATCGTGGCCACCGTGACCCTGTTCATCGCGGTCTGCGTGCTGCTGGCCGGCTGGCTGGCGGACGTGTTCTACGCCGTGCTCGACCCGAGGGTGAGGATCTGATGGCCGCTCCCCTGAACGAGGCCGACCTCGCCGACGCCGCGGTCGCGGCCACCGATGCGGGCAGCGAGCGCGACAGCCGGTCCTCCGGCCGCGGCAAGCTGGTCGCCCGCCGGTTCCTGCGCAACCGGCTCGCGGTGGCCGGGCTGCTCGTGGTGGTGCTGTTCTACCTGGTGGCGTTCACCTACACCTGGTACGCGCCGTGGGCCTACGACGAGCTGGACCCGGCCGCCACGCTGATGCCGCCGGACGGCACGCATTGGTTCGGCACCAACCAGATCGGCGGCGACATGTTCGCGCAGACCATGCGCGGGCTGCAGAAGTCGCTGACCATCGGCCTGCTGGCCGCGTTGTTCTCCACCGGCGTGGCCTCGATCATCGGCGCCGCGGCCGGGTATTTCGGCGGCTGGACCGACCGGATCGCGATGTGGGTGGTGGACCTGCTGCTGATCCTGCCGCCGTTCCTGATCATCTCGATCCTCTCGCCGGCCTTCCGCGGCAAGACCTGGCTGATCCTGGTCGGCCTGATCGCGGTGTTCCAGTGGATGATCACCGCGCGGATCGTGCGCGGGATGACGCTGACCCTGCGCGAGCGCGAGTTCGTGCAGGCCGCGCGGTTCATGGGCCAGTCCTCCTGGCGGATCATCGTCAAGCACATCGTGCCGAACATGGCCTCGCTGCTGATCATCGACGCGACGATCAACGTCGGCGCCGCGATCATCACCGAGACCTCGTTGTCCTTCTTCGGGTTCGGGGTGCAGGCCCCGGACGTCTCACTGGGCACGCTGATCTCCGCCGGCTCCGACGCGGTGCGCACCTTCCCGTGGCTGTTCTACATTCCGACCGGTTTCCTGGTGGCGACCGTGCTCGCGGTGAACTTCGCCGGGGACGGCCTGCGGGACGCGCTCGACCCGTCGTCGAGCCGGTCGCGGCGCAAGGAGCGCAAGCGCATCGAGGAAAAGACGAAGTCGCCGTCCGCCAGCACCGTGGGAGCACAAGCATGAGCGCCGCACTCGAACTGAGCGCGGAGACCGGCAAGCCGACCGGCACCGTGCTGGAAGTCTCGGATCTGGAGGTGTCCTTCCCCTCGGAGTCCGGCCGGGTGCACGCGGTGCGCGGGCTGAGCTATCAGGTCGGCGCGGGTGAGGTACTTGGCATCGTCGGGGAATCGGGCTCCGGCAAGTCGGTGTCCTCGCTGGCGGTGATGGGATTGCTGCCGCCGCAGGCCCGGGTATCCGGCTCGATCCGGTTCCAGGGCAGCGAACTGATCGGCCGGTCCGACGCCCAGCTGTCGAAGATCCGTGGCAAGAAGATCGCCATGGTCTTCCAGGATCCGCTGTCCGCGCTGACGCCGGTGTACACCGTGGGCGCGCAGATCGCCGAGGCGCTGCTGGTACACGCCAAGGGCTCGATGACCAAGCAGCAGGCGCACAACCGTGCCCTCGAGCTGCTCGATCTGGTCGGGATCCCGAACGCCGCGCAGCGCGCGAAGGCGTTCCCGCACGAGTTCTCCGGCGGGATGCGCCAGCGCGCGGTGATCGCCATAGCGATCGCCAACGACCCGGACCTGATCGTCGCCGACGAACCGACCACCGCGCTGGACGTGACGGTGCAGGCGCAGGTGCTGGAGGTGCTCAAGACCGCGCAGGAGGTCACCGGCGCGGGTATCGTGATCATCACTCACGACCTGGGTGTGGTCGCCGGGTTCGCCGACCGGCTGATGGTGATGTACGCCGGGCGCGCGGTGGAGCAGGGTCCGGTGGAGGCCATCTACGCGCGGCCGCGGATGCCGTACACGCTGGGCCTGCTGGGTTCGATCCCGCGGGTGGACGCGCGGGAGAAGCAGCCGCTCGTGCCGATCGACGGGCAGCCGCCGTCACTGGTGGACCTGCCGGCCGGATGCCCGTTCGCGCCGCGCTGCCCGCTCGCGATCGACGCCTGCCGGCAGGACGAGCCCGAGCTGCACACGATCACCGTGGGCGCGCCGGCCGGCACCGCGCACCGGGCGGCCTGCCTCCGTACCGAGGAACTCGCGCGGCCGGACGTCGGCGCGGCCGAAGTGTACGGGGCCGAAGTGGTCCGGGAGGCCGCGGACGCCGCGGTACCGCGGGCCGAGCGCGCCACTGTGCTCGACGTGCGGGACCTGCAGAAGCATTACGTGGTGACCAAGGGCGCGGTCCTCAAGCGCAGGGTCGGCGCGGTCAAGGCGGTCGACGGGATCAGCTTCGACCTCGTCGAAGGCGAAACCCTGGGCCTGGTCGGCGAATCCGGCTGCGGCAAGTCGACCACGCTGATGGAGATCCTGGAGCTGGCCGCACCGTCGGCCGGTTCGGTGGCGGTGCTGGGCAAGGACGTCGCGAAGCTGGACGGGAAGGGCCGGCGGGCGATCCGGCGGGACCTGCAGGTGGTGTTCCAGGACCCGATGGCCGCGCTGGACCCGCGGCTGCCGATCGGCGACATCATCGCCGAGCCGATGGTCGTGCACGGCTACGACAAGGCCCGGATCGAACAGCGGGTACCGGAACTGCTCCGGCTGGTCGGCCTCCGGGCCGAGCACGCCGAGCGGTACCCGGCGGAGTTCTCCGGCGGGCAGCGCCAGCGCATCGGCATCGCCCGCGCGCTCGCGCTGGAACCGAAGCTGATCGTGCTGGACGAGCCGGTGTCCGCGCTCGACGTGTCCATCCAGGCGGGCGTGATCAACCTGCTCGACGAGCTGAAGGCCAAGCTCGGCCTGTCCTACCTGTTCGTCGCGCACGACCTGTCCGTGGTGCGGCACATCGCCGACCGGGTGGCGGTGATGTACCTCGGCAAGATCGTGGAGATCGGCGACGTGCGCACCGTGTTCGAGGCCCCGCAGCACCCCTACACCCAGGCGCTGCTGTCCGCGATCCCGGTCCCGGACCCGGTCCGGGAGCGCGAACGCAGCCGGATCATCCTCACCGGCGATCTGCCGAGCCCGGCGAACCCGCCCTCGGGCTGCCGGTTCCGCACACGGTGCTTCGTGTTCGCCCGTCTGTCCGAAGAGGACCGGAGGAACTGCGTCGACGTCGAGCCCGTGCGCGAATCTCGCGGGGCCGACCACGACGCGGCCTGCCATCACGCCGAGACCCGTGACGTCGTGTAGCCACCTGTCCGTTGGCGCACAAGGGAAAGAAAGGTATTCACCATGCGACGGAGAATGGCCGCACTCGTGGCTCCCGTTGCCGCTCTGGGGCTCCTGCTCGCCGCTTGCGGCGGCGGTAGCGGCGGCGGCAACGGACTGCAGGACGCCGGCACTCAGAGCGTCAAGTCCGCCGACATCAACCCGCAGCCGCTGGACAAGCTCAAGGACGGCGGCAACCTCCAGTGGCCGATAGACCTGATGCCGGACAACTGGAACTACCACCAGGTCGACGGCACCGTGGCCGACGGCGCGTACATCGAGGGCGCCATCCTGCCCTACGTCTTCACGCAGAACTCGGACGCCTCGGTAGCGCTGAACAAGAGCTATTTCACCTCGGCCGAGCTGATCAGCCAGGACCCGCAGGTGGTCGAGTACAAGATCGACCCGAAGGCGAAGTGGAGCACCGGCAGGCAGTTCTCCTGGGAGGACTTCGCCGCCCAGGCCAACGCCCTCAACGGAAAGAACAAGGACTACCAGGTCTCGACGACGTCCGGCTACGAGGACATCGCGAAGGTCGAGAAGGGCACCGACGAACAGGACGTCAAGGTCACCTTCGGCAAGAAGTACGCCGAGTGGAAGGGGATGTTCGCCCCGCTGTACCCGAAGGAGCTCAACTCCGACCCGGGCATGTTCAACAAGGGGTGGGCGGTCAAGCCGGAGATCACCGCGGGCCCGTTCAAGATCAAGAGCATCGACCAGACCGGCAAGCAGGTCGTCGTCGAGCGGGACCCGGCCTGGTGGGGTGAAAAGCCGAAGCTGGACACGGTGACCTACAAGGTCGTCGAGCGTTCCGCGCTGCCGGACGCCTTCGCCAACGGCCAGATCGACTTCTACAACCTCAACAACGACATCAACCTGTTCAAGCGGGCGCAGGCCGACTCGAACGCGGTGGTCCGCCAGTCCAACAACCCCGACTACACGCACCTGACGTTCAACGGTGCCGCCTCGTCCATCCTCGCCGACAAGGACCTGCGGCTGGCCATCATGAAGGGCATCGACACGGTCACCATCGCCAAGTCGATCCTCGGCCAGATGCAGAAGGACACCACTCCGCTGGGCAATCACCTCTATCTCAAGGGCGCCAAGGAATACGCGGACAACTCCGGCCCGTACAAGTTCGACGCGAACGCGGCCAAGGCGGAGCTGGACAAGCTGGGCTGGAAGCAGTCCGGCGACGTCCGCGCCAAGGACGGCAAGCCGCTGAAGATCCGCATGGTGATCCCCTCGGGCACCCCGATCAGCCAGCAGACCGGCCAGCTCCTGCAGTCGCAGCTCAAGACGATCGGGGCCCAGCTGGACATCCAGCAGGTGCCGACCGCCGAGTTCTTCAAGAACTTCGTGAACGTCGGCAACTTCGACGTGACGTTGTTCCGCTGGCTGTCGAACTCGTTCCCGATCGACGGCAGCAAGGGCATCTACTACCTGGACCCGAACAACATCAGCCAGAACTACGGCCATGTCGGGGACGAGAAGCTGAACAAGCTGCTCGACACCGCCGCGCAGGAACTGGACGACACCAAGCGGGCCGCGGACATCAACGCCGCGGACCAGGAGATCTGGGCGATCGGCCACCAGCTGCCGATCTTCCAGTCGCCGGGCGCCTTCGCGACGCGCAAGACGCTGGGCAACTTCGGTTCGCCGGGTTACGCGAACCACCCGTACGACTATCTCAAGATCGGTTTCCTGAAGTAGCCGTGCGCAGGTGAACGAGAAGGAGCGGCGCGGACCGGGTTCGCGCCGCTTCTTCCTTTGTGGACAGTAAGGTGGTTCTCCGTGCGGAATATCCTGCGGCTGCGGCCCGTGCACCACATCCTCGTCACGAGCGCAGCCGTGCTGCTCGCCTGCGCCGCGGTGCTCGCGCTGCAGCTGGCCGAATTCGGCCAGGCCCGTGCGGCGCTGGAGGGATTCGGCCCGCAGACCACCGCCACCGTGACCGGTTCCGCCGAGGACTCGGCCACGGTGCGGTTCGCCGTGCCGGGGCGGCCGGACGTCAGTGCGACGATCGGGCTCGACAGCACTCCCCCAGCGAACGGCAGCCGCGTGCCGGTGCGCTACGACCCGGCGGATCCGGCGCGGGCGGTGATCCCCGGCGCCACCCCGCTGATCACCGCGGACCGCGCGTCGACCTACGCCACGGTGACCGTGGTCGCGGCGCTGGCCGTGCTGCTGGTGACCGGGTTCCTGCTGCTGACCCGGTTCGTCCGGCCCGCTCGTGCCGCCGTACGGAGCACTGTGCCGGTACGCCGGGTCAAGCTGCAACGTGGCCTGCTCACCCGGTCCTGGCTGGAGACCGAAGGCGCGACGCCACGGTGGATTCCGGTCTACTTCTCCCCCACGCTGATCGGCCTGCCGTCGCCGGTGAAGGTCGAGGTACTCGGTGATCTGCGGCAGGACCGGCACGTCGCGGTCCGGGTGGCCGGGGAAGTGCTGTACCCCGCGGGCGCGACGCGCATGGCCGAGCCACGCGGGCGACGCACGGACAACCCGGCCGGGCCGGACGAGGAACGCAGCGCCGCCGCGGTCCGCCCGGTGCCGCTGCGGCACCAGTTCCGTACGGACCTGCCGGTGCTGGCCGTCGCGCCGGTGGCCGGGGTGTTCTGGGCGCTGGTCGACGGCAGCGGGTTCACCGGCTGGCTCGTGGTCACCGTGCTGATCGCGGCGTTCGGGTTCTGGTGGGCCGCGCTACGCGGGTCCGATCCGTCCTGAGTCCAGCGCCGCCAGCACCTCGCCCAGTTCGGTGTAGGAATCGGCCAGCCGCTCCCGCTGCTCGTACCGGTGCCGTTCCAGCCGGACAGCGGCCAGGTGCCGTGCCCGGTAGTACAGCGCCCGTCGCCGGGCCTGCGGGGTGGCGGCGAGCGGGCCGTAGGTCTCCCAGAACGCGTCTCGCTCGGTGCCCGGCTTCTTCGCGGTCATCCAGATCGTCCAGTCCGCGGCCGGGTCTCCCCACCAGCTCCGGTCGTGGTCGAAGACGCCGGTGATCTCCAGATCCGGGGACACCATCACGTTCACGTGCCACAGATCCCCGTGCAGCAGACGGGGTTCGGTGATCTCGTTGAGCAACGCGGCGTCCTGTGCGGCACGGTCGCCCACCGCGCGCACATCGGACGCATCGAGGCCGAGGTCGTCTAAATCCGCAGCATTGTCCGCGAAGCAGCGTACGAGCGCTTCGCTCCAAGTATCCGTGTGCGGACCGGCGACGGCCCCGAAGCCCGGCCCACGCACACCGTGCACGGCGCGGGTGATCTCGCCGAGGCGGCGGAAGTAGGGGCGACGGGCATCTGGCGCGGAGCCCGGCAGCACCTCAGGCGCCGGGCGTCCGTCGAGGACCTCCTGCACCAGGTAGTCGCGGCCGATCACCTCGTGGGTGAAATCCGCGGCGAGCGTGCGCGGCAGCAGCGGCGCGATCGGCGCGAAGTACGGCGTGGCAAGGTATTCGTTGCGCATGAACTGCCGTTCGGTCCGGGTCTGCCGGGCCGGTTCCGGGGCCACCCGCAGGATCACCGGACCGTCGGCCAGCTCCACCCGGTAGGTCGTGTTGTAACTGCCCAGCCCCAGCTCGGTGGCCGCGAGCACGTGGATGTGCGAGCCGAGCGCACGGCGGCACAGCAGCTCGACGAGGGGCGCGGTGAGCGCACGCTGGAACGCGTCCACGGGCCGGTCCAGCGGATGGAACTCCACCCGGGCATCCTGCCACGTGATCAGTGCAGCACGAGGCCACGCCGCGACAGGGTGTCGGCCACCCGCAGCCGTTCCAGCTCGCGTTCGAAGCCCTCCGGCAGGGTGGCGAGCCGATGCTCGACGCCCAGTTCCCGGCAGGCGGTGAGGAGCAGCTCGTCGTAGGCCTGCCGGGTGCCGATCCGGCGGGCGGCGGGTGTGCCGGGCGGGAATCCGGCGAGCGTCCGGCGGACCCGGCGCAGATCGGCGGCGACCTGTTCCACAGGCGGCCCGGACGGGACCGGGCGCGCCCGGCGCAGCCGCCGCACGAGCGCGGGGGTCCGCAACGCAGCCCAGAACAGCGCCGAGGGGGCGAGGCTGACCACGGCGAACAGCACAAGGGTTCCGGCCGTGGCGCCGTTCATGACTCCACTCTAGCTACCCCCGGGCCGGCCTGCTGGATTCGCCACCGCACTGGCCGACGGGTACGGCCCTCGACTTTGCAGCGGCACCACGCACCCGCGCTGGGGCACCCCGCATCGGATGACCATCGGCGGGGCGGTGCTGATCGCCGGGCTCGCCGCCTTCGTGCCGATCGACGCGCTGTCGGACATGGTCGGCATCGGCGCGCTGTCCGCGATGATCATCGTCGCGGTGGCGGTCCCGGTGCTGCGCAAACGGCGGCCGGACCTGCACCGTGCCGTTCTCCCCGGTGGTGCCGGTCATCGCCGCGCTCGCCTGCTTCTCCCTGATGCTCAACCTCGACGTGCTCACGTGGATCCGGTTCGCCGCCTGGCTGGTGCTCGGACTGCTCCTCTATTTCTGCTACGGACGCAAGCACTCCCGCCTGGCCGCACGCGAAAAAGACTGAGCCGCACCGTCTCCCGGTAAATGTCCACTATAGACGGACGGGACGATCACCTCAGTAGCGCCACCGGTGCGCGTCGAGGATCTCCTCCGGAGTCCGCTCGGCCGCCCACGCCGCATCCGAGGCCCGCACCGCGCGGAACGCACCCAGCAATTCCTCCCCCAGCACACCGGAAACCCGCGGGCTGGCGCGCAACGCCTCGTCCTTCTCGGCGTGGTTCGCGGGCAACGGCCGCACGCCGCGCGCCTCCCGTTCCGCTTCGCTCCAGGTGCCCGGGTCCTGGCTGATCGGCTCGGGCGGAACCACCCCGTCCTCGATCCCGGCCATCGCGGAGGCGAGCACGACGGCCAGCGCGAGGTACGGGTTGGCCGACGCGTCGGAGGCTTTCAGCTCGACATTCGCGTGGCCCTGCCCGAGCAGCTCCGAGCCCAGCACATACCGCAGCGGCGCCTCACGGTTCTCGACACCCCAGAATCCGTACGCCCCGGTGTAGTAGCCCGGCCGCTGCCGCATCGCGGACGCCACGCTGGGGGCGGTGATCGCGGTCAGCGCGGGCAGATCCCGCAGCAGCCCGCCGATGTAGGCGGCGCCCTCCTGGCCCGGCCCGGCGAGCAGGTTCTTGCCGTTGCTGCGCACGGAGGTGTGCAGGTGCCAGCCGTTGCCCGCGCCGGTGAGGTCCGGCAGCGGGGAGAAGCTCACGCGCAGCCCGTGCGCGTGCGCGGCCGCGTGGATGGTCTGGCGGGCGAGCAGCTGGTCGTCGGCCGCGGACAGCGGATCCGTTGCGGCCAGGGACAATTCCAGCTGCGCCGGGCCGTACTCGGCGTGCAGCTGGCCGATCTGCAGGCCGTTCCCGGCGAAGTCGTGCAGGATCGCGGCCACGAAACCGTCGAGGCCGATCAGCGCGTGCGGGCTGTAGGCCGGGCCGGGATGGCCCGGCGTCACGGTGAACTCCATCTCGTAGCCCGCGCGGAATTCGAGACCGCGCCGGGCCGCTTCGTCCACTTGCCGCTGCAGGACCGCGCGCGGGCAGTACGGCGAGGGCTCGTCCGCCACGGTGCGCTGCCACACCGGCACCCAGGCGAACGCAGGCTGCCCGGTCAGCCGCCGGAGCCGCTCGACGACCGGGACGAGCCGATGGTCCCCGGACGGAGTCGATAGCCCGGCGTGCGCGTAGGTGATCATGTCGTGGCTGTCGAACACGGCGAACAGCGTGGTCGCGCCGACCCCGCGTACCGCCGCGTCGGCCAGACCGGCGATCGGCACGACTCGTGACCGGGGGATGCCGTTGTTGTCCGCCCAGGCCAGATGGACGCCGCCGACCCCCGCCGCAGCCAGATCCTTCGCCGCCGCCGACGCCGCCTTGGCCATAGTGTGCTCCCTTCGTCACTGTCAGTATTCCGGTCCGGCGCCGAGCGATCCGATCGGCCCTCCCGGCCGGATTCCGGGCCACCGTGGCGAAGAACACACTCCGCCCGGATCCGCTTGCCCGGAAACCCCGGCCGCGAGGACCAGACCGGCAGACCCCGGAAAATTCCGCTGAGAACGAACAAGACCCGCACCGGAATCGCGTCGCCGGGTTTCCCCGGCCACCCGAAATCCTCCCCCGCATAGGGTCTGACCACGCAAAATGTCCGGCATTGGGTGGGGTGGAGCAGTGCCCGGCGCCGGGCGCTACGGCAACCGGGGTAATTCGGCGTGACACACCTCCCACCGGCGCGGGAACACTTGCGGGCAGCGAAACGTCTGCAAGAGTGGAAGCACGAACACCGCGGAGCCGGAAGCGATCCCGCCGAAGGCAGTCTCTCCGAAGTGGGCGTAGCTGGATCGAGGTACCGGGAGACCGGTACCGGGACGGAGGGAGACCCCCATGACAACGCCGACGCTCACCCGCCCCGAATTGACCGCCGCCGACCGTTGCGACCGGTGTGGAGCAGCAGCTCAGGTCCGCGCCGTACTCAGCTCCGGAGGCGAACTGCTCTTCTGCGGCCACCACGCCCGCGAACACGAGGCGAAGCTCAAGGAGCTCGCGGCAGAGATCCAGAAGTAACCGACGACCAGACTTCCGTCCCGGAGGCGGCAGGTGCCCGGCGCACCTGCCGCCTCCGGCCGTTTCGGGGCCGTTCCACATCCCGGGACCCCGGCCCGTCGCCACGGACTCAGAGGCTGTGAAGGGGCCCTTCACGGACTCTGAGTCCGTGAAGGGCCCCTTCACAGCCCATCGGCAAGCAGGTTCAGACCGTGTCGAGGACGGTTTCGAAGGCGACTTCCGCGGCGCCGAGCAGCTTCACGTCCGCGCCCAGGACCGAGCTGACGATCCGGGTCCCGCCCACCGCCCGGCTCACCAGGCTGCGCCGCCGGACCTCCTCGGCGACGACCCGGATCACCGCCTCGGGCAGCACGGTCAGCAGGTCCCCCAGCACCACCAGCTGCGGGCCCAGCAGGTTCACCACGTTCACCAGGCCGAGAGTCAGCCACTCGGTGAACTCCGCGAGCCGCTCCAGCGCCGCTTCCGGATCGCGGGCCAGTTCGCGCAGTTCCACCAGGATCGCGCCGCGGGCGATGCCTTCGGGCAGGCCCAAAGCACGGCACAGCGCGGCTTCGCCGATCTCGGTCTCCCAGCATCCGCTGTTGCCGCAGTAGCACGGCCGCCCGCCGGGGCGGATCACCATGTGCCCGATCTCCCCGAAGTAGCCCGCGCCGCCGCTCAGCGACGAGCCTTGCGCGATCACGCCGCCGCCCACGCCGACATCGGCGGAGACGTACACCGCGTCGGACGAGCCGCGGGCGACGCCGCGCAGGTGCTCCGCGAGCGCGCCCAGCTCGGCGTCGTTGCCGACCAGGATGGGGATGCGCAGCACGCCACCAAGGCGTTCGCCGAGGGCGACGTCGGTCCAGCGCAGGTTGGGCGCCTCGTGCACGTGCCCGTCCGCGCGGCGGACGACGCCGGGCACCGCGATGCCGGCGGCCACCGGGTCCACGCCGAGATCGGCGGCGAGCACCCGGGTCGACTCGATCACGTGCGTGATCACCTCGTCCGCGGTGCGGGTGGGCGTGCGCAGATGCCAGCTGTCCCGGACCAGGATCTGCCCGCCCAGCCCGACCAGCGCCATCGCCACGTGCTCGACCTGCAGGTCGACCGCGAGCACCACCGCGGCGTGCGGTTGCGGCAGGACCAGGAGCGAGGGGCGCCCGGCCCCCCGCCCCGGCCGGGGCACCCGCTCCTCGACGACGCCCGCCTCGGCGAGCCCGTCCACGAGGGTCTTGATCGTGCTGCGGTTGAGCCCGAGTTCGGCAGCCAGCGCGGCCCGCGTGCTCGGGCCACCCACGTGCAACAGCCGCAGCAGAGTCGTGCGGTTGTGCCGGCGCACCTCGTCCGGGCGGGCGACGGGCGAGCTGCTCACCAGGCTATCTTCCCATCGGCCCTCAGCGCGCCGACGCCTCGGCTCGCCGCCGGGACAACGCGTCGACGGTCGCGGCCAGCATCAGCACCAGGCCGGTCACGATGTTGACCACCGCGGCCGACTGCTGCAGCAGGCCGAGCCCGTTGTTCACGATGGCCAGCACGGCACCACCGATCACCGCGTCGATGACCCGGCCCTTGCCGCCGAACAGGGAGGTCCCGCCGATCACCGCCGCGCCGACCGCGAACAGCAGCGTGTTCAGGCCACCGGATTGCGGGTTCACCGCGCCGATCTTCGACGAGTACACGATCGCGCCGATCGCGGCGAACGACGAGCTGATCACGAACACGCTCGTGCGCAGCTTCGGCACGTTGATGCCGGCCCGCCGGGCGGCTTCCTTGTTGCCGCCCACCGCATACAGGTGCCGTCCGTACTTGGTCCGGTTGAGCACGTAGGTCCCCGCGAACAGCAGCACCAGCACGATCGGCACCACGTACGGCACGCCCTGGATGCTCACCTGGTCGTTGGACGAGCGGTTCACCGTGAGCAGGTAGGTCGAGACCGCGGCGAGCACCGCGAGCACGCCGACCTTGAACACCACGATCGGCGTCGGCTGCACCACCAGCCCCCGCCGCAGCCGGGTGAAGTGCTGCCCGAGCGCGATGACCGCGTACCCGCCGACCGCCACGACGAACAGCACCCAGCTGCCTGTCACCGACAGGTTTCCGTTGGCCACCGCGTTGAGCGTGTCGCTGGTGCTGATCGGCAGCGTGCCGCCTTCGCCGATGAACTGCAGCAGTACGCCCTGCCACACAATGAACAACGCCAGCGTCACCACGAACGAGGGCATGCCGATCTTCGAGACCAGGAACCCGGTGATACAGCCGATCGCCGTCCCGGTGCAGATCGCGATCGCCATCTCCACCCAGGCGTTCACCGGGGCGCCGATCAGGATGATCACGATGCCGATCACCGAAATGACCGCACCGGCCCAGATCCGTTGCAGCAGCGCGAGTCCCGCCGCGATCACGAGCACCACGATGAAGGTGACGAACACCCCGGTGCCCATGGAGCCGAGCAGATTCCCGTTGCGCACGTAGTGCAGCGCCATCAGCCCGGCGCACACGCCCGAGGCGGTACCGGCGGACAGGTCGATCTCGCCGAGCAGCAGCACGAACACGATGCCCATCGCGATGATGGTCTGCCCGGCGCCCTGTTCGAGCAGGTTCGCGATGTTGCGCAGGGTGAAGAAGTCCCCGGACAGCGCGCTGAACAGGATCGCCAGCACGATCACGCCCAGCACGGCCGGGATGGAGCCGAGCTGGCCGTCCTTCATCCGGGCGAAGTAGTCCTTGATGGCCTCACCGGTGGACATCGAGGTCGTGTCGATGCCGAAGTCGGTGATGGCGCCGCTGCCCGCCTCCGGGTTCGCCGGCTTCGCAGGGGTTTCAGTCATGGCAGGTTCTTTCTCGTGGCTGCTCACAGAGCGACGGCTTCGGGGCGGGCGAGGCCGAGGTCGCCCGACCGGCCCGCGGTGATGAGTTCGACGATCTGGCTGTGCGTCACGTCCTTGGTCAGCACCTCGGCCACCAGCCTGCCCAGGTACAGCACGTCGATCCGGTCCGCGACCTCGAACACGTCGGCCATGTTGTGGCTGATCAGCACCACGCCCAGGCCCTGCTCGGCGAGCCGGCGGACCAGATCGAGCACCTGCCGGGTCTGCGCGACGCCGAGTGCCGCGGTCGGCTCGTCCAGGATCACGACCTTGCTGTTCCACAGCACCGATTTCGCGATCGCCACGGTCTGGCGCTGACCGCCCGAGAGCGCGGAGACCGGGGTGCGCACGGACTTCACCGTGCGCACCGAGAGGGAGGCCAGCGTCTCGCGGGCGGCCTTCTCCATCGCGGCCTCGTCCAGCAGCCAGGAGCTGCCGCGCTCCCGGCCGAGGAACATGTTCTGCACGATGTCGAGGTTGTCGGCCAGCGCGAGATCCTGGTAGACGACCTCGATGCCGAGTTCGGAGGCGTCCTTCGGGCCGTGGATGTGCACCTGCTCGCCGCCGAAGGTCACCTTGCCGGTGTCGTACGGGTGGATGCCGGCGATGCATTTGACCAAAGTGGACTTACCGGCCCCGTTGTCGCCGACGAGCGCGGTCACTTCGCCCGCGCGCACCGCGAAGTCCACGTCGTGCAGGACGTGGACCGGGCCGAAGCTCTTGTTCAGGCCGGAGATGTCGAGAATGGGCTCGCTCATGGTTCGCTTGTCTCTCCCGTGGGGACCGGGCCGGGACGCGTGGTCGGGGGTACGCGCGTCCCGGCCCGGCGGTCTAGGGTGCTACCGGGTCCGGCTCAGGAGATGCCGTACTGGGTGCACTTGGCGGCGACGTCACCGGTACACACATCCGAGGCCTTCACGTAGCCGGCCTGGACGACCTTCTTGACATCGTTGACGGTGATCAGCTGCGGGGCCAGCAGCACCGACTTGATGTCGCGGTTGTTCTTCGGGTCGTGCAGCGTGCCGGTCGCGATCTTGTCCGCCGCGGCGGTGTCGTTCTTGGCCAGCGCCGCCGCCAGCTTGGCGGTGTTCTCGGCCTCTTCCTTGATCGGCTTGAAGATGGTCAGCAGCTGGTCGCCGCGCAGGATGGCCTGCAGCCCGGCCGCGGTCGAGTCCTGGCCGGTGACCGGGACCTTGCCGTTGAGACCGTTCTTCTTCAGCACGGTGATCACCGCGCCGGCCAGCTCGTCGTTCGCCGCGACCACGCCGTCGACCTTGCCGCCGGCCCGGCTGAAGATCTGCTCAAAGGTCTGGCCGCCGACTTGCGGGTCCCAGTCGTTGATCGGCTGCTTCTGGACCAGCTTGAGCGCGCCGGAGTCGTACAGCGGCTTGAGGATCTTGTCGTGCCCGTCGCCGAACAGGGTCGCGTTGTTGTCCGTCGGCGCGCCCTCGATCTGCACGACGCCGGCGCCCGGCTTGCTCTTCAGCGCGTCGGCCAGGCCCTGGGCCTGCAGTTCGCCGACCTTCTCGTTGTCGAAGGAGACGTAGTAGTTCGCCGAACCGCCGAGGCTGGGCCGGTCGTAGTCGATGACCGGGATGCCCGCGGCCTTCGCCTTGGCCTCGATCTGCGCGCCGACCGCCGGATCCGACGGCGCGATGATCAGAACCTTGACGCCCTGGCTGATGAACCCGTCGGCCAGCGAGGAGAACTTCTGGTTGTCGCCCTGCGCGTTCTGGATGTCCGAGCTGAAGCCCTGCGCGGACAGCGCGGCCTGCAGCATCGGCTTGTCGAAGGCCTCCCAGCGGGCCGAGGTGGCCGTCTCCGGCAGGATCACGCCGACCTTGCCGCCGGCCCCGCCACCGGCCGGGGCCGGCGCGGACGAGGAGCTGCTCCCCGAGCTCCCGGAGTTCGAGCTGTTCGCACCGCACGCGGTCAGCGCCAGACCGGCGCTCACCGTGGCGGCGAGGAGGGTAATGGTTCTGCTGCGCATCCTCGTTCCTTCCGGATCAAGCTCGCGCAGCGGTGTTCCGGAACCAACCGGCGCACCGTCGCGCATATGTTGTGGACGACAACATATGCGCCCGGAGGGCTGCACGGAAGACGGCGGGAACGACGAATCGACACCTTAAGGACACGGTTCGGCAACGTAGGCCGAAAATGTGACCGACGCTGACGGCGTGGTCCGGACCACTCACCAAGGGTAACCGAACTTGACCGTTTTCCCCAGGACGAGCGACCGGCCCGGACCCGGGCGATACCCCGCGTGATCGCAGGACCGCCCGGCCGGGCCGGTCGGATGACGTGGCCCGCGATTTCGCCCGGGCACGGAGGGGCCCTACCAGGAGCGCAGGGTGACGATCCGTTCCTCGATCTGTTCCATGGTGGCCATCGCGGTCGGCGGGCCGCCGCACACCCGGCGCAGCTCGTTGTGGATCGCGCCGTGCGGCTTCTTCGTGCGGTGGTGGTAGACGCCGACGAGGGCGTTCAGCTCCTTGCGCAGCGCGCCGAGCCGTTCGCTGACCGACTGCGGCCGGGCGGCCGGGGCGGGCCGCTCGGGCTCGGCGGGGCGGCGCCGCTTCTCGTCGGAAAGCTGCTCCTCCTGCCGTTTGCGCAGCAGCGCGCGCACCTGGTCGGGCTCCAGCAGGCCGGGCAGGCCCAGGTACTCCTGCTCCTCCTCGGACCCGGAGAACACCGCCGTGCCGAACGAGTTGCCGTCGTAGATCACCTGGTCCAGCTCGGCCGAGGCGCCGAGCGAGGTGAACGCCTTCTCCTCCTCGCCCGGTTCGTCCTCGGTCCGGTTGGCCTGGGCGAGCAGCTCGTCCTCCCAGCCCTCCTTCTCCCGGTGCGGCTTGCCGAGCACGTGGTCGCGCTGGGCCTCCAGCTCGCTGGCCAGCTCCAGCAGCACGGGCACGCTGGGCAGGAACACACTGGCCGTCTCGCCCTTGCGCCGGGCCCGCACGTAGCGGCCGATCGCCTGGGCGAAGAACAGCGGCGTGGACGCGCTGGTGGCGTAGACCCCGACGGCCAGCCGCGGCACGTCGACGCCCTCGGACACCATCCGGACCGCGACGATCCAGCGTTCGTTCGTCTCGGAGAACTCCTTGATCCGGCCGGAAGCCTTCGGATCGTCGGACAGCACGAGGGTGGGCATCTCGCCGGAAATGCGCTGCAGGATCTTGGCGTACGCGCGCGCGGACTCCTGATCGGTGGCGATGACCAGGCCACCCGCGTCCGGCACGCCCTGGCGGACCTGGGTCAGCCGGGTGTCGGCGGCCTGCAGCACCGCGGGCACCCACTCGCCCGACGGATCCAGCGCGGTCCGCCAGGCACGGGCGTTCTGCTCGGCGGTCAACGGCTCCCCGAGCCGGGCGGTGAACTCCTCCCCCGCGCTGGTGCGCCAGGACGCCTCGCCGGAGTAGGCGAGGAACACCACCGGCCGGACCACGCCGTCGGCGAGTGCGTCGGAGTAGCCGTAGGAGTGGTCGGCCTTGCTGCGCTGGAACCCGCCCGCGTCCGGTTCGTAGGTGACGAACGGGATCGCGGAATCGTCGCTCCGGAACGGAGTGCCGGTGAGCGCGAGCCGGCGTACGGCGGGTGTGAACGCCTCGCGCACCGCGTCGCCCCAGGACTTCGCGTCGCCGCCGTGGTGGATCTCGTCGAGGATCACCAGCGTCTTGCGGTTCTCGGTGCGCACCCGGTGCAGCGTGGGGTGCGCGGCCACCTGCGCGTAGGTCACCGCGACCCCGGTGTAGTCGCGGGAGGTGACCCCGGTGGTGTTGCGGAAGTTCGAGTCGATCGCGATCCCGGCCGCGGCGGCCGCGCTCGCCCACTGGTGCTTGAGATGCTCGGTGGGCGTGACGATGGTGACCGCCTCGACCGTCCGGTCCGAGA
This sequence comes from Amycolatopsis sulphurea, assembly GCF_002564045.1. Lineage (NCBI taxonomy): Bacteria > Bacillati > Actinomycetota > Actinomycetes > Pseudonocardiales > Pseudonocardiaceae > Amycolatopsis > Amycolatopsis sulphurea. Next base: position 20,056 of record NZ_PDJK01000001.1, on the reverse strand, counting down.
GCAGCTCGGCGGCGATCCGCAGGCCGAACACGGTCTTGCCGGCCCCGGGCGTGGCCACCGCCAGGAAGTCCTTCGGCTTGCGGGTCAGATACTTCGTGAGCGCGCGGCGCTGCCAGGCGCGCAACGGGCGCGCGGTGCTGTCCTGCCCGGCAGGCGGTGCCCCGAGGACCCCCTGGGTCGTCGTCTCGGACAAAGCTCGGCTCACCCCCTCCTCCGGCCACGCGTTGCGGCCGTGACGTGCGAAAACCCCCACGCCGGCACCGGCTTCGGCGCCGGCGGCCACGATGAGGGCACGCCGGTCAGCCTACCTTCCGGAGCGGCCGGCACCCGGCAGCGGCACGGCCGGGGTCCCCGCCCCGCCCGCCGGGCACGGGGCCAGGGTGTCGGCAAAGTCGGTGTGGAGGTCCGTGAAGGGGCCCTTCACAGACTCAGAGTCCGTGAAGGGCCCCTTCACGGACCCGAAACCGGTCCGGCGCACGCCACGAGGTGGTCGCACACACCTCCGCATCGCCCACTGCCGGGTCCTCGGCCCTTTGCCGGACCCCTGGGGCACGGGGCGGTGAGCCGAACGCCCGCCCATGGACCATGCTGGAACCACGATGGGTGAGGTGGAACCGGAAACGGGCAGGACGACGGCGCGCGAGGCACCGCGGGATCCGTCCCTGCCCGGCGCGGGGCAGGCGGAGAGCCCGGCCCGCCATCCGGAGGTCGCCGAGGGCGACGCACGGGGCGACCGGCCTGCGGCAGACCGGCCCGCACAAGGCGAGGCCCTGAGCAACCCGACCGCCGACCCGGCCACACCCGCGCCCAGCGAAGTGACAGCACCCGGCGACCGGCCTGCAGTGACCCGGCCCGCGAACAGCCGGACCGCCGGCCCCAGCAGCGAACCGACCCGATCTGCACACACCACGGCCACGCCACCCGGCGACCGGCCCGCAGTAACCCCGCCCGCGAACGGCCAGGTCCCCGACGACCCGGCCAGCGGCAATCCCGGGGCACCAACCCCACCCGCACCCGGTCACCCCACCTCCGGCCGTCTCGAAGCACCGCCGCCCACTCCGGCCCCGCAACCGGCACCCCCAGCCCTCGCCGGCCGGCCCGCACCGAACCCGCCGCCGACCGGCTCACCAGCACCGAACACACCCACCGGCAGCCCGGCCGCCGCTGCCCCGGCAGCTCACCACCCGTCCCCGCCCGCCGCTGCGGTGCACGGCCCGTCCGCCGCCGGGCCGGTCGTGGAAGACTCGGGTTCGGGTGGTTTCTCCGCGGCGGGCCTTTCGCCCGGAATTCCGCCCGCACCCCACCCGAATCCGAGGACCCCGTCCGGAACCACCGTGCCCGAGAACCCCGCACCCGGTGCCCCGCCACCGGAACCGCCACCCGCGCCACCGGCGAAGCCGCCGCGCAAGGGGCCTTGGCGGCTCCTCACCCGCACCCTCGCGAAGGCCTGGGAAGGCAACATCTTCTCCGAAGGCGCCGAGGCCGCGTTCTGGCAGACGCTCTCGCTGCCGCCCCTGCTGCTCGGGCTGCTGGGCAGTCTCGGGTTCGTCGGCGAATGGTTCGGCCAGGACGTGGTCACCGCCGTGCACGACCGGATCATCGCCTTCTGCCACACCATTTTCAGCCAGAACGCGGTGCAGGAGATCATCGAGCCGACGGTGAACAGCATCCTCACCGTCGGCAAGGGCGAGATCGTGTCGGTGGGGTTCGTGATCTCGCTGTGGGCGGGATCCTCGGCGATGTCGTCGTTCGTCGACGCGATCACCGTGGCGCACGATCAGTACGGCGTGCGCAACGAGGTGTGGCAGCGGATCTTCGCGCTGCTGCTGTATCTCGCCGGGCTGATCGTGCTGGTGGTCGGGCTGCCGCTGCTGGCGATCGGGCCGGATCTGCTGCCGGAGTTCTTCCCGGTGACCTGGCGGCCCACGGTCGCCTCCTGGGTGGGCACGCTCTACTTCCCGGTCCTCGGGGTGATGATCGTGCTGGCGCTGACCACGCTGTACAAGCTCGCGCTGCCGCGGCGGCTGCCCTGGCACCGCGGGCTGCCCGGCGCGATCCTGGCCATGCTGGTGTTCCTGATCGCCAGTATCGGGCTGCGCATCTACCTCAACTGGATCACCAAGACCGGCTACACCTACGGCGCGCTGGCCGCCCCGATCGCCTTCCTGCTGCTGATGTTCTTCATCGGGCTCGCGGTGGTCGGCGGCGCCTACTTCAACAGCGCGATCCAGGAGCTGTGGCCGGCGAAGCCGACCCGGCGGCAGCGCCGCAAATGGCGCCGGCTGGAGATGGTCCGGGCCAGCGAGCGGATGCACGCCGAGGACGGCCGCACCCGCTGGGAGCGCACCACGATCCCGTTGCGCCGCCCCGAGCCGGAGGGCGACGGGCACGAAGGCGAGAAGCCGCCGCGCCCGTCGTGAGCGCCTCAGCGGTGGAAGCGCCAGGTCTTGCTGTCCACGGCCGCGCAGACGCCCGGCGAGACGACCACGACCCGCAGGGTGCCGTCCCGCTCGTCGAAGTCGATGCCTTCGGTTTCGAAGGTCCCGCTGCAGCCGCTTTCCAGCGACAGCCGACCCAGCGAAGTCACGTGCCCGGTCACCAGGGTGTCGGCAAAGTCGGTGTTAGGGGCCCTGCGCAGACGGCGGAGGTCCGTGAAGGTCTGTGAAGGGGCCCTTCACGGACTCAGCTTGTTGTTTAACCTGTGTGGTTGCGGTGCTGCGCGAGGGTGAGGTCGCGTTTGACGGTTTTGCCGACGTTGTAGCGGGTTGCGGGGTGGTGGTTGGTCGAGCCGGCTGGGCGTCCAGGACCAGGCCGGGAGGGTTTCGGTGCGGCTGCGGGGCGGGTTGTCGTCGCGTGCAGGTTGCGAAACCCCCGCCGAACCCGAGCCGGAGTCAACCGGCGGGGCTCGGTGACTGGTTTCTCCCACGGGCGGCGGTGATCCTCGGCCAGCGGGCGGGCCAGTCGCAGTTGCGTGTGGACGGTCAGGATCAGCCAGGTCCAGCGGTCAGCCGATTCCGGGGCGCGCAGCTTGGGACGGGTCCACCCGAGGGTCTGCTTGAACAGCCGGAAGGTGTGCTCCAGGTCGAAGCGGCGCAGGAACACCTGCCAGAGCAGGTCGACCAGTTCGGCACTGGCGCCGGTGACCGAGGACCACAGCCAGACCGGTTTGGGGTCGCGATCACCGGGCAGATGCTCGACCTGCAGGCGGATCACGGTGCCCTCCACCAGGGGAAGCTCACCGTCGTGGTCCAGCCAGGGGCCGCGACGGGTCAGGCGTGGGTGCAGCCGGTCCCATGCCTGGGCCTGGGCGTGTCCATAGCGGGTGGTGTCGGTGCCGGTGGTGTGCTCGGGGGTGTGCCAACTGGCGGGATCGGCCAACGTGAACACCCCACCGTGCTTGGCCCGGCGGCCGGGCGCGCCCGGCCGCCGGGGCGGTGCGGGCCGCAGCATCACCCGGCCGGAACGGATCCTGCCCACCACCTCGACGGGCAGATCAGCCAGCACGAACGCCAGCCGGGGCAGGTCGTAGCCGGCATCGGCCACGATCAGAATGCTCGGATCGGCGGGCTGCCAATGGCCGGCGTCGATAATCCGGCCCACGACCGCGCGTAGCTGGGCGGCGGTGACCGCGGTGGCGTCGTCGGCGGGTCCCAGCCGGACCGCGTCCAGGACCGCTGTCCACGAGGTGCGCCCGGTCTCCAGCGCCGCGACGAACGAGTAGGGCCAGCCGGGGATCATCTGGGCCTGGCCCTTGCCGCGGGCGTAGGTGTGGCAGAACAGCCGCTCGGGGCTGCACGCGGCGTCCGGGCGCAGCCAGTGCGACACGTCCACGCCCAATGCGATCCGCCCGCCCGCGGCACGAGGCAGGGGCAGGCGTGCCAGGGTGGTGCGTAACCGGCCGACCTCGATCGTGCCGTGGTTGATCGCGTCGTAGCCGGCGCCGTGCCCGCGCCGATGCTCCGGGACCAGCGACAGTTCGGCCAGGCTGGCGACCGGCCCGTCGGCGCACAGCACCGCGTCGGCCAGGTCGGACAAGGCGTCCGCCCGACTGGTCAGGCACTGGTGGAACCGCTCCCGGAACGCGGACAACTCCCCGAGTGCACCGGCACGGCCGGCGTCGTGCACACTGATCAACTGAGGCCCCTGGTTGTGATCTTCCTTCTGTCGCAAGAAGAATGATCAACCAAGGGCCTCACCCACGATCAACCGGGGTAGCGCGACAACGCAACCGGGTTAAACAACAAGCTCAGAGTCTGTGAAGGTCCCCTTCACGGACCTCCACACCGACTTTGCCGACACCCTGGGCACTCCGTGGGGAGGAGGGGACTTCGGCGCCCAGCAGTGCTACCGGTCTCCCCCCGGATGCCCAGCCCTCGGGTGAAGGATTTTCGCTTTCGTCCCGCGAGGCTGCCCGCGCGGCTCAGTCGTCCTTGCCGGGGCGCAAGCCCTTGTAGATCTTCTCGCAGGCCGGGCAGACCGGCGAACCCGGCTTCGGCGAGCGGGTCACCGGGAAGACCTCGCCGCACAGCGCCACCACGTGCGTGCCCATGACCGCGCTCTCCGCGATCTTGTTCTTGCGCACGTAGTGGAACATCTTCGGTGTGTCGTCGTCGGTCGACTCGGTGCTGTCGGTCTCCGGCTTGGTCAGCGTATCGGTGCTCACCCCTCCATCATGCCTCAGCGGCCCGGCTCCCGGAACGGGCGGCGGGAGCCGACCCGCCCGCGCCCGCACCGCGGCGATCGCCGATGATCCGTTGGTGATCACACAGACTCCGCTGTTCCTGCACGACGAGGTCGCCTCGGCGCTGCGTGACGGTCATCCCGTCGTCGCGCTCGAAAGCACGATCCTCTCCCACGGCCTGCCGTACGGACGCAACCTCGACGTCGGACGGCGGCTGGAGCGGGTGGTGCGCGAAAACGGCGCGATACCGGCCACTATCGCGGTGCTCGACGGGCGGGCGGTGATCGGCCTCTCCCCCGAGGAACTGGCCCGCGTGTGCGCGCCCGGTGCGGGGCTGGAGAAGCTGTCGCTGCGCGACCTCGGCCCGGCCGCCGGTCTCGGCCGTTCCGGCGCGACCACGGTGGCCGCCACCTCCGCGCTGGCCGCCGCGGCCGGCATCGGCGTGTTCGCCACCGGCGGGCTGGGCGGGGTGCACCTCGGTGCCACGCACAGCTGGGACGTGTCCGCCGATCTGGGCGTGCTCGCGCAGGTGCCGACCGTGGTGGTGTGCTCCGGGGTCAAGTCCGTGCTGGACATCGCGGCCACCCTCCAGGTGCTGGAAACGCGGTCGGTGCCGGTGCTCGGCTATCGCACGGACGACTTCCCGGCGTTCTACCTGCGTTCCTCGGGACATCCGGTCGGCTGGCGGGCGAACGACCCGCTGGAGGCCGCGGCGGTGATCTCCGCGCACCGCGATTTCGCGGATTCCGGGTTGCTGCTGGCCAATCCGATCCCGCCGGAGTCCGAAATGGACCGTGCGCTGCACGACCGGCTGCTCCGCGAAGGACTGGCCAAAGTGGACCGTGACGGGGTGCGGGGCGCGGACGTGACCCCGGTGCTGCTGGAGCACTTCCACACCGCCAGCGGCGGGGTGAGCATCGACGCGAACGAGGCGCTGGTGCTGTCCAACGCGAGGCTCGCCGCCGAAGTGGCGGTGGCGCTGTCATGACCGGCATCGTGGTGGTCGGCGACGCCGGTCTCGACGTGGTCGCCCGGCACGACCAGCCGCTCCCGCACGGCGGCGACGCCCGTGCCCGGATCCGGTTCACCGGGGGCGGCGCGGGCGCGAACACCGCGCTGTGGCTGCGTTCCCTCGGCGCGGACACCACGCTGGTGGCCCGCATCGGCGACGATTCGGGCGGGCGGCTGATCCGGGCCGAGCTGGCAGCGGCCGGTATCCGATGCGCGTTCGCGACCGACCCCGAGGCGGCCACCTGCTGCGTGGTCGTGCTGGTCGACGGCAGCGGTCAGCGCAGCATGCTGGCCGACCGCGGGGCGAACAAGCGGTTCGCCCCCGAAGACGTCACGCCGGAGGCGCTGGCCGGGGCGAGTCATCTGCATCTGTCCGGGTATGTACTGCTCGATCCGTCCTCGCGCCCGGCCGGGCTGGCCGCGCTCGCGGCGGCGAAGGAGGCCGGGCTGAGCACCTCGGTGGACCCGCAGGCGGCCGCGCACATCCACGATCCGGAGGCGTTCCTCGCCGACATTCACGGCACGGATCTGCTGATGCCCAACACCGAGGAACTCGTGGCACTCACCGGTTCCGCCGATCCACGGTCGGCCACCGACCTGCTCGACACGGTCGGCGCGGTCGTGGTCACCGCCGGGCTGGACGGCGCCTGCTGGGTCGATCGCGACGGCGTGACGACGGTCCCGGCGATCGAGGCGGAATGCGTGGATTCGACCGGCGCCGGCGACGCGTTCGACGCCGGAGTGCTCACCGCCTGGCTGGCGGGTAAGTCCACAGTGGACGTACTGCGGGCGGGTACCCGCCTCGGCGCCCTCGCGGTCGGCCGCATCGGCCCGCAACCTCCCGACACCCCCTGACCCGCGAAACCGTGCCGGGCACATCCGAGTTCGTCGAGGTGCCCATCACCGCTTTTCCGCGCCCGGCTCGGGATCGGGCAGCAGTTCCGCGGCGATGCGGCGATGCCGGCCAGCGCGACACGCAGCATCCGCCGCAGCATCAGGTCGGTGTCCCACAATTCCGGGTCCCCGTACGCCTGCGCCGCAAGCGGCGCATCGGCCTTTTCCGCGATCGCCACCATCCGCTCGCCCGGCACTGCCGCAAGCTGGGGGCCCGGCCGCAGGCCGCGACGTCCTCGCGGCACCCGGTGCTGATCCAAGTGCAGGCCGACTCCGGGCACGGGACGGCCCCGGGCAAGCGCAGCGCGCACGCGGCGGACATCGACGTCCTGACCTTCCTCGCCGGCGAGCTGGGCCTGGAACCGCGCTGACCGGCGGCCTCAGCCGTCGATGACCCGGTGGTCGCGGTGCTCGATCTGCCCGGCCTCGCGCGCGAAGCGGTTCACCTTCTCCGCTTTGCGCGGCGGACGGTCGTTCGCGATGAGCACCGCGACCCAGGGCAGCGGAACGGAGATGATCAGGAAGGTCAGCGCCAGCCACCAGGTGTGGTAGGTCAGGCCGGCCAGCACCAGGCACGGAATACGGCAGACCATCATGGTCACGTACTTCCGCTTCCGGACGGCGAGCTGATCATCGTAGGACGGTTCGGCCCCGGTGATCAGGACCGCGGGCCGGTCCTGCGGTCCTTCGGCGTGCTCGTTCACGGCAGCACCTCCGGTTCTCATCCTCCCACTCCGGCCCGCCCGCCGTCAGCTGGGCGGGGCGAACCGGGACAAAGCCGCGACGACCAGGCTCTCGACGCCCGCGCGCAGGGTCGGGTGCAGGATCGGGGCGAACCGCGAGGTGTGGGCCGCGGGCACATCGCGCTCGAACCGGCCCTCGTTCAGCGCGGCGAGCACCTCGTCCCGGTCGGCCCCGCCGACCAGCCAGAACACCGACGGGATCCCGGCCGCGCGGCCGAACTCGCCGAAGTCCTCGCTGCCGGTGATCTGGGGTGCGAGATGGGTGGCTTCGGCGCCGAAGTGCTCGCGGAACACCTCGGTCAGCGCGTTCGTCTCGGCTTCGTCGTTGTCGGTGGCCGAGTAGGCCGCGAGCGTCTCGATCGTCGGCGGCTTCGGCGCGCCCGCTGCGACGGCTTCGGCGTTGACGATCCGTTCGACGGCGGCACGCACCCGCTTCATCATGCCGTCGTCGAACGCGCGCGTGCTGATCTCCAGCACGGCCTCGTCCGGGATCACGTTGGGTGCGGTGCCGGCGTGCACCGAGCCGACGGAGACCACCGCCGACTCGGTCGCCGCGATCTCCCATGAAACCACCGTCTGCAGCTTCAGGACCACTGAAGCCGCCATCACGATCGGGTCGACAGTGGCCTCCGGGCGGGAGCTGTGACCGCCCTGGCCGTGCAGCGTGATACGCATCACTTCGGCGGCGGCCATGAGCACGCCCGGCCGGGTGAACATCCAACCGGCGGGGGCGGACGCGACGTGCTGCCCGAAAGCCACGTCGGGGCGGCCGACACGGTCGAAGAGACCGTCTTCGAGCATCGCCTTGGCGCCGCCCTTGCCCTCTTCGGCGGGCTGGAACACGGCGAGCAGCGTGCCGGACCAAGCCTCGCGGTCGGCCGCCAGCAGACGAGCGGCTCCGGAGAGCCACGTGACATGCATGTCGTGCCCGCAGGCGTGCATCACCGGCACGTCGTTCCCGTCGTCGACGCCGCGCGCGGTGCTCGCATAGGGCAATCCGGTCTGTTCTTCGATCGGCAAGGCGTCCATGTCGGCGCGCAGCAGCACGGTGGGGCCTTCGCCGTTGCGCAGCACGCCGGCCACGCCGGTACGGCCGATCCCCGTGTGCACCTCGAATCCGTCCTCGGTCAGCCGCCGGGCGACTTCGGCCGCCGTGCGTGTTTCGGCGAACGCCAGCTCGGGATGCTGATGGAGGTCTTTGTACAACGCCTCCAGATCGGGCAACGCTGCTTCGAGAGGGGCCAGGACACGGCGGGGGAGATCGTCCGTCACAGCCTCTATTGTGGCAGGATTAGTCCGTGCGCACCAACACAGACTTGCCTGATCTGTCCGAGGACCTCTGCGCCCGCCTGCGCGAGGCCTTCCGCCGCGCCGGCTACGACGCCGACGGGGTCGTGGCCGCACTCGGCGGCGCGGCCCACACCGCCCTCGGCCGCGGCGAGCCCGAACCCGCCCGCCGCGCCAGCCTCGACGCGGGAGAGCTGGGCTGCCTCATCCGAGTATTTCTGCTCGGCCTCGCCGAGCCGGAGAAGACCGTCTCGAACGCGTTCGCGCCACTGAGCGTGAGCGAGGCGGTAACGGCAGGCATTCTCCGCCCCGCAGGAAACGGATTCGCTGCGGCGCTGGATATTCGCCCGCACGGTGACGAAGAAGGCTCCTGGTGGGTCGTCTCCGATCTCGACGCCGACATGCTCGGCCACGCCGTGCCCGAAGACCACGTACTCGGTGTCGGGCATGCTTCGCTCAGCCTCATCCGCGCGACGAGCCGTCGTCCGGTGAACCGGTTGCTGGACCTCGGAACCGGCAACGGCGTGCAAGCGCTGCACGCCACCCGGCATGCCCGGCAGGTGACGGCCACCGACGTGTCCGCGCGTGCCCTCGCGCTCGCGGCGGGCACGTTCCGGCTCAACGAGCTGGAGGTGGAACTCTTGCGCGGTGAGTGGTTCGCACCGGTCGCGCGCCGCCGGTTCGACCAAGTGGTGTGCAATCCGCCATTCGTGGTCGGCCCGCCCCGCGTCGACTACACCTACCGGGATTCCGGCCTCGCCGGTGACGACGCCAGCGCACTGGTCGTGCGGCAGCTGCCGGGCTTCCTCGACGACGGCGGCGTCGGTCAGCTGCTCGCCTCGTGGCTGCACCGGCGCGGCGAAGACTGGGCCGACCGCGTGACGCGCTGGTTGCCTCCGGAGACCGACGCGTGGTTCGTCCAACGCGACGTCGCGGATCCGGGTCTATACGTCGGCACCTGGCTACGCGACGAAGGCATCGACCCGCGCTCCCCGGAAGGCCGCGCGAAAGCATCCGCGTGGCTCGATTGGTTCCGGGAGAACAATGTTCAAGGCATCGGCTTCGGGTTCGTCACGCTCCGCCGCGCGAACGACCGGACGCCGACTGTCGTATGCGAAGACCTTCGCCAGGCGTACGACGATCCACTCGGCCCGGAAGCCGCGAACTGGCTCGACCGCGTCGAATGGCTGCGTACGCATAACAACGAACTTCTCGACACTGCGTTCCGTGTCCCCGACACCGTGCTGCTCGAACGCGTCGACTCCCCCGGCGACGAAGGCTGGCAGACGACCGTGCGACGGCTGCACCGCACGGACGGCCCCGGCTGGCAGCACGAAGTCGACGAACTCACCACGCGCCTGCTCGCCGGCTGCCGCGGCTTGCTCCCGCTCACCGACCTGGTGGAGCTTCTTGCCGCCGCGCAAGGATTGGCAGCGGAAGAGCTGGCCGCGGCGGCGCTGCCGGTGGTCCGCGAACTTGTCCGCCACGGCATGCTTGTCCCCGCGTCCGCACGGTGAGGGCGGTGGTGGCGCGGGTCACCCGCGCGAAAGTGACCGTCGGAGACGAGGTCGTCGGCGAGATCGGCGAACCCGGGCTGCTGGTGCTGCTCGGCGTCCACGCTGACGACGACTCGGCGAAAGCGGCCGCGATGGCCCGGAAACTGTACGAAATGCGGCTTTTGCGCGGCGAAGAGTCCTGCGCCACCACCGGCGCGCCCCTGCTCGTGGTGTCCCAATTCACGCTCTACGGCGACACCCGCAAGGGCCGCCGCCCTTCGTGGACCGCCGCTGCACGCCCGGAAACCGCGGCACCGCTCGTCGACGCCGTGGTCGCCGGGCTGCGCGAGCGCGGCGCGGCCGTGGCGACCGGGCGCTTCGGCGCGATGATGGCCGTGGAAAGCGTGAACGACGGTCCGTACACGGTCCTCCTTGAGGTCTAGACCACGTGTGACCTATGCTCCGTCCGGGTATTCATGACCCACATTCCCCGCCCGGACGAGGTTTCTCAGCAAAACCTCAGTTTTGGTGGAGCAACCGCCTGCCCGCCCGGGCCGTCTCCCGATCGGCGCACCGGGAACGTTTTTCCGACCCGGCGCGTTGACACCAGTGTCCAGCCAAGCCGGCTGGGCCCGCGGATCGGGATTCCACAGGCCCCGCTCCTCGGGCAGAAGCACCGGCGAGACACGTTCAGCCCGTGACCGGGGAGGCAGCATGTCAGTCCAGACTCTCGAACGCGAAACGCGCGGGATTCGTGAGCGCGGGATCCCAGCACCGCAGACCCAGGAGCCGGTGAGCGTGGGGGCGCTCACCGACGCCGACCTCGACGCGCAGAGCCCGGCCGCCGATCTGGTGCGCGTGTACCTCAACGGCATCGGCAAGACCGCGCTGCTCACCGCGGCCGACGAGGTCGAGCTCGCGAAGCGGATCGAGGCCGGCGTGTTCGCCCAGCACATGCTGGACACCGCCGAGAACCTCACCGGCCAGCGCCGCCGGGAGCTGTCCGCGCTCGTGCGCGACGGCCACCGCGCCAAGAACCACCTGCTGGAGGCCAACCTCCGGCTGGTCGTGTCGCTGGCCAAGCGCTACACCGGCCGCGGCATGCCGCTGCTGGACCTGATCCAGGAGGGGAACCTGGGCCTGATCCGCGCGGTGGAGAAGTTCGACTACTCCAAGGGATTCAAGTTCTCCACCTACGCCACCTGGTGGATCCGGCAGGCCATCACCCGCGGCATGGCCGACCAGGGCCGCACCATCCGGCTCCCGGTGCACCTCGTCGAGCAGGTCAACAAGCTCGCCCGGATCCGGCGCGACCTGCACCAGCAGCTCGGCCGGGACGCCACACACGAGGAACTGGCGGCGGAATCGGGCATCCCCGAGCACAAGATCTCCGACCTGCTCGACCAGTCCCGCGACCCGGTCAGTCTCGACATGCCGGTCGGCACCGAGGAGGACGCGCCGCTCGGCGACTTCATCGAGGACTCCGAGGCCACCGACGCGGAAAGCGCCGTCATTTCCGGGCTGCTGCAGGACGACATGCGCCGCGTACTCGCCACCCTCGACGACCGCGAACAGCACGTCATCCGGCTCCGCTACGGCCTCGACGACGGCCAGCCCCGCACCCTCGACCAGATCGGCAAGCACTTCGGCCTCTCCCGCGAACGCGTCCGCCAGATCGAACGCGAGGTCATGTCGAAGCTCCGCCAAGGCGAGCGAGCCGACCGGCTGCGCGCGTACGCCAGCTGAGGTCGGTGGGGTTGGGTGAAGTGTGCACGCGGAGTGCGCTCGCCTGTGGCCCCACCTCCGTGTCCTTTGGGGGCCGAACCCCCAAACCCCCGCCAGGGGGCGAGCCCCCTGGACCCCGGCGTGGTCACCTGCACCGCACCGCAGGTCTGTGAAGGGCACCTTCACAGCCTCTGAGTCCGTGAAGGGTCCCTTCACAGCTCCGTTGCCTGCCGTGCGACGGGGCCGGGGGGAGGCAGGGGTGTGCGCAAGGGGTGGTCGAGTTGTTACGAGGGGTTGGGGACGAGCGGGTTTGGGTGCGAGACTGGGTGGGTAGGAAGCGGGGGTGACGTCCGGCGGGGGGTCGGCCGGACGGTCGCGGTGAGGCCACGCGGGTGGGTGTAAGCGCAGCCACGCCGCTTTCCCCGGGAGGTCGGGTCCGTCGGGGTGGGCCCGGCCTCCCGAACCACAACCCACCGGCGCGGGCGGTATCCCGCCGGGCGTGTGGTATCCCACAGTGACCCTGCGGGGGCGGACGGCGCCGGAGCGGCCTGAGTACCGTGGGCGGATCCCGATCAGGGCAAAGGAGCCTGGCTGTGCCGTCCACCACGTTTCAGCACACCGAAGTCCTGCCGCTGGGCAAGGACACCACCACCGAGTACCGGCTGGTCACCACCGACGGGGTGGAAACCGTCGAGGCCGCGGGCCGGACCTTCCTCCAGGTCGACCCCGCAGCGCTCACCACGCTCGCGCGCACCGCCATCACCGACATCCAGCACCTGCTGCGCACCTCGCACCTGGCCCAGCTGCGCTCGATCGTCGACGACCCCGAGGCCAGCGGCAACGACCGCTTCGTCGCCATGGACCTGCTGCGCAACGCGGCCATCTCGGCCGGCGGCGTGCTCCCCATGTGCCAGGACACCGGCACCGCCATCGTCATCGGCAAACGCACCGAGGGCGTGCTCTCCGGCGGCGACGACGAACGCGCCCTGTCCCAGGGCATCTTCGACGCCTACCAGCAGCTCAACCTGCGCTACTCGCAGATGGCGCCGCTGAACTTCTGGGAAGAACGCAACACCGGCACCAACCTGCCCGCCCAGATCGAGCTGTACCACAAGGACAGCACCGCCGAGGGCGCCGGGCAGCCCAGCTACGAGTTCCTGTTCATGGCCAAGGGCGGCGGCAGCGCCAACAAGACGTTCCTGTACCAGGAGACCAAGGCCGTCCTGAACCCCAAGCGGCTCGCCCGGTTCCTGGACGAGAAGCTGCGCAGCCTCGGCACCGCCGCCTGCCCGCCGTACCACCTGGCGATCGTCGTCGGCGGGATGTCCGCGGAGTTCACCCTGAAGGCCGCGAAGCTGGCGTCGGCCCGCTACCTGGACAATCTGCCCGCCGAAGGCTCGGAACTCGGCCACGCCTTCCGTGACCGCGACCTCGAACAGCAGGTGCTGGAGATGACCCGCCAGTTCGGCATCGGCGCGCAGTTCGGCGGCAAGTACTTCTGCCACGACGTCCGCGTGATCCGGCTCCCCCGGCACGGTGCCAGCTGCCCGGTCGGCGTCGCGGTCAGCTGCTCGGCCGACCGCCAGGCCAAGGCCAAGATCACCACCGAGGGCGTGTTCCTCGAACAGCTCGAACGCGACCCGGCCCGGTTCCTCCCGGAGATCACCGAGGACGAGCTGTCCGAAGAAGTCGTCGCCGTCGACCTGAACCGGCCGATGACCGAGATCCGCGCCCAGCTTTCCCAGCTGCCCGTGAAGACCCGGCTGTCGCTGACCGGCCCGCTGGTGGTGGCCCGCGACATCGCGCACGCGAAGATCGCCGAACGGCTCGACGCCGGCGAGGAGATGCCGCAGTACCTGCGCGACCACCCCGTGTACTACGCGGGCCCGGCCAAGACCCCCGAGGGCTACCCGTCGGGTTCGTTCGGCCCCACCACGGCCGGGCGGATGGACTCCTACGTCGCCCAGTTCCAGGCCGCGGGCGGCTCCCTGGTGATGCTCGCCAAGGGCAACCGCTCGAAGCAGGTCACCGCGGCCTGCCGCAAGCACGGTGGCTTCTACCTCGGCTCGATCGGCGGCCCGGCCGCCCGGCTGGCCAAGGACTGCATCAAAAAGGTCGACGTGCTCGAATACGCCGAACTCGGCATGGAGGCGGTCTGGCGGATCGAGGTCGAGGACTTCCCCGCGTTCATCGTGATCGACGACAAGGGCACCGACTTCTTCGCCGAGACCAGCGAACCGGTCCTGCAGATCAGCTTCCGCTGAGGCGACGCCGCGGACGGACCCCTCGGTGCGGTCCGTCCGCAGTGGACGGACCGGGCACGAGCAGCGCGGTGATCCGGTCCAGCGCGGCCAGCTCGGCCGCCGGCAGCGCCCGCAACTGCGGCGGCGGCTCCCCCAGGATCTGCTGCGCCCGCGCGGCCGCCGCGGCACCGGCCGGGGTCGCGGTCACCACCCGGCTGCGGCGGTCCTCGGGATGCGGCTCCCGGACCGCCAGCCCGCGGCGCACCAGCTCGTCCACCACCAGCGTGGTGTAGGGCCGGTCGGTGCTCAGCCGATCGGTCAGCTCCCGCATGGTCAGCGGCCCCGCGGCCACCTTGAGCAACGCCTTCACCTTGATGAAGCTCATGCCCAGCTCCGCGGAGGCGACGCTGCGCCGATCGTGCAGCTCCAGCACCATCGCCCGCAGCCGGGCCCACACCCGGAACGCCTCGTCGTTCATCCCGTGGCCACCGGTTCCGGATCCAGCTCCGCCGCGACCCGGCTCGCTCCCGCCCGCGCCCGCGCGCTCGTCGTGACCAGACCCAGCATCAGCACCAGCAGCCCGCATCCGGCGATAATCCACCATCCGGCGTGACTCGCCTCGGCCAGCCCCGCCCCGAACCCGCCGTGTACCCCACCGGTCACCACCGCGCCGATCACCGCGACCCCGAGCGAGGCCCCCACCTGACGGCTCGTCGACGCGATCGCGGCGGCCACCCCGGCCTGCGCCCGCGGCATCCCGGACACCGCCGCGTTCGTGATCGGCGCGTTGACCATGCCGAACCCGAGCCCGAAGAGCACGTAGGCGAGCATCAGCCACCACAACGGGGTGTCCACGGTGATCGTCGCGAGCAGCCCCGCCGACGCCGCGATCGCCGCACCCGCCAGCACGAGCGGGAACCGCGCCCCGCGGGTGCCCACGATCCACCCGGACAGCGGCGCCGCGACCGCCGTCACCACCGCCATCGGCAAGGTCAGCAGCCCGGCGTGCAAAGCGCTGTAGCCCCGGCTCTCCTGCAGGTAGAGCGTGTTGACGAAGAGGAACCCGGCGAGCGCCGCAAACGCGCAGACCGCGATCACGGTGGCCCCGGAGAACGGGGCACTGCGGAAGAACCTCAACTCCAGCAACGGTTCCGCGCGCCGTCGTGCATACGGTACGAGCATCACCAGCGCGACCAGCGCCAGCCCGAAGGACACCATGATGTACGGGGCGCCGTACCCGGCGTCTCGGCCCTCGATGATCCCGTAGGTCAGCCCGGCCAGGAACACCATCACCAGCAGCTGCCCCACCGGGTCGAGCCGGCGCGCCCGCGGCGCACGTGATTCCGGCACGAACACCGCGGTCAGCACCACCGCGGCGAGCACGACCGGGACGTTGATCCAGAAGATCGACCGCCACCCCGCCGACGCGACCAGCGCCCCGCCGACGACCGGGCCGACCGCCATGCTCAGGCCGACCACCCCGCCCCAGACGCCGATCGCGCGGGCGCGTTCGCGGGGTTCGGTGAAGGTGTTGGTGATGATGGACATCGCGACCGGGTTGAGCATCGACCCGCCGACCGCCTGCACCGCGCGGAACGCGATGAGCAGCCCGGGGTTCGGCGCCAGCCCGCACAGCAGCGAACCGAGACCGAACAGCACCAGCCCGGTCTGGAAGGTGCGGCGCCGGCCGATCCGGTCCGCGGTGGATCCGGACAGCATCAGCAGGCTGGCCAGCACCAGCGTGTACGCGTCGATGGTCCATTGCAGGCTGGACACGGACGCGCCGAGTTCGCGCTGGATCGCGGGCAGCGCCAGATTCACGATGGTGTTGTCCAGGCCCACGATGAACAGGCTCAGACAGCAGACCGCGAGGACCAGCTGCCGCCGCCGGTGGCTCAGCTCCGGCATGTGCCTCCGATCGAGATGGTTATAGCTCTACAACATTTGCAATGCTACAACTATCTCGGCCGGGCTGTTCCGGGCAGGGTGAAGATCACCGGCCGGACCGGCGTATACCGGAGAAATCAGCCGGGAAACAGCGCCCCGAGCCGGGCGAGGGTCTTCTCGATCGCCTCCGCGTTGCGCTTCGGGAATCCGGCGAGGCCGATCGCGAACGGGAGCCGCGCCGTGGACCAGTCGAAGGTCTCGGTGACCTTGGCCTGCCCTTCGCCGAAATGCCGTGAAGGGGCCCTTCACGGACTCTGAGTCCGTGAAGGGCCCCTTCACAGCCTTGGCGCGGAGCGTGGTCACCGAGGTGAGGACTGCTTCAGGACGACTGTCCGATCGCCGAGCGGGGCGGTCAGCGGCACCGTGATCACCGGGTGCCGCAAGTCCATTGTGCACATCTGGCCGGTCTGCGCCTTGGTTTCACTCAGGTCGATCACCACGTGCTGCGGGGTCTGCTCGACCGCTTCACCGAGCGCGTGCTGACAGCCGCCTTCCTCGGCGCGCACGACCAGGACCTTGCCGCCGTCGCTGGTGTAGACCTCACGCGGGAATTCCCTCGGCAGCGCGGCCGGGTCGAGCTTCGCCGCAGGCACCGGGATGCTGCCCGCCGGAGCCTGGTACTGCGGCTTGACGGACGGGGGCGAACTCGGGGATGGGGAGCCCGCCGGCGCCGTGGCCACCGACGGCCCGCCGCACGCGGTGACCGTCGCGAGGATGATTGCCGTTCCGATCAGCTTCGTCGAGTACCTCATGCACAGGGGACGGAATGATCGCCGCGAGGGGTTGCATGCGCTCAGGAACCGGGCCGCAGCACGAGCTGCCGCCCGCCGAGCGGCGCGTTCAAGTGCACGAACAGCGGATTTTCCTTGATGTGCATGGGACACATCTGCCCACGCGGCGCCCGGGTCAGGGTCACGGTCACCACGACCTGGCTCGCCGTCTGCTCCCCGGGAGCGGCGCTCAGGCGGTCACAGCCGGCTTGCTCGGCCTGGATCACCACAGTCGCACCACCGTCGGCGAGGATCACGTCGCGCGGGTAATCCGCGGGCAACGCCGACACGTCGACCTGGTTCGCCGCCGGATCGGTGTCCCCCGGCGGTACGCCCTGCGTCGGGTGGCTCCGCGGCGGCACATTCGTCGAAGGCGCCGGCGGTGTGGTGGTCGAGGCGGGCGGTGTCGTGGTCGAAGCAGGCGGCGTGGTCGTCGCGGCAGGCGGCGTCGAAGATGGCGCGCTCCCGGCGTTGTGCGCGCCACAGCCGACCACCACGAGCAACAGCGCACCCGTTCCCAGGACCTTTCCGGTTCTCCGCATACCCGTGCGGACGGAATCCAGGCCGTTCGGGTTGCATCGGCAGCCCAGAAATCCGGTCAGCGAGCCCGACCCCACCCCGACCAGCAACAGCACCGTGCTCGCCGACGCGAGGAAGACCTGGCCACGGTCGGTGAGGGCGAAGAGCGCAGCGTCCGTCAATCCGGCGGGTCCGAACCGCACTGTCGCGACCGTCTCGGCGATCCGCACCAGCTCGACCGGGATCAGGTTCGCGGCGCCGAGGAACCGGAAGGTGAACTCGCCGGCCAGCCGCCGGTAGAGCTGTTCGCACGAGCCCGGCTCCACCAGCCGGGCTCCCGCAGCACGGCGACCCGGTCGGCAAGCGCGAGCGCCCCCGCCCGGTCGTGGGTGACGTAGATCAGCGTGGTGTCCGGCAATTCGGCCCGCAGCCGCAGCAACTCGGCGACCATGTCCTCACGCAATGTCGCGTCCAAAGCGGACAGTGGCTCGTCGAGCAGCAGCACTCGCCGGCGGATCGCGAGCGCCCCGCGCTGCTGCTGCCCACCGGAAAGCTCCCGCGGGAACCGCCGGGCATAGGCCCCAGGCCCTTCCCCCACTCTCCGGGCGACCTCCGCCCGGCGCATCCGTCGCGCCTTCAACCCGAACGCCACGTTGCCTTCGACTCGCTGGTGCGGGAACAGCGCGTAGCTATGCACCACCGCCTGCGTCGGCGGCACAGCGTTCGAGACTGATGAGTGTGGGGCTGATGTACTTACTCGGCTCTTGCCCGACCTGCGTCGGGTTCGGTATTTCCTTTGCTATCAAAGAAAATACCTGTCCGTGATCATGGTTGTCAGTCGTTGTTCGCCGGTGTCATGTGGGCGGAATGTGGGTTGCCGACCACCGCCGTCTCAACCTACAAGTGGGGGCCTCTTCGTCCATCCCGTCGACCTGGCTTCAGCCCGATCAAGCCTGTCAAGGGGGCACCTTCCCGCCCCTGGTGAGCGTACCGCGGGACTGCCCCCTTGACAGGCTTGATAGCCCTTGGGAGGTCGTCGGGATGGACGACAGGCACGCACGAACGCAACCGATGCGCCCCACTTGTCCATCCTGGAGACCTGCCCGTCCGGCGAGGACATCTCTTGATCGGTGAGCCCCTGTCTGCGGCTCCTCCGGCGGGTGGTCGCTGGGCTGCTTTTCCGCGGGCGACCGCCGGGGACCGGGCGCCAGCCCGCACGCCCCGGCGGGGCTTGCCCGCGGATCAAACACAGTGCTCAGCGGCCCCGGAGGGGCCGCCTTGAACAAGTAAGGAAACTCTGAACACGGAGGTCTAGGCACTGGCTGGGACCGGCTGGCGAGGATTCCAGGACCAGTTGGTCCGCCGGAGCGCGCGGGCTCTATGACGAACCGCGTCCTTGCGTGCTTTCGCTTCGTCTGCATGCCAATACCGGTCGGATGCCGTCGTTTGGGCAGCGTGCTTCCGGTAGATAAGGCCCGGCTCTCCGATGAATGCCCCTTGGGCTACGGCTTCGGCGGCAAGGAGTAGTCCGTCCGTCTCCGCGCCGGTCAATGCTGGCCAGCCACCGAGCGCCCAAATTAGATCCGTGTGCGCCGCGAAGGTCACTGCCTGCACGGACAATCGGTCAGCCTCATGTTCGCGGTAGAAGCGACCTGGATCGAGCAGTCCCGGCGTGGGGTCGTATGGACCCGGCACGATCTTGCCGCTCGGCAGGAGGTCTACACACGCAGAAGTGCACCACGGCACGCTATCCAGGGTTTCAATGTCACGAGTGAGTGCGCCCGGAAGCAACATGTCGTCGGCGTCTAGCGTTCGAACGTACATCCCAGATGCGCGGGCAAGCGCCATCGTCCGGGCAACTCCTGTTCGTCCACCAAGGCCAATTCCGTATGACACTCGCTCGTCGTTTGGGATCTCGTCGGCGGGCAGACCGGTATCGCCATCTTCCTGGATGCACCATTGCCAGGACCAGCCGTTAGGAAGCTTCTGCGCGACTAGGGAATTGTACGCCTCCCGTAGGAAATGGTGACCACCATGGTATACGGCGGTAATGACACTAATTACCGGCATGTTGCCCCTTTTTCCATCGCTTCAAGGGAATGGAGTACTTGAGTTCTGCCCGGTCAGCGGGGAGAAGAATGCTCGAAAATTCCACAATACGGCCAGCAATGTCGATAGACGTTTTTTCGATAACGAATAGCGGAGTACCTTCGGGAATCTTCATCGATTCACGTTCGTCAACGGTTGGTACTCTGGCCAGTATCCGATCAGAGATTGAGTCTACCTCGACGCCTACGGTACTGAGTTGGTGTTGCGTGCCCCCGGGCCAAGGCTCGTTACGATCGTCAAGAAGGTCCGGGTTTCCATCCACGATATCCAGCGGGATATACGAGTTTGACCTACCTATGACTGACCCTGATTTAATGCTCGTCGTGGAGTACGTCCTTTTGAGAACCTGGGTGCCTTCCTCTACTCCAAGCCTGCCGGAAATGTATTCATCGGAAATGGTTTTTTCATATTTCGCCGAAAACTCAAGATCGGCGGTGTCGAGCCCGCTCTCTTTTTCGCTGGCCCCCGTTGATAGTCGCTCTTCGCGGGACAGTAGTGCTCTATCCTTCTCCCACTGGTAGCGCGAACTGGGTTCGCGGACTGTTCGAGTCGGCGGCGTTCGTATGAACGTGCCTTTTGGACGAATGACCTCCACGATCCCTGTGTCTCGAAGGACTCGGATCGCCCCTCG